>JAHFDZ010000436.1 GCA_023248745.1 Myxococcales bacterium | reverse complement strand
AACCACCCATCAGGACTGCGCTGACAAAGTGCTGCGCCAGTGCGCCACCAAGGCTGTGACCCGTAACGAAGATGCGATCGGGAACGCGACCCGATTGCAACGCGGACACCTCGTTCATTGCCGCGAAAACCTGCGGTAAGATCGAAGTCATCGCGCGTGCAAACCCTCGGTTGACCTCCCCCACAAGCGTTACCGCTTCGCCGCCCTCACCGTTGCCCACAAGGTCGGTTCCCATGTCGGTGATCCAGTCGGGATTTCCGGCGGCGTGGTGGTCGCTCATCGCCTGCCGAAATGCGCGCGCGAGCGAACCGCTCTGGCTTCCGCGAAAAGCGATATGGATATCGTAACTATCGCTTACCGCTCGTGAGTGGCGAGCCAAGACGAACCCCATCAGGCTCTGAGAGGCCGGTTGCCCGCTTTCGCCCTTGTCGCCAGTCCCACCTTCGAACGCCAGGAGCAGATCGCGCGCGCCGGCGCTGCTACCTCTCGCGATGCGATCAACAACCACATTGCCCGTGGGCTGCCCAGTCTTGCGATAGCAAACGTACACGTCGTGGATCGGCTTTGTGATCGCATCAGGTACGGCGTGCTCAATCCACGTTCCCTCGTGATTCGAAAGGGTGCTGCTCGAGGGATGCAAACGACTGTACTGATACAAGATGGGATCGTGAGACGCATTGTCGTCGAATTCGCCCAGCGCGCCGGGGCCACGGTACTTTCTGAAGGGACTATCTTTCGATCGCATGCGTCCGCGTAACCTCTTGATGAACTCCGATCGCTCTCCGTGAGGATTGTTCAGGTCTTCGTAATAGGGATCGAACGGCCACACCAACGTCTGCGCGTACAGTTGATAGGCGAGGATCGCCAGGTCGAGATGGAATACGAGCGGGTGATAGGGCAGACCACCGAGGTCCTGCTTCAGGACGTCCTTGCCAATGAACTTGCTGTGACTTGCGCACAAACCGGGCGCAGCGAAGGAAAGGGAACCCAATACGCTCGAGCCGATGAAAGTTCGACGGTCCATAGGACAAGGCTGTCAGATCTTGTGGATGATGCCTCGCATTTTTCACTCAAGCAGGCCCCCACATTGAGTTTGTAGCGACAGCGGGTCGCCGCAGCGTCGCTTTCGCGATGCATCAAGAGGTACGCTGGCAACCACAGGAGCTCACCTTGGGGATGCAACCCAGAGCACCGGAAACGACTTGTCTCACCCGCGCTTGCGACCCATTGATGTGTGAGAAGATAAGTCACGTGCGAGCTCGTATTCTCAGAACGAATCGGCGCGCGAGATACTCGATTTGTCCGCCCTTAATGTCGAGTCATCATCGCGCAGCGCCCAGCGCCTTCAGCACCTTCTCGATACGTTTGCGTTTCGCCGGCTGCACAATCTTCGCGAGTCGCGCGTTGAGAATGGTCTTGAAAGTTGACGAATGTGCGGGAGTGATCACGGAGGCAGCTTGCTCGGCGTACATCGGAAACTGGTTGGGCGCGGCGTCCTTCAAGCGCGCGAGCAACAAAGGCAACGCGTCCTTTGCAAACCCTGATGCCGAGAGCTTAACCAAAATCGCGATCGCTTTGTCTTTTGCGATCACAGAACCTTTGTCGGCCGCGTAGAGAATATCCGGCAAGTGACGCGCGAGATCTTTGGCGCGCAGCTCGGCTATCGATTCGAGCGCTTGCAAGGCACCCCAGACGTTTCGATTGTTGCCACTCTTGAGCAACGCAAGGAACGTAGACACATGACTTGCGACGAGCTCTGGCTTTCGAGAACCAACTTCGTAAAGCACCTTGATGGCATCGTTTTGAACGGCCTTCGTGCCACCGGTGAGGGCAGAGGCCAATTCCTTGATGGCGGAAGCGTCTCGCTTTTTGACCAGTGCTTCGGCGAGGGCAACGTTTGCCTGTTCATCAGCGCGGCCGAGACTACACGCGAGTTTTGAAAGCACGCTCATGATGTTCCTCCAGCGTCTCAAATTTTGCAGTCTCGCGCGAGTTCCTATTTTCGAATGTCGCGTGAAGCCAGATGGCTGGCCTACCAACGATTCGCGGGAACCGGCGCATTCTGCAGACGCGCGATCAATCGTTCCGAATCGTCTTCGACGATGAGATCGTCCAGGTTCGCCTGTCGAACGAAGCCCTCAGCGACGGTGTGCCTGAGAAATGCAACAAGCGGTGTGTAAAATTCGTTCACGTTGAATAACGCGCACGCTTTGGGGTGCAGTCCGACATGGCTCCACGTCCACGCCTCGAAAATCTCCTCGAGCGTGCCACTGCCACCAGGTAGCGCAATGAACGCGTCGCCGCGATTCATCATTTGCGCTTTGCGCTCGTGCATCGTCTTGACGACAACGAGCTCGGTCAAACGAAGATGAGCGATCTCGCGGTCGACTAAAAATTGAGGCATCACGCCAACCACTTCACCGCCAGCATCGAGCGCGCCGTCGGCAACTGCGCCCATGACGCCAACGTGGGCCCCTCCGTAGACAACGCGTAAGTTCGCCACGGCGAGCGCACGCCCGAGTTCGCGCGCGCTCTCGACGTAAATCGGATGGGCTCCGCTATTGGCACCTGCAAAAATGGCAACGGCGTTCATAGTCAATTTAGTTTACATTCTGTCAAGAAAGGGCCAACCGAAATACGGACGACGCCGTATCGCGCATGAGCAAACGCAACGACTGCGCATCGAGCGAAAGTGCATCCAGCCCTTCGAAGCAAGCAAACGGCGTAATCATCGGAAAGTCGCTTGCAAACATCACCTTGGTCTTGCCCGGCCCTCGCAAGAATTCGATGAACTCTGCGGGCCAGCGCTTCGCTTTGTATGCGGACGTATCGACGTAAAAGTTCGGAAACTTTCTTGAGAGCGAAATCACTTCGCTCGTCCACGGATAGCCGATGTGACCGGCCACAATTTTTAGCTCTGGGAAATCGATCGCAACACGTTCCAAATAAGGAATCGGCCGTCCAGGTTCGGACGACATTAAGGGTCCGGTGTGCCCAACTTGCGTGCAAAACGGAACGCCCAACTCAACACACGTTGCATACACGGGGTAGTAACGACGATCGTCGGGTGGCAAGTCCCACAGCCAAGGGAGCAAGCGCACGCCGACAAAGCCGTTCGCAACGCAGCGTCGAATCTCGCGCACCGCATCC
>JAHFDZ010000224.1 GCA_023248745.1 Myxococcales bacterium | reverse complement strand
GTCGACTCGCTCATCTTGTTGAGGATGTCGACGACCTTCTTGCCGTAGGGATCGGCCTTCGAAGGGTCGAGCGCTTTTTGAACTTGGTAGCAAACGCCAAGGTTGACGATCGCATCGATGCAGCCGCTGCCTTGATAGCCATGGCCAATGTGGGGGGCATCCGCGTAGCTGTTTCCGTCGGGCCACTCGACGTGACCTGAAATGTACTTGTCGCAGTAACTTTGCAGGCGAGTCCACTCGGGCGATTGCTGCTTCGCGCGCCTTGCAAGTTCTTCGAGGTACTTCGGCGTGAGAATGAGACGGGGGTGCGAACCGGCAGGCGACGGCGTGAGTAGCAGGCTCGGCGCTTGCGCGGGACCGACTGTCGCAGTGGCAGTTGCGGAGCTGATGTTCGACGGCGGATCAACTTGTGACGATCCGCCGTCGGGCGGCGTGTGCTCGGCGTCGACTGGGCTTGTCGCGTTGCACTTCGCGCAACCTGTGGTCGCGAGAAGGCACACCAACAAGCTTGGGCGCGCGAAGGATTGTGTGAGGCTCAAGCGCGATCCGCCATGTGGAACACCCATTCGACTTGAATCAAAAGAAAAGCAACCGTGGTGATGACCAGCATCGTTTTGCGCGCTTTGGGAAGCTCGCGCCACTCAAATTTTTCGCCACCGAGTCGTCGACTGATCGCATCGGCGGCGAAGACTCCAAAGATCGGCACTACTGCGAAGTGGTATGTCGGATGGGAGAACGAGAGAAAATAAGGCAGGGCCGTAAACAGCGCGCCGACCAGCGCGAGCTGAAGAGTGTCTCGCGCCAGCGTGATGGGCGTCGTTGAGTTGGGTGCGTCTGCGGACTTTTTCCAAAACAAGCCAACGATCGCGAGGAGCATCGTTCCTAGATAGAACAGTGCATCGATACCGAGGATCGCGTAGCCGGCCTTTTTCGCGGCACCCTTCTTCACGAACTGAGCACCTGCGAACGTGTCAAATGCGAAGAACGTTCGAACGCGACTTAGACTCCGAACGACAAATAGTTCCGGATGTTGACGAATGTGCTCCATCGCTTTTTGCGAGAACGCCTTGTCTCGTTGCGCGGTACCGGTTGCAGAAAGGCGCGAGTGCTCTTCGACGAACGCGTCAGGAACACCGGGCTCGCCTCGCTTGTGTGAACCGAACCACCAGGTTCGGTAAAGAGGAGTCCACTCGTTGTTGCCGTAATACATGTTCTGCGAGTTGGAGTTGTTGATGAACAGGTAGCGCCCCGTCATGCTGTGGGCCTTGTACGTCCACGCGCCAAAGAGAAGCGCAAACGACAATGCAGGACCGACAATCGCGGTCAACTTGCGCGTGCGGACGATCACCAGCAATGGGATAGCGGCGCACGCCAAGAGATTTGGCGGCCGCGCGAGCACCAAGAGGCCCGACAGCGCTCCGAGCAACACGAACCACACGAGCTTGCGTTCGGCGATGCAGAGCCTTCCGACGACGAGCGACGCGAGCAGAAGGGCAGCGGCAGGAAGCTGCGTCAGAGGGGTCACCGAAACGAAAATGTACGACGGGTACAGCGCAAAGATGAGCAGCGCGATATTGGCGGCGCGACGGTTGGCCACGCTTTGCGTGAACGAAAAGAGAGCCGCCGAAAATGCGACATAGACCGGGAGCATGAGCACGCGTCCGACAGTCGGATGTTCGCCAAATATTTTGTAACCCAACGCCAGATAGTAAGGCACGCCAGGCGGCCAATCGGGTTCGAACGGGAGACCGCTGAGCAGTTGAAGCGCCATGCCGTGATAGTCGAGCGCGTCGTCTGAAAGCGGCCGCGAGATGAGGACGAGCAACATCGAAACGCGTACTGCAATCCCGAACAAAACAATTTGCCAGGTGGCGCGAGATGATTCGAGCGCCGATGCAAGTTTCTCAAGCGACTTGTTCAATGTGTGTGTCCCTCGTTCACGCGCGGTTTAGGTGGCACCGTTTGATGTCGCGATCCTATATCAATTTTCCGATCGGAGCTGTGGCTGGGACGTGCCGAGAGCCCAATCGGGCCCTGGATGCGAGGGTGCATTTTTGAGGAACGCAAGCGCTCTCATGCGGGTACTATCAACCGCTCGCTATGACGAAAGCTGAGATCGCAGCCGCGGTTCAAGACGCTGTCAAAGGCCTATCGCGCAAACGCGCGAACGAGCTTGTCGATCTCGTATTCGAGACGATGAAAGAAACGCTCGGCCGCGGCGAGAAGATCAAGGTTAGCGGTTTTGGCAATTTCATTTTGCGCGACAAGCGATCGCGAACTGGCCGTAATCCGCAAACGGGCGACCCGATGGAGATCAGCGAACGTCGCGTGCTCACGTTCCACGCGAGCGCGAAGCTCAAGCAGGACCTCAATCGGTCGTAGCGGATGCCGCGCTTCGAGTGTGGGCTGCTAGCGATGCACCCGCACAACAACCCTGCGATCTGCGGACGTAAAGTACCCCGTTCCGTAGTCCGAGCTCAAAGGCTGCCAGTCGTAAGTAAGAGCCTCGCCTTTTGAGTCCTGCACAACGATCGACACCCGAAGACGCGTCACCGCCCCGTTCGCCACAAAGAGCCGCGACCCAAACGCCGCCCGCGCCCGCTCCAATCCCTGACGCAACGCAACCGAAGGCTGTCCGACGATGGTCGAACGAACGAGATGGCCCTCTTCATCGATCTCGATCTCAATCGTCCCAGAACTTGACGATCCAATTTCCTCCCGCGCCCAAATGGGATCCGCCCCCGCCGAGAGCACGAACGCCCTCACAAAAGTCTGACGCACATTCACAGCGCGACTATCCCCAACAGCCCCAAAAGGCCCTCCCGCCGACGAAGCTGAAGCCGAAGCTCGTGCCGCCGCATGTGCCGACGCTGACGCTGACGCTGGCGCTGACGCTGACGCTGACGCTGACGTTGGCGCTGACGCTGACGCTGCCGCTGCCGCTGCCCCCTTCTCTTCCCGCGGCTCAAGCTCCACCGAAATCCCCACGAGCGGTGGCAACGCCGCAGCGTGCGCTTCTCCCGACACGCGCTTCGTGTTCGCGAAAAATGTCACCGCGACGAGCAAATGGCACGCCGCAGAGACAATGACCGACACGGGAGTCCGCAACACGACAGTTTGACCGTTTCGATGCGCGAAAGTTTCGCCGCGCGGGTGATAGATTTCTTATTGTAGCCCCTAGCAATGCGCAAAGCAGGCACGACAGTCGGGCTCTTCTCAATTTACGGCGAAAAAAGCTGGGGAATCGGCGAGCTTGCCGACTTGCCCGCTTTCGCACGGTGGCTCAAACGCGCGGGCCAATCGTGGCTTCAGGTGTTGCCGGTGTTCGAAATGCCGCGTGGTGAGTCAAGTCCTTACGGAGCGCTCAGCGCGTTCGCGATCGATCCCGTGTATCTCCGACTGGCCGATATCAATGAAGTTGACGATGCGTTGATTCGTTGCGCGCTAGGCGCCGAAGGGCTCGATGCCCTTGTGCGTGCCAAAGACGCGACGCGTGTCGACTACGTTGCCGTTCGAGATCTCAAGGAGAAAGTTCTTGATGCCGCGTTCGTACGGTTCATCGAAAACGACTGGGCGCTAGAGGGCGATAGCGCGCGCGAGCTCTTGGCGTTCGCATCGCGAGAAGCGCATTGGCTCGAAGACTATGCGCTTTTCATGGCGCTTCGCGCGCAGCACGGAGAGTGCTCTTGGACAGAGTGGCCGGCCGGAGTGCGTGATCGCGATCCCCGCGCACTCGCGCAGGCGCGTCTTGTTCATGCGCGCGCCATGCTGAAACGCGCGTGGGTCCAAATGCACGCGGCGAAGCAGTGGGATGCGATGAGAGCAGAGCTTGCTCGCGAGGGAATGGTTCTCATGGGAGACCTTCCGTTCGTGGTCACGCGCGATAGCGCCGACGTGTGGAGTCATGGTGGCGAGTTTCACTTGCACCTCTCGCTTGGCGCTCCGCCGGATGCTCTTTCGGCTGAAGGTCAAGATTGGGGACTACCTCCGTACAACATGCCAAGAATGGCCGAGTCGAACTGGCAGTGGATGCGTTCGCGTACCAGGCGGATGGCGCAACTGTTCGATGCGTTTCGCGTGGATCATCTCGTTGGTTACTTCCGCCAGTGGGTGCGTGAACTCGAAGGTGATCGTCGTGGCTATTTTGACAACGAAGGCGATGAAGCGCAGGCCCGTCGCGGTCGAGAGCTGGTCGATCTTTTTGTGCATGAAGCGAGCCCGTCAAAGGTGATCGCCGAAGACCTTGGCATCATTCCGCAGTTCGTTCGCGACACGCTCGCGCAGACCAATACGCCTGGTTACAAAGTGTTGCCTTGGGAGCAAGAGCACGGACAGTTTCGAGATCCAGGTTCCTTTCCTGAGGTGAGTGTCGCGACATGGAGCACGCACGACACGCAGCCGATTACAGCGTGGTTTGGCGACCTGCAGCCTTGGGAGCAAGCGCAGCTGCGCGAAAAAATGGCCCTCGCCGAAGACGCGACCAATGATGAGAAAATGGTCAAGTGGCTTACCTGGCTCTATGGCGCGCGCTCAGAGCTTGCGCTGACGCTGGTACAAGAACTTGTCGACTTGCCCGAGCGCATCAACACTCCCGGCACCGTCGGTCCAGACAACTGGACGCTTCGCCTTCCTTGGTCGATTGAAACGGCGCTTGTAGACAGTGTGCTCGGCGCCCGCTTCGATCGCATCAAGGGTCTCGTTTCCGACGCGGCGAGATTGTAACTGTGAAGGTACAAATTGGCCGACATGCGCCGCTTGGCGTCACGTTTGATGGGCGAGGCACGAACTTCGCGTTGTTCTCCGAAAATGCCGAACGTGTTGAGCTGTGCCTCTTTGACGAGCGTGGGGGCGAAACGCGATATGCCTTGCCGTCTTACACGGAGCACGTTTGGCACGGTTACCTCGAGGGCGTAAAGCCTGGTCAACGCTACGGGTATCGCGTTTTCGGTAACTATGCGGCGACTTCAGGCCAGCGCTTTAACGCGGCGAAGCTCCTGGTCGATCCCTATGCACGATTGCTCGACGGCAAGGTGCAAAACCACAAGGCCGTGTACGGTTTCGATCCGCGGAGCGCGTCGCTTGCCGATCTGCGAGACAGTGCGCCTTACGTTCCGAAAGGCGTTGTGTGCGATGACGCGTTCGATTGGGAAGGCGATCGCGCGCCGAGAACCTCTTGGGAAGATACTGTACTGTACGAGTTACATATCAAGGGCATGACCTCTGCGCATCCTCTTGTTCCAGAGTCCGTTCGTGGCACGTACGTCGGTTTGGCGCACGACGCAGTGATCGCGCATCTGCAATCGATCGGTGTGACGGCAGTCGAGCTCTTGCCCGTATTCGACTGTGCAGACGAAGGGTTTCTTCGCGACAAGGGGCTCG
The DNA here is from genome assembly GCA_023248745.1 of Myxococcales bacterium. GTDB lineage: Bacteria > Myxococcota_A > Polyangia > Polyangiales > Polyangiaceae > JAHFDX01. Next base: position 4,899 of record JAHFDZ010000224.1, on the reverse strand, counting down.
TCAATTACTGGGGATACAACCCGATATCGTTTTTCGCGCCCGAGCAGCGTCTTGCCACGCACCCGACTAAGGCACGTGATGAGTTTCGCGAGATGGTCAAGCTGCTTCACAAAGCAGGCATCGAGGTCATTCTCGACGTTGTTTATAATCATACGGGCGAGGGCAGCGAACACGGGCCGACGATCTCACTGCGCGGGATCGACAACCAAGTTTACTATCGCGTCAAGCCAAGCCAACGCGATCACTACGAAGACTTTACGGGCTGTGGAAATTCGCTCAACGTGAGCCATCCGCAGACGCTCAAGTTGATATGCGACAGCTTGCGTTATTGGGTTACCGAGATGCACGTCGATGGCTTCCGCTTCGACCTCGCGGCGGCGCTGGGTCGCCATGGCCATCACTTTGATCGGCATGCGTCATTTCTCAATATCCTTCACCAAGACCCGATTCTCTCGTCAGTCAAGCTCATCGCCGAGCCGTGGGATTTGGGCCCAGAGGGCTACCAAGTTGGGAATTTCCCGATCGTCTGGAAAGAGTGGAACGGCCGCTATCGTGACGTGATTCGACGATTTTGGCGTGGCGATCGAAGCGTGATCTCCGAAATGGGATATCGCGTCACGGGTTCGAGTGACCTGTTTGGCGACGACGGACGCGGCCCTTCTGCGAGCATCAATTTTATCACCGCGCACGATGGGTTCACGCTTCGCGATCTTGTTTCGTACGAGCGCAAGCACAACGAGGCGAATCTCGAGGACAACCGCGACGGTACCGACGAGAACTACAGCCAGAATTTCGGCGTCGAAGGCGAAACGGACGACGTTCTCATCACGGCGTTGCGACTTGCGCAGGTGAAAAATTTCTTCGTCTCGCTTTGGTTCTCCCAAGGCGTCCCCATGTTGTCGATGGGCGACGAGCTCTTCCGTACCCAGCACGGAAACAACAACGCCTACGCTCAAGACAACGAGTTGTCGTACGTCGATTGGGGCACTACCGAATCGCGAAAGAGCATTCTCGAATTCGTGCGCGCGTGCGCAGCGTTGCGAAAGCGCGAAGCTGGATTTCGTCGGGGCTCGTTTTTGCGTGGTGCGAGGCTAGGGCTCGGGATCGATAGTGCGTGGTTCCGAGCAGACGGTAAGCCGATGGCGCCTGGTGATTGGACGGCGCCGACCGCTGCGATGCTCGCGCTCTTTGTTGGCAACGGTGCCAAAAGCGCCGACAAGCACGGGCACCTTCTCGTGTTCAACGCCGAAGCGCGCGACATGAGGTTCGTCCTGCCTGACGTTGCGGATTCCTACACGGTGGAACTCGATTCGTCAGGCTCGTTGCCTATCGCTTGGCGGGCCGGAGATGCGTTGGTGGTCCCCGCAATGACCGCACTTGTGATGCGCGGTGATCGATTGGCAAAAGGCTGAGCTTCGTACGTCTTGCAAGAGTGAAAAATTGAACGTCCGGTGTTGCCGACGTCCGATTCGGCGCTAGGTTATGCATCCGGTGCGACGCCGGTGTGGGGTAGCTTGCGATGGGACGCAAAGACGAACTTATCGAGCACATTGAGATCACCTTGGTTGAGGTGAGGGGCGTGGCTCAGCCGAACGACATGGCTGAGCTCAACAGTTTGCTGCTCGATGCGCGCGAGGCCGAAAGCGAAGATCAACTCGACGCTATTTGGCGGCAGGTCGACAACCTACGAAGATTTTGCGAGTCACGGCGCGTAAGCTCGATCGTGCTCCCTGCGATGGAAGTGCGGAACAGCCGGTAGCTGACAATTTTCGTTTGGTTCGCATTCGTCAACCAGACGAATTGACGCGAACCGGTGTGTAAATGGAGACGCCTCGCACGTTCGCATCGACTTGAAGCGGATGCTTGAGGGATGGGAAGGCGCGTTGCTCGCACTCGGTGCGATCGCAGACGCGACAAGTCACGCCCACGGGCACCGCCATCGCAAGGTGGTCCACGTCGACGCCATCGGCGTAAACGAGTGCCTTCGCGTATTCAATTTTGCAACCCAGCCCAATGGCTGAAACGGGCTGCTGCGAGTGATAGCCGCCGGAGTCTTTGTGAATCGTCCGCGCGATGCAGAAGTAAGATTCGTTATCGGGCATGGTTGAGATCTGAATACGAAGCATGCCCGGTGTCATGAACGCGGCAAAGATGTTCCACTTTGGACATGCACCGCTGAACCGTGCGAAGCGAATGCCTGACGCGCTGAAGCGCTTCGAGATGTTGCCGGCGACGTCGATGCGAATCATGTGAAACGGAATTCCTTCAGCGCCTGGCCTCCTTAGTGTGGTGAGGCGATGGCATACTTGCTCGAAGCCAACCCGGTAACGACGACCGATGACTTCGATGTCGTAGCGTTCGGCGCGTGCGGCTTCGAGAAACGGTCCGTAGGGCATGAGCACGGCGCCCGCAAAATAGTTGGCGAGCGCGAGGCGTGCGAGACTGCGCGATTCCTCGCCGGTGAGGAGCGGATCTTGCGCAATGCGATCGAGCGCAGCGCGTTGTGTGATGTGCGCGATTTGATGCGCAAGTTGAAATGTTCGACTGCGAGTCGGTAGTAGCTCACTCAGCGTCAGTCGCTTTTCGGCTTCGTCGTATCTTCGTACGAGACCGGGCTCGTCGCCCCAACGCGCGATGCGAACGGTGATGCCCAACGATTTTTCGAGATAGCGAATAAGGCCGGGATACAATTCTTCGCGATCGAGGTGCGCTCTTTTCCACAGACCTTCGGCCGCCTCTTCGAGTTCGGGAAAGTAGTTCATGTACTTCTGAACGAGGTCGTTGACCTCTTCGCTCGGGATGCGCGATCGTTCGACGGGGCCGAGTTCTTCGCCCTGCGAGATGCGCTGCGCGAGCGATTCGTTCGCATCGCGCGTTGCCTGATACGCCTGATAGAGCGAGAGGACGGCGCGTCCAACGTTCGGGTGATTGGTGGCAAGCTCCCGCAAGTCGATGCCCGTCAAGTTGTAGGCATCGAAGCTAGGGTCGGCAAAAATCTCCATCAGCTCTGAGGTGAGGCGCGCGTCGTTGTCCGTTGCGAAGTCTTGCAGGTCGACCGCGAACTGTTTTGCCAGCGTGATGAGGAGCGCCGCGGGAAGGGGCCTTCGATTGGACTCGATAAGGTTGAGGTAGCTGGGCGAGATGCCGAGCCTCTCGGCGAGCTGGACCTGGGTGAGCTTCTCGCGCCTTCGGAGCGTTCGTACTTTTGCGCCTAGTTTTGGAGGGTCTTCTGCTCGCGCGACCATACCGTTAGTGTATGACAAGATTTACAGATTGACAGGGCAATATTTTCTGGGCTTTACAAGGTCTGCACGGTGACGAAACCCTTCGCTTGACCGGGGCTCCGGCATCCTGAACCTTAGGGGGGCATGACGGTTTTCACCCTTCCCGACGGGCTCGATCTGAGGGCGCCACAAGGCGCGCGCTTCGATGAAATTCTCACGCCTGCCGCGCTCGACTTTGTCGTGTCCCTCACGCGGGCATTCGGCCCGAGAGTGACCGAACTCTTGAAGCGTCGCAGAGAGCGCCAGTCGCGCATTGACAAGGGCGAGGAGCGGCTCGATTTCTTGGCAGAGACAGCTGCAGTTCGGGCGGGCGATTGGCAAGTCGGCAAGCTGCCTGACGACCTGCTTGAGCGTCGTGTTGAGATCACGGGTCCCGTTGATCGCAAGATGATCATCAACGCGCTGAACTCCGGCGCGCACGTGTTCATGGCTGACTTCGAAGATTCGAATACGCCGACGTGGGAAAATCAGCTTGGCGGGCAAGTCAACTTACTTGACGCAAACAAGCGCACCATTGCGCTCGAGTCGAACGGTAAGTCCTACAAGCTCAACGAGAAGGTGGCCGTCCTCTTCGTTCGGCCTCGCGGGTGGCACCTTTACGAAAAGCACGCCCTTGTCGATGGCGCGCCAATTCCGGGTGGCCTTTTCGACTTTGGTCTCTACTTTTTCCACAACGCACCTTTGCTTCTCGCGCGTGGCAGCGGGCCGTACTTTTACTTGCCCAAGATGGAGAGCCATCTCGAAGCGAGATTGTGGAACGATGTATTCGTCTTTGCGCAAGAGAAGCTCGGTATCGCCAAGGGCACCATCAAGGCAACTTGCCTCGTCGAAACGCTGCCGGCCGCGTTCGAGATGGATGAGATTCTTTACGAACTTCGCGACCACTCAGCAGGCCTCAATTGTGGTCGATGGGATTACATTTTCAGTTTTATCAAGAAGCGCTGTCTCGACAACGCTGCGGTTTTGCCTGATCGCGCGCAAGTGACGATGGACAAGGCTTTCCTCAAAGCGTACGTCGAGCTCCTCATTCAGACATGCCACAAGCGTGGCGTTCACGCGATGGGTGGCATGGCAGCGCAGATCCCGATCAAGGATGATTCTGCGGCAAACGACGTGGCGATGGCGAAGGTTCGCGCTGACAAACTTCGCGAAGTGCAGGCCGGACACGATGGAACGTGGGTGGCACATCCAGGTCTCGTCGGTCTTGCGCGCGAGATCTTTGACGGCCACATGAAGACGGTCAATCAAATTGACAACAAGCGGCTCGACGTCAGAGTGACGCGAGACGACCTTCTGCGGTTGCACGAGGGCACACGCACCGACGATGGCCTTCGGCACAACGTGCGCGTCGGCGTGCAGTATCTTGAGGCCTGGCTCCGCGGCAATGGCTGCGTGCCAATCTACAATTTGATGGAAGACGCCGCGACTGCAGAAATTTCACGTGCACAAGTGTGGCAGTGGCTTCATCACGGCTCGAAGGTGGAATCGGCGAGTGGCGCGTTTGTGCTGACGCGCGATCGCTTTCTTGCGATTGCAGCCGAAGAGATGGATCGCGTGGCGCGCGAGGTTGGCGAGCCGCGCTTTTCGTCAGGTAAGTTTGCCGAAGCGCGTGCGA
>JAHFDZ010000223.1 GCA_023248745.1 Myxococcales bacterium | reverse complement strand
CCGAAGCCGTGTAAATCGGAATCAGGGCCTCGGCGGCCGGTAGGTTCTGCGCGTCGAGCTCGAGAACTTTCTCGTACACACGCGCGGCGCGATCGGACTTCTGCTTCTTCTCAGACCAAAGTTCGGCGAGCTTAAAGAGCAACTGCAACTTAGTCTCGGTCGCGGTTTCTTTCGCCTCTTGCTGCTCTAGAAGGCGAATAAATTCGTCCCACTTGCCAGACTCCGCGTAGAGCGCTTCGATGTCGTCCCAACGGCCAAGCGTGAGCAACTTCCGCTTAAGCGCATCTTGTGCACGTCGATCGTTTGGATCAATCGCAAGGAGCGCGCGCCAAGCAGCCACTGCACCTTCATCGTTGCCAAGACGATCGCCGTAAAGTGTTCCGAGTTTGACAAGCAGCGCAACCTTCGTCGACGAGTCAAAACTCACATCAACCTGCCGCTCGAGCGTTGTTGCAAGCTTGTCGAACTCCTTTGCCCGCTCGTACAAACCCGCAAGGGCGCTCAATGCCTCACCGTTTGAAGCGTCGCTCTCAAGCACTTCCTGCCAAAGATCGATGCATACTTCAGGCTTCTTCACCCGCTCAGTTGCGAGCTTGGCGATATCGAAAAAACGAGCCGCGCGCTCGGACCCAACGGGCAAACGCTCCGCATCGCGTCGCTGCAGCACGAGAAGCTTCTCCCAGTCGCGCCGCTTTTCGTACATCTGCCGCAGCTGCTCAACGGCGCTGTGGTGATCAGGATCGAGGGCGAGGATCGCCTCGTATGCTTTGATCGCCTCGGCTTGATTGGCAAAGCGGTTGACGAACATGTCAGCGGCCTTGAGAAAGAACTCAATCTTCTCGTCGCGAGGGCCAACCGCCGCTGCGAGTTGCAGCAACGTCTTGACATATTCGTTGTATCGCTTGGCACCATCTTGCTTCTCAGCAAGAGCGCGAAGCTCTGCAATCTTTGCATCGTCCGCGGCGGGCGCTTCTCGCGCTGCCTCGTGCGAAACAGGTTCGATAGATTCAGAAGCGACCGGTGTTTCGTTGAGCGGTGATTTCATGGCTTTGACCGTGACGGGCTCGACGGCTGAGGGGTCTCGTGGAGGAGCGCCGGCGAGCACAGACTCGCCGACAAAGGAAGGCGGAAGCTCAGGGTGACCAGGTGACACCTTGGCGAGCTCCAAAAATGTAACTCTTGCTGCATCAATTCGACCGAGTCCAACTTGAAGAAGTCCGAGATGCGCAAGTGCGAATGCACGCGACGACTCATCGATTGAGGGCAGCGCAAGCGCTTCGAGCAACATCGATGCGAGCGATGCGCGGTCGACCGCATTGTCGTCAAGCAGGCGCATGAAGGCGGAGAGCGCAACGGGCGAGGCCTGATACGCTGCTTCGTAACAAGAACGAGCGCGGAGAGGTTGCGCGAGGCGCACGTCCCAAAGAACGCCGAGCTCCGTCCAACGATCGGCTCGCGCGTCGGGCGTGGGCGCAGATGCCGCGAGGCGTTGCTGCAAATCCCAGAGCGCTTCGAGCTCTCCGGCCGCCTCGCAAACCGTCGCGACGCGCGCAGCGACCATGTGCGCGAGTGGATCGCATTGATACGCGCGAAGGAGCAACTGCTTCTCTTCGGCAAGCGCGAACCTGCGGGCAATACGCGATGCTCTAAAATAAGCACCGCCGTCCGAGTTCGCGGTGCGAAGTATCTCGGCAACTTCCTCTTGCCACGAATCGTTCGTGCAACGAAGCCCGCGCAATTCAGCAATCGTAACGTCGTCTTGACGATTGATACTTTGGACGGCCTCAATCGCGGCCTGAACGTCGCCAGCGTCCTCGCGCGCAAGCGCAAGCTCGAGCAGAAGCCCGCGGCGCGAAGCACCTCCATCGATCGCCTTCAGCTCAATCTCGAGGAGCTTTTGCACCATCGAAACACGCCCGGTCTCCCAGTAGATCGCCCGCGCAAAACGTAGGCAGTCCAATTGCTCCGGATCGAGTTTGTACGCATCCTGCAGGTGCTTAAGCGCCGCCGCGAGAAGCAAGAACTGACCCCTCAACAAGCGGCCGAGGCGAAAATGTAACTGCGAACGTTCTTTTTGACTTGAGCTCTCGGCGAGTGAATGTTCCAGCAGCGCGCGCATCTGCGCAAAGGCGCGTTGGTGCTCCAGAAGGGTGAGTCGCTCCGTTAGTTCCATTGCGCCGAGTTTCACCGAGGCAAGCGCGCGCCGAAGTTGATCGAGGATCCCACCGAGCGCGGCGAGCTCTGCGCTTGATGCCTAACCAAAAACGGTAACAGAACCCCAAAGCGTTGTGGGATGAACTTTCGCGAGCAAAATGCTGAGGCTCGCAGTGCGGTTGAGCTTCCCGAAACGCCGTGGGGAGGCGGCCCAAGCCCCCCAAAGCAAATCGGCGTTTCACGAAGGGTGGTCACGTCCAACACTCCCACGCGAAAACTAACCCCGACTCAACCACGCGACAAATGGGTGGTCACGTCGACACTCCCAACGCGAACGCCCGCCCCGACTCAACCACGCGATAACTGGGTGGTCACGTCCAACACTTCCACGCGAAACGCAGGCCCCGACTCACTTAAAGGTTCGTGCCGAGCTTACGCGAGAACTCCAGGGCTTGGTCGCACTCAGCGCGATAGCGAGCAGCCGAGGCACCCTTGCAAGCACCCTTGTAGAAACGTTGCAGCTCGCTTGATGCTTCGTTTGTACGACGAGGATTCGCGGCGAAATAGGCCGCTCCGAGGAGGAAGTGCACGTCCTTGTGGTCATCGCATGCGCCGCAGGTCTTCTTTGCAGCTTCGTACTCTCGGATGGCCGACGACAGGTCTCCCTTGAGCTCGAGCACCTGGCCCAAACGAGCGCGCAAGTCGTATGCGCGTTTGGCGCCTTCTGTGCCCTCCTTCGCGAACGGAAGCCCTTCCTTCAGGATTTGCTCCGCCTGAGGGATGAAATTCAAGTTGATGTAGAGCTCGGCGAGAGGACCGTAGAAATCGGTGTCCTTTGGGTTTCTTTCGATCGCCTTGTTGTAGTTCTCGATCGCCCCCTTTTCGTCGTCCATGCGCAGAAGGATCTGCGCGAGCTCGTAGTACGCAGCAGCAAAGTTGGGGTCGATTTGGATCGCAGTATCGAGCGGTTGCTTCGCGTCGGCCCACTTCCCCTTGCCGGTCGCCGCGATCTGCGAAAGCGCATATCCTTGCTCAAACCAGTACGGAGCAAACGTCTTCTTGCCGTTGAGTTTCTCATCGGCGCGCTGCGCCTTCACGGCCGACGCGAGAGCCTTATCCCAGTCTTCCTTCTTGCGGTAGGCCTGCATAAGACGCCACTGAATGCGGTGGTTGTCCGGGTCGAGCGCTGCCGCCTCTTCCCACTTCGCGATGGCACCCTCGATGTTGCCACCCTTCTTCGTCATGTCGCCTTCGTTCGAAAGATCGACAGCTTCGGCCTTTGCGCGGTCGCAGCCTACGAGCGGCGAAAACCCGGCCACAACCAAACCCGCCAATAAGCCCGCCTGCCACACCTTGTGCATCGCCATAACCTCGTCTTTTGTGGGCGCGAATCATACGCAGCACTGCGCCCGGAAGTCTACCTTCAACAACCAAATCCGCTCCTTTGAAACGCAAAAAGCCCCCGCGAAAAACGCGAGGGCTCCTTACTCATTCAGAGGTCGTCTCACTCACCCGGCGAGAACATGATCGGATACACGACCGTCACGATGCCGCCCTCGGGCTTCGGGAACGAGAGGCCGCCGAATGCGCGGACGACGCAGCTCGCCACGCCGCGATCCGGGATGTCCGAACCGCCGTCCGACACAGAACTTACCGCACCTTCACGGTCGATGACGAAGCGCACTCCGACACGGCCTTGAAGCGCTGGGTTATTGCGCAACCCGTTCTCGTAACACATACGGAAGCGGCCGAAGTTCTGACGAACAATGCGCTGGATGACTTCAGGAGGAAGGCGACCGTTGACCGATGCCGCGCCCTCACGAACGCGAGGCGCCTTCGCCGCGTGACCACCGCCAAGACCACCACGACCGTTGCCGATGCCCTGACCGTTGCCATTTCCTGCGCCGTGACCGAGTCCGCCGAATGCACCAAGGCCGATACCTTCACCGCGCCCGCCGCCACCTTCGCCCGTGCCGGTCAAGCCGAGACCGCCAGCACCAAACGCGTCGCCAATTGCGTCGCCGAACATATTGCCGCGTGCGCTCTTGTCGTCAACGCCGGACGAGTCCTCGCGTCCCCACTCCGCGGTTGGCGCATTGGGATCGCCGCCCGTGTTTGCGGCCGCAAGCCCAATCATGCCGAAGTTCGCCGCCTCTGCGAGGGCCGCCTGACGCGCAAGGTGCGGGTCTGGATTGTCCTTGGGGCCCTGGACTCCGTAACGCTTGTTGGCGTCTTTTGAAGTTGGGTTGCCCATGGAGCCTTCTTCGCCCTTTGCGCGCGTGCCCGTGCCGCCTTCTTTTTGATCGGCTTGGTCCTTCGTGTTCTCGAGTTGCTTCTCTTCGAGTTCACGCTCAGCTGCAGCCGAAAGGTACTTGCGCATCTGGTCGAGCCGCTGATCGCGATCGAGATCTTCCGAATCGCCCATCCCCATGTTCGGCTTGAACAGGAAGAACGCCGCAATCACGCCAAAGTGGAGGAAGAACGAAAGCGCGAAGTACCCGGCAACCGCCGCCGAGATCGCACCAATAAGACCAAACGGAATCGGCTTGCCAGCGTTGCCAGCCGTGACGTGAAACGCGATGCCCGACGGAAGCTCAACGCGCGCCTTCGCACCCGTTGGCAAGTCGATCTCGTGACCGCCCGAAACCTCACTTGACGGTCTTGCACGGCCCGACGCCACCAAGTCGGCCAATTGTTGGCGACCTTGTCCTTCGATTTCGAGATAGCCGGTCGCGCCTGGAGGCACGATCACCGCAGTGCCACCACCGCGAACCGAAACCACAGGAGCGCGTGAGGAACCCAATGCCTCGGTTGGAATCAGGAAGTCGGCCGCGGACTCGCCCACATAGAACGAACGCGGAGGCGTGAGGTGCCGTACGTGAAGCACGTTCGTATCCCACAAAACCATCACTTCGACGGTCGACAAGTGCACAACTTCGACCTCGTCGGGAGGAACGGCTGGACCGCTCTTCACCAGCGCGTACGAAACGCCAGGGCCACCGGTCGCAACATCTGCTGGTGCTGAAGGTGCCGCATACGAAGCGGCTGCAAACGGATTTGCAGCCACGGGTGCAAATGGATTTGGCTGGTTCGCTTGGGCGGGTACCTGCGCAAACGCCGCTGGAGCCGACGCAAAGGGGTTGCTGCCCGCAGGCGGAACACTTGCCGCCGTCGCGACTGGCGTTGGTGCCGACATCGACACAGGAATGGCCTCTGGGGGAAGCGACGCGGACTTGTGGGTCTCTTCGATTGCCTCGAATACAACCCGCGTACCGCCGATCGCAATCTCATCGCCTGGACGAACCTTGCTCTTATTGACGCGCTGACCGTTGACCAGCGTGCCCGGTTCGTTGCCGAGGTCGATCAAGGTTACATCTTGCTGTCCCCCGACCTCGATCACCGCATGCATGCGCGAGCAGAGTTCGTCGTCAACGCGCAGATGGCTGCGTGGATCCTTGCCAACCTTGACAATGTCCTCCGCAATATGCTCGCGCCGGATGAGATCCGCACCGCTATAGAGCGCGAACGTCAGCGTAAATCTGCCCTTTGCCTCGCCGTCCATCCTTCATGCCTTTCTACGAAACGCTACCGAACCGAACCTCTCGCCAACGACAGCGAAGGATTCAAATATTCTCAACCGACTTGAGCATCTCGGTCACGAACGACGTACGAGGACGGATCAACGTCACGCGCGCCGCCGAAACACGGACCTTGATTTCCGACCCGTTCGGGCCGAAACCGCCCGCGGCAAGCGGGTCATCGGTGAACGAATAGCCATAGCCGTCCTTACCTGTGTCCGTTGCCTTCACACCCGACGAGCCCGCCGCAGGCGCCCCGCCAGGTTGCTTAGGCTGAGCAAAAGCCGAAGCTGAAACCGTCGTCGCCGCAACCGTTACCAAAACGAGCCACAACTTCATGATCCAACCTCCTCAAAACTTTACACTCGAATTACAGTCGCAGTGTACTACTTGAAGCCCTACTTCCAAAGATGATGTCAGTCAACGTCGGACTGCAGAACTTCTAGCGCTGGGACTGACAGCCCGCGCGCGAGAAAGTTTCCGAAAAAAGAACGCGCACTTAGTGCGGCTTGGGAACCAAAGGCTGGCCCGGTGCTGGGCTCGGAGGCGCGTCCTTCGGAGCAGCGGGTGCGGTCGCTCCACCGGTCGGATCGGTCGCTGGCGTCGGTGTCGCGGCCCCGGGAGCAACTGGCGGAGGCGGAGCTGCGGACGCGGGCGCCTCTTTGAGGAAGGCAATTGTAGCCTTGATGTCCTCGATACGGTCGTTCGCCTTTTTTACGCCTTCCGCATACGCGGGCTTGTCGGCAGCTTTTGTCACGAACGTCGTAAAGATGGCGAGCGCAGCCTCGAGTTGTGCGACTTGCGCGTCCTTCGAACCGCCCGAGTTTGCCTTGTACTCTTGCGTGAGAATGCCCTCGTTGAAGAGCGCATCGGGCCGATTCGCATCGAGCTTCTTGCACTGGTCGAGTTCCGACTGAACCGCAGGAACTTGCTTGTCGAAGTTCACGTCGGTGATCTGCCCTCGCAACGCGAGCGCCAGGCCAAGGTGCGCTTCGTAGTCGTTGGGCTTCACGGCGATCGCCTTGCCGTAGGCTTCTTGCGCGCGATCGAAGCCACGGTACCCAAGGTTTACCGCCGCAAGATTCATTTGCGCTTCGAAGAAGCGTTGATCAAGAGCGGCAGCCTTTTGGAAAGAACCGACAGCGCCATTGATCTGACCGAGCTCGGACTGAATGAGCCCTGCAGTGTTGTAAATTGGAGCGTAGGTCGGTCCTTTGCGGATCGCCTGTGAACACACAAGTGCCGCTAGTTCCAGTGCTTGAACGTCAACGAACTTACGCTTTCCAGTTCGCCCCACATCGCGCTTGCCACGTGCAGGTGCCACCTTCGGCGCGGTTGCTGCCGCTTTCGCGTCCGACGCAGCGCCGCGCTTCTTCGCGCCCTTGAAATAGTAGAGCGCGAGTTGATTGAACGCGGGCATGTAGCTGTCGTCGATTGCCAGTGCGCGCTGTAGGTTGAGCTTCGCGCACTCAAAATCTCTAAGCTCGATCGGCTTGCCATCCTTGAAGGTCTTGCACGTTTCGCCGATGTGATCGGTATCGCGATCCATTTGGAGCATCGCGAGATTGACGAGCGCAGGCACGTTCTGGAATGCGGCCTCTTTCACAATGTCCTCGAGCGCGAGGATCGCCGCATCAACGTTGTTATCGGCTTTGAGCTGGTAGAGCGTCATCGCCGCCTTCGCATGATGGAACTTGGGATCCTCCGAGAGCGCCTTGCCGAAAAGGGCCTTGGCTTCGCTGTCCTTGTCGCATCGCTGAAATGCAAGCGCGGCGTTGTAGTGGGCTTCAGGGAACTTCTTGGACGCCTGCTGATCGACTGACGCCTCGAAGTCCTTTGCAACGCTGGCGCAGTTCCCCTCGTTCCAGTCGTTCGCCTTGTCGTGAGCCAAGAAGGAATCGAGCGCGGTTTTGAAACTTGCGGCTGCGGCGTCCGCAACCGGATTGCCACCGACGCCTGTCGCATGGGGTGCGCCAGCGCCGCTGCCCGGTGTGTTTGGCGGCGTGTTGCCGCCGCCGCATGCCGCGCCAAAGAGGCTCGCGCCCACAATCAAACCAAGAACACTCACACGCTTCATCACGACAGCCTCTCTGCTTTGCTGGCAGGCCTTCTTGCTTTGCTTCATGGCGTTCCCGCAGCTTTGGCTGGCGCCGCCTTATCGGTCACAGACTTATCTGAGGCCGAGGGGGTCCACATTTGACCGCCGACAACGAGCGGCGACGTACGCTCATCGAGACCGCTGTTCGCACGATTGGCGGCACCGCGGAATTCGTCGACGATGTGGTATTCCTTCTTGTAGTTCGTTGAGAGCCATTTCTCGCAAGCGCGAGAGTTCTCGTCGAAGAACTGGAACTTGACCGATTGGTCGAGGCACTTGCGAAGAGCAGGCTTGGCACCAGGTCGGTCCTTACCGTCCTTCGTTTTGCCCTCTTTGAAGGGCGCCAAAGCCTCATCGAGATTCTGATAGTACGTTCCGCGAAGTTCGGGATCCTTCTTCCAAGCTTCTGGAATCGGTGCTCCGCGCGAGTCGGTCACGAATTCGCCCCACATGAGGCCCGCCTTTGAGGCAGCAGCGATGACCCACTTTGGTGGAGGCAGCGGCTTGAGCTCGAGGATTTTTGCGTACTCGAGCTCGACCGCCATGATCGCTTTGCTCTTCTTCTCGAACCACGGGTAGACTTTGTCGTGCAAGTGCTTGAGCACGTCGTCTTTTGTTCCTGTGCCTTTGTAAGCGGGGTACACAAGCGAGTCGACGTCCTTGATTTGCTTGTCATTGGCTTCAACGAACAGCGCCTCACCGACGGCGTCGAGCACGCGCCCCAAGCGGCGGTTGCGCTGGTCTTCCGCTTCGTCTTTGTAGGTGTCCTCAATCTTCTTGATGACGTCCGCGCCGTCACCCCAAGCCTTGAGCACCTTGTCGTATTCGGCGCGTGCAGCCGCCGCGCCCTTTGAGTGATCGAGACAGCGGCCGAGCGTCGCATGCGCTTGCAGGCGAATATCAACGGGCGCCTGTTCAAGGGTGCCAGAGGACTGTTGCAGCGCTTGCTTGCATTGGTCCCAGCGCTCCTGCTCAGCGTAGTGAGCACCGACCGCAAACGCGATCTGCGCGGCCTTTGCCTTCTTATCCGAGAAGCTGTTCTGGAAGGCTTTTGCGCCGTCGATCGCTTCCTTCTCTTGACCGAGACCGAGCCTTAGAACGATGGCGTCGCTCAACGCGGCGGCCGCCGTATCGCGGCTCTTCTTGTCGTCCTTGTAGGCCTTTGCGAAGCGCTCGTAATAGTCGGCGGCCTTGTCGTAGACGGCAATTGCCTGCCAGTTGCCGCCGATCTCATACGTTGCCTTCTTCGCAGAGTCGGTGTTCTCCATCTTGTACTGCGGATCGAGGAGCACACCGCGAACCTTGATCGCCTTCGCCACGAGCCGGCCCGCTTGATAAGCGCGCGCGGAGTTGTAGACGATTTCGTCGAGCTTCTCGCAACGTGGTGGTTGATTCTTCGACAGCGGCTCTTGTCCCCACTTCTCCCAAAGGGAGTAGTAGGCAGCGCCCGCTTTTTCGTAAAGCTCGAGCGCATTCGGCGCGCCCTTGTCGGCCTCTTCGACCATGCCCTGAGCGATTAGACGATCGAGGTCGCACTTTACCTTTGCGAGCGTCGTGCACGAGTCGGCGTTCTTCGTTCCGTTGGCGCCCGCGCAGAAGAGGTCCATGAACTTCGGGACGTCGACTGCCATGTCCGCCAGGCAAGCGGGACGTTTCGGAACTGTGTGGAAATAGAGAACGTTCGAGCACTCGAGATAGAGCATCGCAGACGTCGCCGCGTAGTCGCTGTCGGAGTGGTTTAGTGCAATGTCTTTGAAGATGCTCGCAGCCTCGTCCCAACGATTCGTTTCGAAGTAGGTCCGCGCGCGTGCGAACTTCACTTCGACAAGCTGCTTCAGCCCATCGGCATCGCCCGCCTTCGGCTTGATGTAGCAAACGTAGCGGCTAAACGAAGCCACCATGTCTTGCTGCGTCTTGGTCATGTCCTTCGCTTTGTACTTCGCCGCATCGTCTCTTTCGATGCTCCTCGCGCCAGGAAGCACGCCGATGCCCTGGCGCTCTGAACCCTTCTTGGCGTGCTCGCCGAAGTAGAGCTTCTGGTAGCAAAGCGACGCGGCGTACGCAGCTTCCGCTGCCTCAGTCGCTTGCGGATTCTCCATCACAACGGCGTCAAACGCAGGACCACACTCAGCCCACTTCTCTCGGAAGTAGAGAAGGTCCGCCATGTTGTAACGAATCTTGTAGAGCGACGGCCAGTCTTCCTTGACCAAACGAGGGAACGTGAACTTGGAATACTCGTCTGCCTTCCACGTCTCGGTCACGCGCTTGTAGAGCGACGACGCGAGGTCCATGGTCTTCGCGTCGTTGGTGCCACGTTGCTGCGGACCCGAGCCGACAGCTTCAAGGTGCCAAGCCATTGCGGTTTCGGTGAGAAGCTGGGAGGTGCGGTTGGCGCACTCGAACTTGGCCTCAGCGGCGTGCTCGGACTTACTGAAATCGGCAAGACGCTTG
>JAHFDZ010000016.1:40130-40515 GCA_023248745.1 Myxococcales bacterium | reverse complement strand
CAGGACGCACCCGCGGCGCGGCTACCTTCGAACACGCGGCAGTCGTCGAGCACTTCGAAGTACGAAACCAATCGCGAAAATTCGAGTCGACACTCATCCAAGAACGGCTTGAGTTTTACGATGCAGCTATCGACCTTTGTTCCGTCGAACTTCATCGTGCCGGCGGTCACTTCGGCCGTATTTTTTAGACACTCGCCCTTTTGGGTCGCCTCGCAAGAAGCTTGATTGAATCCTCCACGACCGGTCGTGCAGCAGTTTTTGCGCGCTTCACAGATGGCGGTGGGCATCTTGTCGCAAACGTTTTGCACGGTGTACGTGTTCGATGCGCCCCCGTCCTTGGTGGGGTCCGTGTCTGTTTTTCCCGAGCACGCGACGATTGTGACAA
>JAHFDZ010000016.1:18594-40120 GCA_023248745.1 Myxococcales bacterium | reverse complement strand
TTGCAGCGTGTGAAATGGCTCTCGCGAAGTTACGCATGTATTCTTCCCTCGGACGCTCCTTACTACCCGTCTTGCTTGCGCGCTCGATGCCGAGTGCATCGCCGTTTGCTCTTTGAGACGCGGGTGCTGCATGCGAAGTACGATGCGCACATGGCGCACGTTGGACTCATCGGGTTTGGTCGATTCGGTCGGGCGTTCGCGTCGTTGCTGGAAGGGGCCGACGTTCCCTACGTTGCGTTTGATCCATTTGCCGATGTGCCCTCCGAAATTCGGTGTGCGACATTGAAAGAACTTGCACAAAAGAGCCAAAAAATCATGGTTGGCGTGCCCGTCCCTCGCATCCTCGGCACGCTGAGCGAACTTGCGACGCACCTCACCCCCGAACACGTGCTCTTCGATGTCGGCAGCGTGAAGCTCCACCCCACTGAGGCGATGACAAAAGTGCTCGGCGCTCGCGTGCCGTGGGTCGCGACCCACCCGCTGTTCGGACCTGTAAGCCTCGCGCTCGCCGAGAGACCCTTGCGCGTCGTCGTGTGCCCGAATCCACTTCATCCCCTGGCCGTCGAGGACATTCGTAACCTCTATGGATCGATTGGGTGCGAAGTCGTCGCGCAGACCGCAGAGGCTCACGATCGCGTGATGGCCCACACGCACGCGCTGACATTCTTTGTGGCCAAAGGCATGATGGATGCCGGGGCCGGCCTCGAAGTGCCGTTTGCCCCTCCCAGTTTTCAGGCAATTGCGCGCACCATTGAAGCCGTTCGCAGCGACGCCGGTCACCTTTTCGTTGCGATTCAAAACGAGAATCCGTTTGCAGGTGAAGCGCGAAGGCAGCTCGTCGACGCACTCACGAACATTAACAAAATGCTCGAAGCGCCGGACGCTTCGGCGGAGATTCCACCTCCCGCGATTCACATTCCCGACTTGGGAAACCGCTCTCCCGAGCTGAAAGAAGCCCGCGAGCACATCGACGCGCTCGATCGTGACATCGTCACATTGCTGCGCCGTCGCGCCGAGCTCGCAGAGCGTGCGTTGCGTGCAAAGGAGCAACTTGGAGCGCCGGTGCTCGACGCCCAAAGGGAGGCGGAGCTTTTCGCACGTAGGCGCACATGGGCGGAGGAGCTCGGACTTGAAGCCGATGGGGTCGAAGAGGTCTTTCGTGCGGTCGTGCGATTTTCGAGACGGATGCAATCGAAAGCTCGGCAATAATCCTTAAGTCCATGGGCGACTACGCAAAGCTTCCGAGCGAAGAAACGGACGGCACGTCACAGTCACGAAGGCGCACTCGCAAGAGTCGCCTGCCGAACGACGACTTCAACGAGCTCACGCCTGCAGCATCTGAAGTGAAGGTTCCAATCGCGATTGCGCGCGCCACCGAAAGTGCGGGTGAGATTGCCGACCGTGTTGCCGATCGCGTTGAGGCGAACGTAACGCGCGCGGCTCTCGCTCTTCAACCTCCCGAGAGTGCTGACGTGGGCGCGCTCGTCAAAGAAACCGATCTTCCCGCGCTACAAGGTGCCGATACGGTGAGTGAGCTTGCGGTGCGACTCGATCGCGAAGCTGACCTGTGGCGCAATTTGGCGATGCGAGAATTTTCGCGCCAGTCGTGGATGTCAAAAGTAACGCAAGGTGTTGCGATTGGCGTTCTTGTCGTTGACGTTGGGCTTGCCATCATGGCTGGCGTGTCCGCACTTTTCGGCGGTTCGGCTGCTGCGTCGCGATCGCTTCTCTTCGGAGTCGCGGGCTTTTTGGTGACGGCTGGTGCGATTGTGGTTGCGATGGTCGCGGCGTCGTCTGCGAAGGTAGAACGCGACGTTGCACGCAGCGCACTCGCGCGTGCCGATCTGGCGGAGCTTCGGCTACATCGATTGGGCATCGCGCTCGCTTGGCGCGAGACAACGCCCGAGTTGTATCAAGAAGCGCTCGTGCGTCTTGAGCGCGACATGTAGCCGCGAGCCTTCGCCGCTAAGTTTCCTGCTAGCGGCCTTCGCCGCTAAGTTTCCTGCTAGCGGCCTTCACCGCTAAGTTCATCTCGTGGCGTCGTAAAGTGCTCGTCTCGCTTGGAGGAGCCGACGAAAGTACGCGCTGCGTGATTTGTCAACTTGATGAACTGATTCTGTCTTGCGCCACGATGCGGCGAGCCGGTCGTCATTCGTAAGGCCCGCGCCCATGAACGCGAGCAAAGCTCCGCCCAGTAGTGTGCCGTTTTGGCTCGGCGCATAGTGAAGCGGCACTCCGAGTGCATCGCACAACATCTGTCGCAAGAGGGCGCTCTTTCCCGCGCCATTGGTGGCAGTCACTTGGGTGAGTGATTGACCCGTTGCGTCTGCGAGGTCGAGAAAGCTCGCAGCGATGCTTTCGAGTACCGCCCGGTACAGATGGCCTCGCGTGTGCGCGAGCGAGAGTCCCGAAAAAATCCCTCGGGCGTTCACATTCCAAATCGGCGTTCGTTCGCCTGCTAAATAAGGCAGAAAGACGAGGCCAGAAGCATCCGCGTTTGCGGCCTCCGCCTCAAGCACGTCGAAGGTAACGCCTGCTGCCATCGTTTTCGAAAACCACGCGATCACGCCGCCCGCGAGTGTTCCGCCAAGCGAGAGCGGTAGCGGCGCCACGCCCGTATGAAGGGCCTGCGTTGTGTGAATCAATCGTGGATCGGTTTCAAAATTGATCGTGGGCAGCGACAAATTACCCGACGTACCCAACGTCAGCGCGACTTCGCCCACCCTCGTGACGCCGCAGCCAAGTACCGAGGCCGAGAAGTCACCGGTGCCAACAACGACAGGCACGCCGCGAGCGAGTCCGGTTTCGCGTGCAGCTTCGGCGGTGACGAGCCCCAAGATGCTCGTTGCGGGTCGTACAATAGGTAACTTCAATAGATCAATTTCAAGGGCGCGCGCGACTGCCCATTCGCCTGTCGTGCGATCGAAAAGCGGTGCACAAAGCGAAGCGGTTGCGGGATCGGTTGCGACTTCGCCCGTGAGTTTGTGCGCCACAAAAGTGTGCGACTGCACAATCCACCTTGCCTCTTCGACGGCCCTCGGCGCGTGGCGCGCTAGCCATGCGATCTTTGGCCCTCCGTAGTAGCTGCGCGAGCCCAAGGCGTGTGCCTCATCTTCGGCGCGCGTATCGAGCCACAAAATTGCCGGCGAGGTCGGCTCAGCGCGCTCGTTGATGCACGCGATGGTAGGCGCTTGTCCTGTGATGCACACTGCCGCGATCGGCCTGTGCCTTGCAAGTACTTCGAACACCGCGCACGCCGCGACCCACCACTTGCGTGGATCAATTTCGGCATAGCCCTCTTTGGGCGATTCGTAACTTGCTTCGTACGAATGCTCGGCGACGATACTGCCATCTTGCGCCACAACCGCGCCGCGCACACTTGTGGTGCCAATATCGAGGGCAATTACAAGGCTCACCCATCTTTCCGTACGACATTGTGCGGATGAAAGGAAAGAGCGTTTACACTTCATCCTCCCATGTCATCGAGAGAACTGCCGTCTGCACCCCCTGCAACCATCGCCCGTGCGGCGCTTCGTGCTCATCAACTTGCGCTTCGTGCCGCCGATCGGGCGCTTCCCGCCGAGTTCGCGCTCATGCTGAAAATTGCGGGCTTTTGGACCACGCAACTTCTGCACGTCGCCGCAAAATTCCGCGTTGCGGATCATCTTCAGTCGGGTCCCAAAACGGGCGCGGAGCTCGCTGCGCTTACAGGCACCAACCAAGATGCACTCCATCGCGTGATGCGCGCACTTATTACCGATGGGGTCTTTGCGTTCGATGCTTCCGGTCGGTTCGTCAACAACCGTCTTTCCGAAACGCTTCGGTCAGGAATCATCGCTTCGATGCGTGACACAGCCGATTACTTCGGATCGAAATCGAATCTCGAGGCCTGGGCCGACGTCGACGAGACCGTGCGTACGGGTCAGCCTGCGTTCAATCGCGTACACGGCATGAGTTGTTGGGACTGGTTTACCCAACATCCTGCTGAAGGAGAGGTCTTCGCAGGCACGATGACGAGCCTCACCGAGCAGTCCGCGAAACAAGTCGCAACGGGTTACAATTTTGGTCAACACGCCGTTGTGTGTGACATCGCGGGCGGCCGCGGCACCCTCCTCTCTGAGGTATTGCGTCAGCACACGCGGTGTCGCGGAATTCTGTTCGATGCAGGTTACGTTTTGGATCTTGCGGCACCTTACTTGCGCGACCGCGGTGTTTTTGAGCGCATCGATCGTGTGGCCGGTAGCTTTTTCGAAAGCGCACCGAAGGGTGCCGACCTGTACATGATGAAAGACATCCTGCACGACTGGGACGACGAGCGTTCGCTTGCGATTCTTCGCAACGTGCGGTCGGCGATGAACCCAGGCGCGCACTTGCTCCTCGCTGAGTTCTTAGTCGAAGAACGCACGACGCAGATTCCGGGTCCGTTCATCGACGTGCACATGATGTTGGTAACCGATGGGGGTCGCCAACGAAGCGAGACCGAATTCGGCGCACTCTTCACGCAAACGGGCTTTCGTCACATCAAGACGTACGAATGCGCTTCGCTTTCGCTTGTCGAGGCGCTCGCGGTTTAGTTTGCGCTAACGCTTGAGCGTCCACGGCCCGCGTCGCTGGCGTCAGATGATGCTTGCGTGCCAAGTCGATCACGTCAGTCCAAAAAGGATGAAAAGTGGGATCGTCAGCGGACTCATTGCGTTGTGTGCCATCGCGTTCCTCGTTAGCAGTGCTCCTGCGTCTGGAGCCCCGCGCCGCGCAGGACACAGTGTCGGTGGTCATGGTGGCCGTGGCGTCACGGTTGTCCATTCGCAAGGTCATCAAAAAGCCATCGCTCATCCCACCGGTTGCAAGGGAGGCAACGCCTACCGCTCGTGCGGATGTGGAGAGGCAAACCCACTGCTTGACGAGGGCATCTGTCAGCGAGATGGCATCTACAACAAAGATGCCGATCTCACCGATCGTTGGTTCTACAAAGAGTCGTTCTCGCTGCTAGACGCAGGTCAACGATTCGCTGAGCGAAAACGATTTCTTGCTCGACTGTCGCAGTCACCCATGACCGACGTAGAAGCCGATGAGCGAGAGCTTCGTGGCGAGAGTTTGAGTCGCGATCAATGGCTGAGTTGGCTGACCACCGAGTGCCATGACGTCGAGGCGATCTCGGCAGAGAAAGCGGCGCTCTGTCACGCAGCAAGTCAAAAGGTGCAGGTCGATTCACTTCACCACGCGCAAGGTGGCGTTCAAGAAGAAGCGCTTCGTTCGTTTTCACGAAGGTGGTTCGAGTCGTTGCGACGACGCGGCGCGAGCGCGAAACCCAGCGTCGACGCAAAGCTCGTGGCATTCGCAAAAGAAGTAGTGTCCGATCGCGATCTTGCCTTCTTTCTCATCGACGGCGTGAAGACGGACTCATCGAATTTTCGTGACCCAAGCGATCTGTGTTCGCGCAAGGTCGCACCTGCGATCGCGAAAGACCTTCGCGCTCTGCACCCTCGCGATCCGGAAGAAGTCCTTTCTGCAGGTCGCGAGCACCCTCGTCTCGCAGCGCTGCTCGCAGTGCACTTTCGTTGCGAAGCGAAGAAGGGCTTGCAAGTGGGCACCGAGAAGACGCGATACGTAGGGGTACGTGGATTTGTGCTTGGCGGCTATGCGAAGCGGAGCGGTCAGATCGAACGCGTCAACGTGGGCGTATCATTTGGTGGCGGGAAGACCATCTCTTGGTCGCCCACGCACGTTGCCGCTATCGACGCCCACGGCGACGATAGGATAGTCAAGTTTGTTACCCGTTCCGAAACAAAGTCAGAAGACTCCTGCCAAGATACGAACAAGGTCAAAGCCATTCGTCGCGATGGAACGCTCGAGTACGCGCAACATTGCGTTGAGATCCGAAGGTGGACAGAGCAAGTCGAACCCCGCCCATGGCGGGTGAGCAAAAACGACGCGACTCACGTGCACGAGAACAAGGGCAAGTCCACCTTTCTTGTCACGGCCGATTCCGATCGAGAAGCGAGTTACCTCCCAGGCAAGCGCCCGAAGATTGAACCCTACCCAGCGCGCCTGCTGCACGAATGGAACCTGCGTGGTGAGATGGTGACGTTTGGCGGGCTCACATTCGGTGATTAGCCTGCTGCTCTCGACGCGGTTCTTTCCAATTCGGTGGACGCGACGATTTGCCGCATGAAGGCCACGACGGCGTGCGAGTAAGGCCACGAGCGTGTTTCTTTGCCGCGCGATGCTGTTGCTAGGGACGCTCGCGCTTGCAACGATTGAGCACGCCGCCAACGCGTGTGCGGTCTGCGGTTGTGGCGACCCAACGTTGACGGCGCTAGGGGTTGAGAAGCCCTATCGCAATCGCGTTCGGCTCTCGCTCGAGTTTCGGCACCGAACCGATGCGATCGGCGCGCCGCTCGTCAACCAGGTGCGCTTGTTCGAGAGCCGTGCGGACGTGCAAGTGGCGTGGGCGCCGCATGAGCGATTGTTCCTTCTCTTGACGGTTCCACTGCTTTACCGAAAAACGGAGGCCGTCAACTTGGCGGAAGATTCCACGTTCGGGTTCGGCGACCTTGAGCTCCGTGCGAAGTTCTTCGCATTCGAAGATCGCGCCCGCCGTCATCTGTTGTCGTTCATCGCGGGAGTCAAGATGCCGACCGCGCCAGGTATCGTCGATGATCGCGGCCAACTCCTTCGCAACGAGCTTCAGGCCGGTTCCGGTTCGGTCGACCCGCTTTTCGGTATCGGCTACGCGTACATGCCGCGCCCTTTTTCGTTCTACGCCAGTCTGACAGGCAGCTTGACGACTGACGGCAGAAGCAACGCGCGTGGCAGCCGTTCTTTGCGCGCAACGACGACGCTTCAGAGACAGTGGACGCCGATGGTTGCCACCCGCATTGGTATCGATGCGAGAGTCGATACCGTTGCAGTTGAGGGAGGTCGCGTTGAGCCCGACTCGGGTGGCTTCATCGCGTTTTTTTCGCCGGAGTTTTTGTTGAGCCCATCGGAAGATTGGCTCGTGTGGCTCTCGGCGCGCATTCCAACCGTGAACGCGCTCACCGGTTTTCATCACGAGGGGCCGGTCGTCTCGATCGGTTTCGCCCGCGATTTCTGACACCGGGCAAGGTATGAGGCCCTCCATGGATGTCGAGCGCAGTTTTCTCGAACCAGCGAACGCTACGCCGGTCGTCGCGCATTCGTGGCTCACTCGGTTGCGTTGGGCTGCGTTTGTTGGGCAAGCGGCGTTTGTCACACTCGCCAACCGCGCGTTTCATATTCCGCTCGCGATTGGTCCGCTCGCTGCTCTCTTGCTCGTCACCGCGGTCAGCAATCTTTACATTCGTTGGAACCCACGCGCCGTTGAGACGCCTTCACGCGTGTGGGCCGTTCTCCTCTTTGACAGCCTCATGCTCACGGCTGTTCTGTGGCTCTCGGGTGGTGCCGCCAACCCCTTTACAGTGTTCTATTTGGTGCTTGTCGCGCTCGGCGCGCTGCTTCTCGATGCGCAGCGTGCCATCGTGATCGCGATCGTCACTTCGCTCGGATTTGCATCGTTGTTTCTGGCGGCTGACACTCCGGCAAGCGTGGCGTTGCACCACGGCCCGGCGTTTTCCCTGCACCTCCAGGGGATGTGGTTGGCCTACGCGTGCTCTGCTGCATTCGTAACTTTTTTTGTTACAAAAATCGTACGCGCTCTTCGAGACCTCGATGCTGAAGTCCTCGTGCTTCAGCGTCGCAATGCGCGGGCCGAGAAGCTTGCATCCCTCAGCACGCTTGCAGCGGGAGCGGCTCACGAGCTTGGAACACCGCTCTCGACGATCGCGCTCATCGCGAAAGAGCTCGAAATTGCGGCGCCGTCGCGTGAGCTTGAGGGAGACGCTCGAACCATTCGCGCCGAGATCGATCGTTGTCGCATGATCGTCGCCAAGCTTGCAGCTCGTGCAGGCGAGAGCGTTGGCGAAGTTGCACGGCCTGTGACATTGGGCAACATCGTTGACGATCTTCGTCGCGAACTTGGCGATCGCGCGAAGCAAGTTTCATTTGGCAGTCATGACGACGCCGCTTTCTCCATACCTCGTGACGGGCTCGTGCAGGTACTTGTCAACTTAGTGAACAATGCGATCGACGCTCAGGCAGAGGTCGAGCCCATCGAGTTTCGCGCTCAGGTGAACGGCGACCGAGTCGAATTTGAAGTGCGCGATCTGGGTGGAGGCGTCGCCGCCGATGTCTATGCGCGCCTTGGTGAGCCGTTTGTGACAACAAAAGCGCCAGGCAAGGGACTCGGTCTCGGTCTCTTTTTGGTATGCGCGTTTGCCGATCGCAATGCCGGTCGGTTCGATCTGCTTGCGCGCAGCGAAAGGGGCACCCTTGCGCGTTTGGCCCTGCCGCGAGTGAGCACGTCATGAGTCAAAAGAGCGTGTTGGTCGTCGATGACGATGAGACCTTTCGCGTGAGACTCGTTCGCGCATTTGAGGCTCGTGGTTTCGAAGGACGGGGAGCCGCAGACGCGCGAGAAGCCCTTCGGCTCGCACAGCACGAGAGTCCTGAGTTTGCGGTGCTCGATCTCAAGATGCCGGGATCATTCGGTCTCGATGTTGCGCGTGCGCTACTTGCGATCGATTCAACGACGCGCATTCTGATCTTGACCGGTTACGGAAGCATTGCAACCGCGGTGGAGTCGGTGCGACTAGGCGCAGTTGACTACCTGACGAAGCCGGCCGACCTCGACCAGATTCTTGCGGCTCTGGAAGGAACCGCGGCGGCTCCAACACGCGAGTCAGAAGAGCACTCGGTTCCAAGCCTCGCGCGCGTCGAGTGGGAGCACATCCAACGTGTCCTTCACGATTGCGGAGGCAACATTTCGCAAGCCTCGCGGTTGCTTGGCATCCACCGACGCTCGTTGCAGCGCAAGCTCGACAAGTCGGTGAGGCGATAGAACCGCGGGACTTTTGAGGTTTCGCTCAAGATGAAGTGGCGCGCGCGACTGCGACGAGCAACGTTGCCACGGCGTCGTGCATCCACACCTGCTTCTCGATGCCTTGCGGCGTGAGCATTTGTATCATTCCCATTGGTCCTCCCATGAGCCGCGTCAGAAGTTCCTGAAATGGATCTTGTAAAGTTACACTTCTGTCCGTGGCGACGATGTCTACAAACGGGAGCTGGACCAACAATTGCCGAATTGTGGGGTCGCGGAGCAATCGCTGCACGTGTACTTCGAAGCCGGGCTCGGTGAAGATCTGCACGGCGCGATCGAGTGCTTCGTCGCCCGTTTTGGTTTCTATGGTGAAGCGAGGTGCCCAGCTTCGACTCTTGCTCATCAAGAAATCGCCAGCCCCTTGTGCGATTGAGCCGAGTGACGCTGAGGCTATTTGGAGCGGAATGCGCGCTGGATGCGCGAGCTTCACCGACCACGCGGTCATGACCGACGTTGAGGTGCCGCGGTACGTGGTTTCGCTCACCCAGTCGATCGCGAATCCTTGCACGTGACGCTGCATGTGTGTGCGAGCGGTCTTGCCCGCGCGGATATCGGCGGCGGGATCCTGAGACGTGCCTTGCTGTGAAACGTACCCCAGCCGCGAAGTGAGCGCGTGCGTGAGTGCTCGTGCGCCGTCTGGCCCGCCCGGCATGAAGGATGCGCCCGCCTTCTGCATGCGGTTCATCATGAAAAAGCCACCGCCGATGATCGCAACCGCGATCAAGACGCCGATTCCGGAAAAAAACACTCCGACCATGTCAGCCATCGAGAACCTCGTCGCCCTCTGCGCCGACGAGCGTATCGCGCTACGCTTGATCCGTGCGAGCTGGGGTTCTTCTTTTCATACTCGCCATGTCAGGCGCCACGCGCGCGCGTGCGCTCACGGCCGACGTTGTGGCATCGCGCTATGGTGCGCTCGACGCTACATCCTGCAAAGCGGAGCTCGAAAAACGCCACGTACCGTTTGCTCCCGTCGACGCGGCGCGCGGCGTTCGAGCGCCTATTCGTCTGACGGGAAAAATCCACGGGGTGCTCTTTCGCACCGAGCTCAATGCGACGGCGCGCGCTGTTTCTCCTTACGAAATTGTCGACTGTCGTTTGGCGCTCGCCTTGGATGACATGACCCGTTTTTTCCCCCGTTACGGCATCGTCGAGGTCCGCCACTTCTCCATGTACCGGCCGCCCAGCAAGCACTGGAAGGCCGGGCAAGAGGCGAAGCGTCATCCAGGTGGTCTCGCCATCGACATCGGACGCATGAAGCTATCGGACGGTCGCTGGCTTGAGGTCGAGCGGGATTTCCACGGCCGAATTGGAGGCACGACCTGCGGCATGAACGCGACGCTGGTTCAGCCGACCGAGGACACGATGCGTCTGCGTACGCTCGTGTGCGAGCTTGCGGAGGCGGGCCTGTTTCACTTTATGCTTACGCCCAGCTACAACTGGCCGCACCGTAACCACCTACACCTCGAGGTAGCGGCGAAATTCTCGGGCCAAATGATTCGCTGAGCCCAAAGGAAGCGGAAGATCAATGAAGCTTTACTTAATGCGTCATGGGATCGCACACGACTCGGCCGAAAGTGGGCTCGACGCCGATCGCGCGCTGACGCCGAAGGGCCGCGATCGTGTGCGCGATGTGGCGGCGTATTTGCTTCGGGAAGCCGAAGTGCCGCTTCACATTGTGAGCAGCCCGCTTGTTCGAGCGTTACAAACCGCCGAGATTGTGGCCGCGACGACGGCCGTCCGCGATCGGGCGGGGTCGGTCACCGTGCGCCGCGAACTTGCGGCAGGCGGGCTTGCAATTGTCGACGAACTGCGAGCGAAGCCGATGAAGCGCACGATGCTTGTTGGACACGAACCCGACATGTCGATGCTCGCAAGTCACCTGCTGGGTACGTTGCTTCACGTTCCATTCGGTAAGGCGATGGTCATCGGGTTCTCGCTCGACGGAGCTGACGCGAAGTTCCGCTTTATTTTAGATCCAACAGAGTTACGAATTCGGCGCGCAGAAAAACGGTCGTGAGCTTCTTCGTCAATGAGGGACTCCAAGGCGGCACTTTTAGGGCGCCGTCATCCCGCGCGAGAGGCTGAGTTGCGAGCACTTGCATGATGCACGCGTGCGCTTTCTTATGCCAAAGTACGACACTGCTAAGTTATTGAAATATAATATAAAATTGTGTCTCCTTGACACCGTCCGGTCCGTACCTTACCCCCGATAGACCATGGCTGGTCGGGCACTCGCACTTATATATTCCACTCGCGGTGTTGCACGCATGGGGCGGGCGAAGTCACTGCCCCCGACGGCTGGGCTCACCGCGGCGGCCATTCGCATTCCAGAGAGCGCGCAGCTCAACCTTGCATACTCGGCCTCTCCGCAGCTCTTTGTGCACGAAGGTGCGAGGCAATCGCTGGAGCGACGACTGAACATGGCTTCAGCGGGTGTGCCCGTTGCGCTGTCGATTTCAGACAATACGCACGCCATGATTTCGCATCGTTATGAGGGCGGCATCCTGCGCGTGCGGCTCCATCATATGTTCCTCGATGCGCCTGGCGAAGTGCAGTTGGCACTCGCGCGCTACATTTTGCGCGACGACCGCGAGGCGAGCGAGCTGCTCAGCCGTTACATCGGGACCAATGGGCATCGCGTCATTCGACGCTCTCGTCACATCAAGCTCAATCCGCGGGGCAAACACCACGATTTGTTCGAAATTTTCCAAGAACTCAACGATCGCTACTTCGACAACGAGGTCGATGCGCTCGTCACTTGGGGTAAGCGAAGCCACAGCAAGCTTCCGGTTCGCCAAACCATCAAGCTCGGCAGCTATAGCGCGGCTGAACGGCTCATTCGCATTCACCCTGTTCTCGACAAGGGTTGGGTACCTCGATATTTCGTGGCGTCGATTCTCCATCACGAGATGCTGCATCACGCGGTTCCAGAAACGCGCGAGCATGATGGCAAACGCGCACAGCTTCATCCGCCCGAGTTTCGCGCGCGCGAGCGTGAATTTCGCTACTTCGAACGCTCACTCACCTGGGAACGTGGGCACATCCGTCGTTTGCTTCAATCCCGCTGAGCTCAGCCCGTTGAGCCACGGGTTCCAAGAACGGCCTTGAGCAGAAGCTTCGGTTACTTGACGATTGAGTATTCAAGAATCCGGCGCGGTAGCCGTCTCTCTAGGAACAGGGGAGAGCAACATGAAAGCTTCACGCGTTGGCGGTTGGGTCGTTGCGGGTATGTTGGTGTCGGGTTCGGCGTACGCAAATTCGGCGGCCGACAAGATCATCAAGGCCTGCGATACCTCGAAAGACGGAAAGATCTCCAAGGAAGAGCTCGTCGAGAGCAAGTGCCAGTCGAAGGTGGTCAACGTTCTTGCCGTTCGCAAGCGAGCGCTGACCGTTTGGCAGGCGTCGAGTGCGAAGGCAATCCTCGATGGAGAGCTCAGCGCTGACAAAAAAGCGATACGTGCTGAGCGCATTACCTGCGCGACGACCATCGCCAAGGACGTTTACAAATCGAAGGGCCTCCAAGACTGGACGCCAGCGCAATACGAGGACGTGTTCAAGAAGTGCTTCCCTGCGCTTTTTTCCTCAAGTGCGCGTGCGAAAATCAACGCGAAAATTGATAAGCTCATCAAGAAAATTACCGATTCTCAAGCGGTCGTTGAATCCCTCATCGCGAGTATCGACGAGGACGCGTTGGCGGCTCTTCAGTTGCGCGTCGACGCACAGCAAACGCTGGTGAACGCTACCTTCAAAATTGCGGTCGACGTGACCAAGGGTGCGGTCAAGCTCGGAACATCGATTGCGGTGGGCGATCCGATGAATACGATCAAGGGCGCGGTGAAATTTCTCGTCGTTGTGGGCGGTGCTGTTCTCGATGCGAAGGAAGCTCGCTCAATCGCGTGTCAATACGCCCTCGAGGCCGAGAAGCTCGAGCCCAGCAAGTGGCATCAAGGCTTCGTCAAGAGCTGCGCAGCGAGCGCGGCTGCCAAGATAACGCCCGATTCGGCTCTCGCCGCCGAGTGAGCACGCGCCGCACTTGACGTACCCTAGTCCGCCGGCGCAGCCTGCGTGACGATGAAATCCATTGCAGCGGCGGTTTGCGTTGCGCTCGTTTTTTTCGGGTGCAAGCGCGAGCCGCCAAAGCCGCCGATGCAGCTTGTCGTCGAGCCTTTGGGTACGCCGGGTAGCATTCAAAAGAACCGAGATCTTTCCCGCGCGGAAGCCCATTTGATTATGGCGTCGAGGGCTGCGATCGGCGGACCCTGCGTGGCGCTTCGCACCGACTCTGCGATTGCATTCGGGATTTTGCGCGAAGAAAGCTCACGGTCGCTCGTCGCGCTCCCACTCAGTGGTCGAGGGTTACCGCAGGCGGGGTCGGTCGTGCTTGGCGCTGTGAATGCCGATCTCGGAAGCATGACTTGCGGCACAACGAAGAACACGAGTGTCGTCGCCTTCTCGCAGCTTCTCGATCGAGGCGAATCAATTGTAACATCGTCTGTTTCAAATGACGCGAAGACGGTGCAGAGCCCGAGCGAAGTGCTTCGGACGGATCATCACGTCGTATGGCTCCGCGTCGTTTCAGGACCGAAGCAGTCGGCTCTTTTCTGGGTCGAAGAGCAAGTCGATGGGCATACGGCACTGCTCGCGGTCGCATTGAACGACTCGGGCTCGACCGGTATGGCCGTGCGTCTTGCGAGCGACGTGGTGGGTTGGCACGTGCAGGCTCACGAAGGCGGATTTGCAGCGGGGTGGATTGCGAACGCGACGCCCAAGAAGAAATTGATCATACAGCGTTACACAGGCGCTCTTGCGCCCTTGGGTTCGCCCCAATTGATAGCGTCCGCCGATCAATTTCATGGTGACCTGTACGGCGATTCGAGCGGTGATTTCCTGGTAATCGGCTGGGGCGAACGCAAAGAAGGGAGCGTTCGATCACGCCTCTGCGTTGTGTCTTCGACGGTTGTGGGTGAGCCCATTGCGATCGATCACGAAGCCGCAGAGCTTGCTGCCGTGGTTGGCGCTCCAAGTGGCGCGTATGTTGCGTGGCGACCAAAACCTTCGCGTGATCGTCTGCGCATTGGGCGGCTTCGAGCGCGTGAAGAAACCCTTATGGCATCGCTCGAACTCGAGACGCATCCGGGCGTAGCGATTGAGGTCGTTGGGCAACCAACGGGGCTCGCAATTCTTGGTTCCTTTCGAGCGTGTCCGTCATCCAGATGCGCTGCCGAAGTGCCATTCGTTCCCACCATGCTGCGCGTTGCGCCGTCGTTGCAAGTCAGTGAAGTCCACCCGATTACCGTGCCCATCGATCGCAAAGAAGGGGCTCCGGCGATTGCGTGGGCACTCCGATGTTCGGGAGAAGACTGCATGGCACTTTCGGCTACGGGCGGCGCCGAGACCCGAGTGTTTGTCCACGATTTGGGACCACGATCGTCGCTTTACGCTTTGGCCGGTAAACACAGCAACACTCCCGAAAGTGCGACGCCATCGAGCGCGGAAACGATTCTCGATGATGTTCCGATGCTTGACTATGTCGCGGTGGGGGCTGGCGAAACACGCGCCGTTGCGTCGCTGCGTGAGCCTGAAGGCAAGCGAGGAAAGCACGCGCGTGGTCTCAATGTGGCACTCGATATTTGGTCGCCACGCCGTACGCTCAAGCTCGCCACAGGAGCGTCACCGACGGGTCAAATTGCGCTCGTTCGCGAACAAGAAGGCACCTTCGTGCTCGCGTGGGTCGAGAGCGATCGCTCTGCGTCGGCGCTGCGCCTCATGCGTGTAACCGCCGATGGTCGCATCCTGCGAGATGTTCGACTCGCACCTTCAGGGGGTGACAAGACACACGTGACACTGGTGCGAGCGCCGGACGCCAAAAGTGATCGAAAGTGGTTACTTTTTTGGGTCGACACGCGCCGAAAGCACGGTGAAGCCTACGGCATGGCGCTAACCGAACGCTTGCGGCGCGTAGACGCCGAGCAGCGATTGGTTGACGCGATCAATGTCGACGACCTCAGCGTTCGTCTCGATCGAGGCCGTGTGTGGCTTTCGTGGACGGCGCAGAATGAATCGGATCGAGACGTGTATCGCGCAGCCGTCGACAGGCAGCTTCATTCGAGCGTCGCCCCAATAAAAGTAGCTGCGACTGTTACCGATTCGCACGCGCCGCACTTCCGGTTCGTGGGAGAGACCTTGTCGATCGTTTGGGTCGAACGTCCGGTGAGTGGGTTGGGGACGAAAGACAATGGCGCGTACGGCGCATGGAGCGTCACGATTGATCGCGATACGGGGGCCGTGGGGCCGCCTGCGGTGGTCGCAAGTTCGGCGTCTGTCGTCGAAGCCCTAGCCGATGACGCGAGCCTCTGGGTCGTGCGCGGCGCGCAAACGTTGTCTGTTGAGCGTTTGGGCGGCGAGAGTTGTGTGTTTGCGCTGAGTGCCGAAGCGCCATTCGAGCCCATTGTGCAGTCGGTTGAACAGGGCGTGTATGCGCTCGACATCGGCAGCAAGCCCGCACTTCGCACGCTGAAGTTCATGCGCGCGCCTTGAGAATGGCAGCAGTGATATGGTGAGCGCCATGCATGAGTTGCGGGTGCTCACGCTCAACATTTGGAATCGGAGCGACCCGTGGGAAGATCGCCTCGCGCTGATTCGAGAAGGCATCGAAGTTCTCTCCCCCGATCTGATCGCGCTCCAAGAAGTGATCAATCTCGGTGACGATTTTGACCAAGCAGCGCTGATCGCAGACGGCTTCGGATACGCGCGCACGTGGGGTAAATCGCCGGCCTCAGATTTGCCCTTCGGCAATGCGATCCTCTCGCGTTGGCCTATCGCGGAAACTCAAGTGATGGCGCTGCCAAAGATTGAAGACGAAGAAGATCGCAGTCTTGTGCATGCACAAATTGCGGCACCTTTCGGCACCGTTCACTTCTTCAACACGCACCTCGCGTGGCGGTTGCACGAAGGTCACGTGCGCGCGGCGCAGATGAAGTTCATCGCGAAGGTCATTGAGGGCGTGCCGGAGCACGAGTTCCCACCCATTTTGGTCGGCGACTTCAACGCCGAGCCCGATGCGGATGAGGTGCGCTACCTGCGCGGTCTGACAACACTCGGCGAAGCAAGAGGCGTTTCGTTTCTCGATGCCTATAGCTTTGTGAATAGTAATCATACTGGTTACACATTCAGTCGGGAAAACGCGTTCACACTTTCTGCGGGCGAGCCGAGTCGCAGAATCGACTACATCTTCGTTCGCGGACCTGATGGTCGTCGTCGGGCTGAACCCACGAGTGCGAATGTGTGTTTCGACGCGCAACGCGACGGGGTGTGGGCAAGTGATCACTTTGGCGTGTTTGTGACGCTGCGCACGTAGCCCGGTGTTGGCGCGCAACGTGCTCTATCCAAGCACTATGCGAATCAATGACCTTCCCGGTTTGCCAAAAAGCGTCAACAAGGACTCGAGCGAAGATCGTGACGCGACGACGTCGAGCACGTTTGACTCGGTCTTTTCGTCGAGCATCAGTCGGGAGCCAAACGAGAGCGCTGCGAAATCGTGGCCGGAGGCGCCGAAAGGCTGGTCAGAGCCTGCAAAACGTTGGTCAGATAGTCCGGTGGTGCGTTTCCAGAGCGATCAATCGCGCGCGCTCTCGGACCGGCTCAGCGCCAAACCGATGACGACAGATGCCAAGGACGCGTCGGCTACAAAACAGGCAAAGTCGGCACCTCCTACAAAGCGTTCCTCACAACGGCCTACACGCCCTTCGTCGGCACGTGCGTCAAAGCTCCCGTCGCGCTCGGTGGCGGGCGACCGAGCCGATGCAAGCGCCCGCATTCCAAGGGCGCCCAAGGCGATGACGGACAAAGCCGCGACCAAAGTGACTCAAGCGGACGCCGCTCGCGATGAGAGCGCGTTGTCGACCGAACTCGAAGCGCAGACCCGCGCAGCCGAACAAATGGCACAGCAAGCGGCTCTCCAAATCGCGGCCCAGTTGACTCCGCTCCAGACAGCGCCACCGAGCTGGGAGAAGCTACTTTCCAACGCCGACTTCTTCGTTGAAGGTGACGTCAAGATTGCGGGTGTCGACGACGCATCGTCGCTCCTCGAGACACAATCGTCGGCTGCGCAAGAAGTACCTGCAGAGGCAACGGTCGCTCCTTGGGATCCGAATGCGGTAGCTGCAACGGTAGGACAAGCTCAAGCGTTGGCCTGGCTTTCGCGCTCAGATGCGACTCCAACGCCTACGTTGGCCGCCACGGGAACGGACAACCTTGCACGTTCGGTTACGCGGCAAGAGAACCAGAGGACGTCAACAAATTTGAAGGTCAACCTTAATGACCTTGTCACGCCGGAAGCGTCAAAGGCAACGGATGCGAAACTTGAAATCGACGCCGCGCTGACGAAACTGGATGACACCTCTCTAAAGAGTACCAAAGCGGCTACGTTTACGATGCCGATGACACTCAAGACGGATGCCCCGTTGCTCCCCAAGACGGATGCGCAATCGGCCGCTTCGCAAACGCCAATTGACCAGCCACAAGTGACGGCGGCACCCACCGCGCAAACCCAGACAAAAGCCGACCTCAGGCAGTTTTTGCGCGACTCGGCTGCAGATGCCAGTGCGGCGGCAATCGCGTCCACGCCCACGATCGATACGAACGCAGGTCTCGCGAAAGATCTTGCAGCAGCGTTTTCAGAAGCACGAACCAAGTTCGTTGACGACAAGCTTGGTCACAACACCAGTGACGATGCACCCGTTCGCGATGAAGCAAAAGGCACAACGCAAGGTGGTCAACTTCGTGATCTAAAGGCCACGGGTATGGTTGAAGTGCGTGCGGCTGAAGCTACGGCATCGACCAAGGAGACTCGCAGCGAGAGTCGCGCTGAAATGGTCAATAAAGTTGCCGAACACGTTCAAATGATGCTCGAGCGCGGCGGGAAGGCGACCGAGGTCAAGGTCGACACGCAGCACGGCGCGGTGCGTGTACGCATCGAAATGGATGGCACGACCGTGCATATCAAGTTTGCCACCGAGCAATCACAGGCACAGGCGCAGCTGCGTGCAGGCATCGACGATCTGCAGAAGCGACTTCAAGATCAAGGCTATCGGCTCGGCGACGTCGGCTTCTCACACCAAGGGCAAGCGCAAGCTGACTCGAGACAAAATCAGTCGCAACGCAATCGCGAAGAGATGACGGACGAATCGATGCTCACCACGCGCGGCGTCAGCGCACGTGGTGCAACGGGTATCGCCAAAGAGCTCGATGCGGCGATGCGCCGGCTTGAAGGTCTCGCTCAACCTCCGGTGTAACCCCCTACTTGGGCGTTGCCGTCACCTTGACGGTCACTTTGCCGATACGGGAATCACCGTCGGCAAGAAGCGCACACACCCTGAGTGCGAGCGCTTCGAAGTCGTCGTGCTCTTTTGGCAAGTTGAGCCAGCCTTTGGCCGATCCCATGACCGAAATTGGACGCAATGCGGGGAACGTCTTCTTGAGCGAAGCCTGGTGCGGAGGCTCGAAGGCGACCCAGATGCCATTGTCCTGGGGTTCGTCTTGGCGATCGCGAAGCACGAGAACCATCCGGCCTCCAAGGTAGACGCCGAGACAGCCGAACATGGGTTTCGTCTCGGCGCCTAGGGGCTCGAGTTCTTCGAGAACAAACACGAACGGAATCGGCTTGCGCGGGGCTTGCTTGCGATTCGGATGGCCGATCATGCTGCCATATAGAGGGACAGAAGCCACGAAACAACGAGCAATTCCATGGAATAACTCGATTGATCGGGGCGTTTCGCGCTCCCGTTGACACCCTCTACGACCCCACTACGATGCGGGGCCGTTCACTCGGCGCTCAAATTTTGAGGGCCTTTATACATCGAGCGTTTGCAAGCTGCGCGAAGCGGCGCGCTGCGTTCGATGCGTTCCTACGAACCACCGGGAGAAAGAAGACGCATGAGCAACGATGTCATGATTGCCGCGAGCAACCTGTCGAAGGTGTACGGCGCCTTTCGCGCGCTCGACAAAGTGAGCTTCGACGTTCGTCGTGGTGAAGTCGTAGGCTTTCTCGGCCCGAACGGTGCCGGAAAGTCGACCACCATGCGCATCCTCACGTGCTTCCTTGCCCCTACAAGCGGGACGGCACGACTCAATGGACTCGATATCTTCGACAGCTCGCTCGAGGTTCGGCAGAATCTTGGTTACTTGCCACAGCGAGCACCGCTCTACACAGAGCTCAGCGTGTTCGAGTATCTGCGCTTTGCGGCCAGCCTGCGCCAGCTCGACTACGGCACGTTCATGAAGCGCGCGAAGACCGTCGTCGAAGTTTGCGGCCTCGCGCAAGTGCTTGGCAAAGAGATTCGCCAGCTTTCACACGGCTATCGTCAACGCGTTGGCCTTGCGCAAGCGCTCATTCACGATCCACCCATTCTCATTCTCGACGAGCCAACGAGTGATCTCGATCCCAACGAGAAGGCAGAGTTCCTCGACTACTTGAAACAAATTGGTCGTGATCGCACCGTTCTGCTTTCGACTCACAATTTGGCAGAGGTCGAAACCGCATGTGCGCGTGCGATTATCGTTTCGCGCGGTCGGATCGTCGCCGACGGTTCACTCGGAGACATTCGCGGCCGGTCTGGCAAGGTGCGCTACACGCTCACGATTGAAGATCCAAAGGGAGAGCTCAAGGCAAGCGAAGTCTCGGAAGCACTGGCCGCCGTGCCTGGCGTCTCGACGGTCGACCAACGCCCCGTGCAAGGTAAGTCGCTCTCGTTTGAAGTGTCCGCTGCCGAAGAGAATGACCTTCGCCCCCAATTGTCACAACTCGTGTTGCAAAAGGGCTGGATGCTTTTGGAACTTCGCCGCGACGCTCAGACGCTCGAAGATGTTTTCCGCGCGCTGACCGTCGGCGACGCGCGTCGCAATCGCAACCTCAAGGCGAGTGCCGTTGAGGAAGACGATAACGATGATGACGACGATGACGATGACGATGATGACGACGATGAACCCGCAGCTCCCGCGGCTCGAGCCTGAACGAGTGCAATCATGACAACAGAAACCAACGCAAATCTCCTCGATACGCCTGAGCGCGCGCCGGCTGCACCTGCGCGAACGCTCACGAAACCCTCTTTCATCGCGAACGTTGTGACGATCGCTGGGCGCGAGCTTCGCTCCTACTTCGACTCGCTCACGGCCTACGTCGTCATCGGCATCACGCTCCTTGCCGTTGGCGGGTTCATGTTCATGGGCGACGACGAATCATTCTGGAAGACGGACCGCGCAACGATGGTGCGCATGTTCGAGATGTTGCCTTGGATGATCGCCGGAATTGTAGCTCCAGGTGTTACGATGCGTTCGGTCGCCGAAGAAAAGCGCTCGGGCACACTCGAACTGCTCATCACACTTCCGGTGCGCGATAGCGAAGTGATCCTCGGCAAGTACATCGGGGCGATGTCGCTCGTCCTCGTGCTCCTCGCCGGTTCCCTGCTCTACCCCGTGGCGATGTTCACCAAGCCCTTCTGGAACCTGGGTGTTCTCGATTGGAATCCCGTTTGGTCGGGCTACCTCGGACTTGTGTTGCTTTCACTGGCAGCGGTGAGCGTCGGACTCTTTTTTTCGAGCATCACCGAGAACCAGATTGTCGCGTTCTTTCTCTCATCGTTCACCCTTCTCGCTCTAACCGCGATCGGTAAGGCGGTCGGCAGCGTTCAAGGATGGGGTGGCGATGTGCTCGCGTTCGTTAGCATCCTGACTCGTTTCCAACCTTTCGCGAAGGGTCTCATCGACATTCGCGCGGTCGTCTATTTCCTTTCAATTGCGGCCATCTTCTTGGCCGCATCGTTCCGCTCTCTCGAGAGCCGCAAGTGGTCGTGAGGTAAGAACATGAGTGACAAACGAACCAAAGCTCAAGTCGAGAGCCTCATCCTCCTTCTGGTAACCGTCGGCATTTGTGTTGCCGCTAACGCCGTGACCGCAATCGGTCACTATCAACCGAAAGACGTGACCGCGAACCAGCGCTACACAATTTCGAAGGGCACGGCGAACCTCTTCAAGTCGATGCAACAGAAGGTGAAGGTCGAGGTCTACGTGACGAAGGGTCTACCGATCCTCAACACCTTCGTTGCCGATTTGACCGAGCAGCTCAAGCAGTACAAGCAACTCGGCGGCGAGAAGTTCGAATTCGAGATCATCGAGACGAAAGACGACGAGTCGAAGAAGCGAGCCAAAGACGCTGGCGAAGGTGCTCTCAGCGGTCCTCTCGAAGAAATGAAGTTCAACGTCGGTAGCAAGACCGACACCACGCGATCAATCTCGACTGGCTACCTCGGGATGGTCTTCTATTACGGCGAAGACAAAGACACGATTCCACAACTCAATCCGAGCCAAAGCGAAGGCCTCGAGTTTTGGATGTCGACCAAGCTCCAAGAGCTGCGCGACAAGGGCGACAAAATCTCGCACAAAATTGGCGTGGTGAGCGGTAAAGACGAGCTCAAGCTGAGCGACACCCATCTCGTTCCGGCCAGCCAGGGCAAGCCATCGTTTCAAGCGATCATGGGCAAGATCGCCAAGAGCAATGAATTTAAGGATGTT
>JAHFDZ010000016.1:0-18584 GCA_023248745.1 Myxococcales bacterium | reverse complement strand
TTGACCTTAAGGGCGGCGACACTGAAATCGACGACACCCTTGACGGCCTTATCATCACGCAGCCGGCAAAGGAGTACACCGAGAAGGAGCTCCGTCGCATCGACCAGTTCGTGATGAAGGGTAAGAGTCTTGCCGTTTTCGCGAGCGCGGTAAACACCAAGCAGGGCGACGCGACAATGGCGATGACCCTCAATACTTGGGGTCTCGAGAAGTTGCTTGCTGGGTACGGCATGAAGCTCGAGAAGAACGTGGTCCTCGACCACAACTCACCCGTCCAAGTGCCGGTGATGACACACGTGGGCAAGGGCGGAATGAAGGATTTCCCCTATATCCTTCATTCCGAAGACAGCCCGCTCTTCGACGGAGAGTCCCGCATGCTGGACATCTCGTTCGCAGGGTTCTTCCGGGTACAGCCCCTCTCGTTTCCGATGGCCTCGTCAATCACGCTCGACAAGAGCAAGCAATCGGGTGTCCGCGCGATTGTGCGTACGTCGACCGGCGCTGAGGCGATCTCGCAGAACTTCGATCTCACGAAGTACGAATCAGCAACCAGCGACAATCCATCGGTGGCGCAATACACGGTTGGCGCAGTCGTCGAAGGCGAGAAGATTAAGAGCGCGTTCACGAGCGGTGACAATTTTGGTGTAACGGCGCCGCCCGAGAGCTCGAAGCCTGCGCGCGTATTTTTGCTCGCATCGTCACAATTCTTGACCAATCCTTTTGCTCGCGCTGGCGCCGGTCAAGACATGAGCCAATACGGTCCTCAGTTTGCACAAATGGGTGGAGGCGGCGACAAGGAACTCGAAGCGCTGTCTCTTCCGTATACGCAGTACTTACAGAACACGCTGTTCGCGCTCAAAAACTGCCTGATGTGGATCAGTGGAGATACGGATCTCATCGCAGTGTCGGGGAAAATGGTCGCAGAGCCCACCCTGTCGTTCGGAGAAAGCCTCAAGCCGAAGACGGGAGAAACCCGCGATCAATTCAAGAAGCGCCTCGACGAAATTCGCGAGTCGCGCGAGCCGCGTCAGAAGACCGTTCAGTGGGCGCTCATCGGTGGCGTTCCGCTTCTCATCGTGCTCTTCGGGCTACTTCGTTGGCAACTGCGCACCTACGCGCGATCCAAGATCGTGCTCGCGTAAAGTCGACTCACATTTGTTTCATCAGGAGATCCAATGAATCGCCAAGCGCTCATTCTCGGAGGCTTAGTCGCCACAGCTGCGCTCTCGTTCGTCGCGTACAACAACTACAAGGCGCAACAAGAAGTCGGCAAGCCCACCGTCGTTGCTGACTTGCCCAAATTTTCGGTCGGAGACGACGTTGACAAAATCACCATCAAAGACGGCAAGAAAGACGACGTCGTTCTCGAGAAGAAGGGCGACAAGTGGGAGCTGACGAAGCCCGTCTCAGCCGCCGCGAATCAAGAGTCTGTCAAGAGTGCGCTGTCGAGCCTCAAAGACTTCAAGATCAACTCACGTGTCGATTTGAAGATCGACGACAAGGTCAAGAAAGACAAGCATCTTGACGCTGATCAGGTGCTTCACGTTATGGCTTTCAAGGGAGCCGACAAGAAGATTGACCTCTTCATGGGCGAGAGTCTTCTGCAGCTGGAAGGCAAACCGAACGATGTCTTCATGGCCAAGAACATGTCGCGGTATACCTTCGCAAAAGAAACGAAGGAATGGCGCGACAAGGAGATCTTCAAGTTTGAAAGCGACAACGCCATTCACGTTGCAATCAAGAACAAGAACGGCGAGTTCTCCTTTACCAAAGGAGACAAAGGCTGGGCCGGGACGCTCAAGGGCACTGCGATTGAGCGATTTGACGAATCGAAAGTCAAAGACCTGATCACGGATTTCAAGTCGCTCACCGCGGAAGACTTCGGCGATGGCAAGTCGGATGCTGAGACAGGCCTCGATGCGGCTGAAGGCACGGTAACCGTTTCGCTCAAAGACAATGCCGGCAAGTACGTGCTCAATTTTGGCAAAGTGTCGTCAGGTGAGATGCGCTACGCGAGGAAGGATGGCGGCAACGTCGTGTTCATCGTCGGTGCGCGTGGGCACTGGGCAACGGACGCCAAGGAGAAATTTCAGAAGGCCTTGGCCGATGCGGGTGCAGATGCGGCTTCAAAGGAGCCACCGAAGACGGCGCATCACGAAGACCCCAATGAGTAACGGTCGCTCGTAGGTTCTGCGGCTTTGATCGCTGTTCCCCTCCACCTTTGTGAGTTTCTCTCATGGATCTTTTTGGCTCTCTGTCTGCCTATGATTTCGGTGAAATTCACCTCAAGAACGATAAGGCGACAGGACTAAAAGCGATTGTTGCTGTGCACGATTCACGGCTAGGACCGGCGCTCGGTGGCTGCAGGTTCATCGAGTACGAGAACGATGACGCTGCGATTCTCGATGCCCTTCGACTTGCCCGAGGCATGACGTACAAAGCGGCACTTGCGGGGCTCGCGCATGGAGGCGGCAAGAGCGTCATCATTCGTCCGAAGGGGCACTTCGACCGCGTTGCGCTCTTTCGCGCATTCGGCAAGTTTATTGACGATTTGCGCGGTCACTACATCACCGCTGAAGACAGTGGTACGGGCCTCGAAGACATGGAGGTGATTCGCACGATGACCAAGTGGGTCACAGGTGTCGATCCTTCAACGGGTGGCTCGGGTGACCCGTCGCCGTTTACCGCGCTCGGCGTCCGGCGCGGGATTGAAGCGTGCGTGCGCTACAAGTTGGGCAAAGAAAACCTCAAAGGTATTCGCGTCGCGATCCAAGGCGTAGGCCACGTGGGCTATCACCTTTGCAAGGAGCTTCACGCGCAGGGTGCGGTCATCACCGTTGCGGATGTCGACCCGCTGAAGGCCGAACGTGCGCATCGTGAATTTGGCGCGAAGCCGGTTGAGCTCGACGAAATTTTCACCGTGGCGTGCGATGTGTTCGCACCCTGCGCGCTCGGCTCGGCGCTGAACGATCAGACGATTCCGGGTCTCAAGGCGAGCATCGTCGCGGGCGCTGCCAATAATCAACTCGCCGAACCAAGACACGGCGACGACTTGCACGCGCGGGGCATTCTGTATGCGCCCGACTACGCCATCAACGCAGGTGGCTTGGTCAACGTTGCGCAAGAGGTTCTCGGTTACGATCAAAAGAAGGCAACCGCCAAAACGCTCTGCATCTACGACACAATTTTCGATATCGCAGAGCGGAGCAAGAAGCTGTCAGCGCCGACCTATCGCGTAGCGGACATTATGGTCGAAGAACGGCTCGCGGCCGTTGTTCCTGCACGCTGAGTACCGCAACGGAAAGACAAGTCTTTTGACGATGGGGCAGTTTCTCCGAAATTGTCCTGGCGTGCCTTCAGCCACGACGTTCGCGAGCCGTTACTCAGCTTGAGCGGTTCGGGACCTCCTTGCGATGAGGCTCTTTCCGCTGAAAATTCCACAGGGGTAGGCAATATGTACGGAAGACACTCGATTTCGCTCGGGGCGTTTTGTGTTGCGCTGGGTTCGGTTCCCGCATCGGCTGAGACCTGGCCAGACGCGACAGAAACAGCGCGACGGGCGTCAAGCCTCAAGTCAGCGCAAGAGAGAGTGCAGAAAAAGGGTGCGAAGGGCTGGTGCGCTGGCATGACGCCGGATGAATTCAAGACGAGGCTCAACGCCAAGCCCGCTCGACTCTTGATGCATCATCTCTACGTGGGAGAGGGGCTATCGGCCATCATCCGCACGCCGTCTGGCAAGATCATTCTCTACGACGGCGGCGTAAGTGGCGCCGGGGAAGACGTTATTTTTCCGACTCTGAGAGACTGCTACGGCGCCACCAAAGTGGACTACGTGGTCTTGAGTCATACCCACGACGACCACTATGGTGGATTGAGTAAGTTCATTTACCTTTGGGACGCAACGGCCGGCAACACGATCGGCAAATTCTTCTACCCAACCCTGGGAGTTGATGGCACCCGAAAGCTCTTTGATGATGTTCTTGCGGCGGCGGGTCCAAGAGCGTCGGTTCCAGATCTCGGAAAGAGCGTGTTCGAGCTCGACAAGAAATTGGATAGTGGTCTTGAGATCAATGTGGTCGCCGTTGACGGCTACGTGGGCGCCACCAAGACAACGCGCGTT
Organism: Myxococcales bacterium; assembly: GCA_023248745.1. GTDB lineage: Bacteria > Myxococcota_A > Polyangia > Polyangiales > Polyangiaceae > JAHFDX01. The sequence continues at coordinate 14,464 of JAHFDZ010000016.1, read as the reverse complement.
GCGGAGCTGTACAACAAGTCAGGTAAGCGCAAGGACTCTAGCGGCAAAGAAGTCGCAACTGGCAAGTCGTTTGCCGAAGATCCTTTGCAAGATGAAACCCTGAAGGATGCGAATGCGTCTTCGATCGCGCTCGCCATCACGTACAAAAAATTCACCTATTACATTGCGGGCGACGTGACCTCTGCGCGTGAGGGATTACCCGTCGAAGAGGCGATCGCGACATACCTTGAGTCGACCGGCTTCAAGGCGGACGTTGTGGTTTCTTCGCACCACGGATCGTCGACTGCAAATAGCGCCACAATGCTCGATGCGCTTGACCCGCAAGTGGTCGTTGTCAGTACGGGCTTTTGCAAGCCTGGAAGGGACGAGTCAAAAACGAAAACGTGCATGGGTGGCAGCAATGGTACCGGCGACGGAGGTGGATACCACTTGCCGGACAAGCCAGCGATCGATCGCATGCTCTGCATGGACGCGGCGCGCAAGAACTGCAACGTCGACTCCATTTTCATGACTTCGCCTGGCAACGGAAAGACTCAGGTGAAGCGTGCGGATGGCAAGGACAGTTGGGTAGACGTCGCCACGACCGGGTTCACTCCATCGGATCCCGTCAAGTGGCCTGCTTACGCTTCGAAGGTACTCGCCTCCGTGCGTGGCGCTTCGATCGCGGAGCTCGCTGCGGACCCGAACATCCTGACGAACAACCCCGACTTCGGCGGCGGCGGCGACGTCTTTGTGGAAACGACCGGGACGAGCTACGCCGTTGCTTGGGGTGGGCAGCAAAAGCCTACGGGATGGACCAAAACCGGTCACGGTCGCACGCGGCCTGCCGGCAAAGCGGCGCTCGCGAAGTATCTTGAGTCGTTGAAGTCGATCACAAAATAGTTTCGTTTTGGGCTGCAGGCGAACTTACGCGGGAAGCTCCACTCGGGTGGAGCTGAGGATTCATGATCGCGATCGGCGCGTCTTGGAGGACAGGCCAACGGTCTTTCCGGATTGTGTGAGCTTGCGCACTTCGCGGCCGATCTCTTGCGCAAAGATGAGGCGCACGGCTTCGAGGCCAGAAGGTCGAAGGGCTTCGAATGCCTTGCCGAGATCTTCTGGGGTTGCGTTTCGACCGAAACCTTCTTTCGCATTCTTGAGGAAGTACGCCACAAGGTCGACTGCTGCGCGCGACATGGACTTGCGGACGATTGCGGCGAAGCCAGCGGCCGTTTCGAAATCGACACCGGAGCGTGAGAGATCGAACGCGATGCGGAGCAGGGCTGGGCTTCGGACGAGGAATACGTCGCCTTGGCGTTCCACAATTTTTGCTCGCACGAGATCGGAAAGAAGGCCGGGAGTGGGTGCGCCAGCGAGTTCGAGAATCTCTTTCTCGGACATCGTACGCGGTCGATCTTCTGACCAAGACGCGCCAAGCTGCGCTTCGAGGCCGAGCCATTCGCCAACGTCGACGTCGCCGCGATCGATGCGCGTTGTGAGTTCGCGAATGGCGTCAATGCGCAGTCCGCGGTCTTGAAGTTGCGCGATGAGGGTTAGCCGTTCGGCGTGCGCCTTGACGTAGTACGCGACGCGTCCGCGCATCTCTGGTTTTTGGAGCGCGCCTTGCGATTGATAGAAACGGATTGTGCGGCTTGGCACGCGCGAGATCGCGGCGAGTTCGTCGATCGTGTAGCCCTCATTGTCTGACGGTTTTTCAGTCGCCATATCGAGGACCGTAGCTACCAGTGTCTCCATTCCGCGTCAGGCTCCAGCGTCAATGAGATCACGAAGCTGTTCGCTTGCTCCAGCGCTTGGAGCACTCAGTTTTCTTACGAAGCGCATCGCCTTCGCAAGGGTGCGGCCCCAAGTATCGGTACGGTAGGCAACGCCATGCGCTTCGCACGCTGCGCGAACCTCGGGTGCGATCTCGCGCAAGCGTTCAGGTGGCAGCTTTGGAAACAAGTGATGTTCGATCTGACGATCGAGAGCGCCACACAAGATGGAGAGAGGACGACTCACGTCGAAGTTGTTCGTCGCGTCGCATTGCATCGCATACCAGGCGCCGCGTCCTTTGGCTTTGGTGCCCAGTGGATAGGAGGCAACGTCCTGCCCGACGTGTCCACAGTAAATAGTCGCCGCGGAGTACACATCGCGGGCCGTTTCGGCCATCCAGTTGCCGAGGAGCACTTTCCAAAACATGGGTCCGGCGAGCATCGGAAAGAAGACGTAGTTCTTTGCGTAGTAGGGAATCCATTTGCGAAGGGTGAGCCAGTGCGCGTGCGCGATGCTCTTCCATGAGCGATCGGGCAGGGCGTCATGTTTTTGAGGCAAGCCGTTGTCCAAGTAAACGTCGCTTAGCCCCGTGAAGTGCATGCTCATGAGGAGGCCAAAATTTGGCGCGAGCGCGAACATCATGAACGAAAGTTGCCGGTTGTTGTGCGTGCGATGCGGAGTTTGCTCGGTGAGGCGCACCGGACCAAAGTGGATATCGGGATCGCGGCCGGCGACGTTCGTGAAGCCGTGGTGCCGGATGTTGTGGCCCTTCCGCCATGACTCTTCGTCGATGGGGATGTCCCACGAGAAGTTCTCAGCGCGATACTTCGTTGGAAGGTCGAGCGTGTCGAAGGCGCCGTGCAGGGCGGCGTGACCGATTTCGGCGGCTTGAAGTTGCTTGTGGATCGCGAGTGCCGAAACGCCAGCGAGAAATGTGAAGGGGTCTGGACTGATGTGAATGAGCACGCGGCCGACGATCTCCATCGCCCGCGAAAAGCGATCCATTCGACGGATGTACTTTACATCTTCTTCGCCCATCCGGCCCTCGGCGCGCACGCGAATGTCGTCGAGCGTTGCCGCGAAGCTCTCGAGCCTTTGTTCGTCGTCTTTCCAAGCGGTGGGCGTCGAAACGATCGAATGGCCCTGCGTTTCCATGGACATGGCGCGTCTCTCCTTCGAAAAAGCGCAGCTTTCCTGGATGCGGTATGCGTCTGGATGGCGCTATCGAGTGAGACTGTTATGACTGTTACAGTGTAAACTGTCAATATGGCGAGTGCGTTTTTTCGATTGGCTCGTCAGCCGCTTTCCGATGATGCCGCAAACCGTGTCGAGAAGTGCGTCGAGATCTTCTCGGGCGACTTCGGTGGTTCACAATCGCGACGTAGCGCGAATTGACCATCAAGCGTTGTGCTCGACGGCACGGCGATTCCGGATTCTTGAATGCGGAGCGATTGAGTGCAGATGGCTTCCCGGTGGATGAGGTCGCGCTTCTTCTTCGTGCGGAAGACGAGGTACTCGGTGTGGGATTTCAGCGGCCCGAATCGTAGCCTCGGACGCTTCTGTGCGCTAACTCGCTTCCCGGTCGCGGCCTACACACTTCCCCCCCGGACTCCCGCCCGGTTGAAAAATTGGGTACCGCACGAAAAGAGCCATTTTATTTTCAGTCAGGTTTAACGACGCACCCACAATTTGTTGGTGTTGGCATCACCATGCCCCGTCGATAGTCCCGCCCATCCACTGGTCCCACTTCTCAAACAACTGCAAACGCGCGCGCGCAATCCAACGCGTTGCAATCCAAGCGCCAACGCCCCACGCCGTAAGATTCCGTATGGACCCCAGCGTTCACCTGTCGCGCACAAGATCGCCGCTGTCAACGTCACCCTTCAGTCCCCAAGGCTCCGCATCCGGATCCCGTCGCGCCATGAGCCAATCCCAAAATGCGGTGGCCCACTTTGCGCCGCCGCGCTCGTTTGGGTGAATTCCGTCGCTCGTTCGCTCGATGTCGGTTACTCGTGCGTCGCTCTCGAAGTTGATGCACGGCGCACAATTGTCCTTGATGACGTCGAGAAAATTCGCACGCTCCTTCTTCCACGAAGGCGGACTCACCCACGCGCACGTTGCGCCCACCGCCGCAATCTTCTTCGCGATGGTCCTGATCGCGAACGCGTGTGCCGGCGGTGTTTTGTGATCCATCTCGTTCGCGCCCAAAGACACGATGACGAGCTTGGGCCTCATGCCGAGCACGCGCGCAAGCTCCGGATCGGCCGACCACGATGTTGTGTACGACGGCGTCTTCGCCGACACGTGGTACTTAGCGCCGAGCGCGCGGAGGCGCGGGCCGAGATTTTGCTGAAAGTGCGCGTGTGTGAACGAGTCGCCAATGTGCACGACGACCGTATTCTTCAACGACTCAAAAGAGGCGACGCGCGCGGCGACGTGAGCGTCGGCGCTTTTCTCGGAATTGACGCTCATCGCTGCGTTGCTTGGCGCTGCAGGGACTATTGAAGCGGCGTCGAGTAGAGTCACGGCTGGCCGCGCATCGGTTTTGCAAGCGAGGCACAAACCAAAAGCAGCGCAGGCGTACGAACTGGGGGTGTGGTTGCGGCGCATCGCTTAGGTTCGAGCAAACACGGAGTCCAACGCGGTAAACGGTGCGGCACCGTCAAGTGTGTCGAACGATCCCGTATCGCGAATGCTTGTGGCAGCGCGAATGAATGCACCCCAAGCAACACGCGCAAGGGCAGAGCCTGTGGAAATTCGACGAACGCCGAGCGCGCGGAGTGTCGTGACGGTGAGTCCGCTGTTCGCCTTGCTTACGATCACGTTGATGGGCTTTGGGTAAACTGCCTTGACAATTTCCGCTATCGCATTCAGATGGTAGACACCAGGCGCGTAGAGGCAATCGGCTCCAGCTTCGGCGTACGCGACGAGTCGATCGAGCACAATGTTCTGCGGTTCCGGCACCCCGACGAGCCAGGCTTCGCATCGCGCCGTGAGGACGACGGGCATGCCGGTCGCATCGATGGCGCGTCGAGCGGCGCGCACCCGTTCAACTGCGGCTCTGCGTTCGTACAAAGGTGATGCTTCGTCGCCCGTTGCATCCTCGATTGAAAGGCCGGCCACACCAGTTGCAACACATAGGGTTACATTTTCAGCCACGCCTTCGGCGTTGTCGGCGTAGCCTGCTTGAAAATCAGCATTCACGGGCAGCGGTGTCGCCTTCACGATTTCGCGAATATGATCCAACATCACGTCGCGCGAAATTGCGGGTGATGCGTCGGGCAAGCCGCGCGCGAATGCAAAGCCCGCAGAAGTTGTCGCCAGGCCTTGGAAACCAAGATGATGCAAGTAGACCGCGGTCCCGACATCCCACGGGTTAGGAATCACGAAGCAGCCAGTTTTGTGAAGGTCTGAAAATTGTCGAACCAGCTCCCGTTGATTCAGCATGCACTGAGGCTAGCGCAGCCGCTTCTCTCTCGCCGCACCCTTCTCGACGCGGCGCTTTGGGCATCTGTTGGAGCTGCTTGTCGAGCACGTAGCTCCGCGGGACCAACGCCGCAGCCTAGTCATCACGACCGCGCCGACGTGCTCGTTTTGGGGGCTGGGATTGCCGGACTTGCCGCGGCGCGGACGCTCAATTCGCTCGGTGTTTCGGTGATTGTACTTGAGGCGCGCGGGCGTATCGGAGGTCGGATTCTTACTGATCGATCGCTGTCGGGTATTCCGCTCGACTTAGGCGCATCGTGGATTCATGGGATTGAGAAAAATCCGATCGCCGAGCTTGCGCGACAGCTCGAATTGTCAACGCGATTGTCGAACTACGAATCGGTTGCCCTCTTCGACAAGAGTGGCAAACGACTTTCGGATCGTGAACACCAAAAGGTCGAGCAGCGGTTTAGACGACTCATGCGGAAGCTCGAGGAGGTGCAGCGCGAACGCATCGTCAAGAAACTTCCCGACTTGGCACTGTCAGATGCCATTGTTCAGTTTGGAGGTTCAGAAGGAGAGCCTCTCACGCTTGATGCAGAGCTCGACTTTTCGATCAACACGACGATCGAGCATGAGTTCGCCGCCGACGTCTCAGACCTTTCATTTTATCATTGGGATCAAGGAGAAGAGCCCCGCGGCGGTGACGTTTTGTTTCGTGGGGGCTACGACCAAATCGTCAATCACCTTTCTGATCGTTTGGACGTTCGCCTCACGCATTCCGTGCAGTTGATCGATACGAGTGGTCCGAATGTCCGCGTGGTGACGAATCAGGGTGAATTTCGAGCGAAGCGCGTCGTCGTGACACTGCCGCTTGGCGTGCTGAAGGCTGGCGTCATTGCGTTCACACCAACACTTCCTCTATCGAAGTTGCGTGCCATCGCAGGGCTCGGGACTGGCGCGCTTAACAAAGTCTATCTGCGATTTTCGGATGCGTTTTGGCCAAAAGATGTCGACGTCATTTCGCAAATCGCGACTCGAAAAGGCGAGTGGTCCGAAGCGTACAACCTGCAGCCGCTCTTATCAGAGCCGATTCTTGTTTGCCTCAACGCGGGTGACTACGGGCAGCGTATCGAGGCGATGCCCGATCACGCGATTGTTGGCGGCGCGATGCAGATGCTTCGCCGACTCTTCGGGCCTGCGATCGCGGATCCCACCGGCGTGGTGATCACGAGGTGGATGTCCGATCCATTTGCGCGCGGTTCGTATTCGCACTGCCCACCGGGTGCCGCGATCGAAGACTACGAAGCGCTTGCGCAACCCGTTACCGCGCAGCTCTTTTTCGCCGGAGAAGCCACTTCGCGCGAGTCACCCGCGACCGTGCACGGCGCGTATCTCTCTGGGTTACGAGAAGCAAAACGAATTGCGCTTGCGATTGCGGCAGACGCGCATCAAGAGGCGCGCTGAGTCATCGACCCACGGCTTCTGCGTAACCGCGTCCGCTCACTTTGCCGCTCGGTCCTGTGCCGACCACGCTGACTTTGCCTTCCCAGTAAGCGGGTGCCAGGGATGCAAGCAAAGGGTTGCTTTGATGCTTGTATACTTCTTGATCGGCGACCACCGCTGTTGCTGTGAACGTGATCCCTTTTTTCGGCAGCGCGATCTGCCAGTTCTGCGGATAGGTTTTGCCTGTGTGCGGACTCTTCCACGAGGAGAGCGCCGTCACGTCGAACGCAGTTGTGTCGAGCGACTCGTATGCGCAGTCTTGGCCGATCCAAGTTCCGCCCGCGAGGATCTCTTTCCCCTTGGCTCGCAAGATGAAGAGCATCAACTCGTCACCGGAATCGAGTTGAACTTGAAACCAGTCCCAGCCATAGTCTGTCTCGATCGTCGGTCCCAGGATCGTCGGTGGAGCGGTTTGCAGCGGCTGGCCCCACTGTTGGTCCATCCACACCTCACCACTGACAGGATGGGTGACGCCTGCAATCTTGAGCGTGCCGCTGGCGCGTAGGCGCGAACGCGAATCGTAATACGTGTATCCCGCATAAGGTGCGGGGTAGTCGGTATAGCCATCTCCGAAATGAAACACTGCGCGTTTCGAATCAGTCAGCGTCAGGTCAAGGGTGTAGTTCGCCATGTCGGCGTGCATCGCATAAGTGCCGTTTGTGCCTTCCGCCCACCACGATCCGTTCTCCGCGCGAAAGCTGTCTTTCTTCTGCGCGTATGAACCCGGAAGCGCTGATCTATAGTCGTGTGCATACGTTCCTGCAGAGACGTCGGTCACCGAGAAGTGGGCCATCGTCCCAGATAGAGCCTGAACGGTCGGGTTCGGTGTTGACTCAAAAAACGTCAGCTGAAAGCCGAAGGACGACGCCACATCGGTCTCGAGATGGCCGGTCCAGTACCACCACTCGAACATGTCGCCGTGTCGCGCTTCGTCTTTTGGCAGCGTGATCTTCGGCGGTTCGGGAAACGTGTTCACGCACGTGCCATCGGCCACGCCGCCGTCTGCGCCGCCGTCCGGGGTTAAGGATGCATCTTGCACGGATGCATCGGCATTCGGTCCGGGCAGAACGATGTCGCTCGAACAAGCCAAAAACAGTGCGACAAAAGAGAAGAAGCGAACCATGTGCGGTGTGTGGCCGGGTTTCGTCACCCTTATGACTCCATTTTGCGATCGGTGTTCGATTTTGAGCGTTGCGAAGACTTAGACCGGCACGCGCTTGCGAATCGCAGAGGCGAGAGCGTCTGCGGCAATGACGTTTCCTTCCGCAACCAACGCCCTTGCCGCTGCACCCTCACCGCCCACAAAGGCGCCAAGCGCTTCGACGCATGCGAGCGCGACTTCGACGCGCGTTGTGACAGCACCGCTTTCTACGAGACGAGTTGCGGCATCGACGATGCCACGGATTTCGTGCGCAGCATCGAGTTGTCCTGTGAGAAGTTTCGTTGCACCATCGAATGCGACTGCGTCTTCGTTTGCTCGTCCGCGACGCAGTCGTCCTGCAAGCTCGAGCACCACCGATTCACCCAACGCCTGTGCGCCGCATAGTCGCGCGTCATTGAAAGCACCTTCGAGCGCATCGATCTCGGCCTCGTTGTGTGCAAGCCTCAAAATTTCGGCGGCAGCGTTGCGAGCACAATTGTCGGGTACGACGCGTCGTGCGGCGTCGCGTGCGTTTGGTTGTGCAAGCAAACGGTGCGCGGCTGCGAGCACGTCACCGTCTTCAAGAATGCATGCCGCTCCCGCGTCACATGCGCGTTGGGCACGCGCGACTTGATCATCGGCACGCTTTTCCTGAGGCAAAAAAACACTCGGCACACCGGCGAACATGAGCTCGCCAAAGGTGTTGTATCCCGAAGCGCAAACCGCGACGTCAAACGCATTCATGTAGTCTGCAGCATTGCCGGAGAGCGTCGTTGCGCCGACTACGGGTCTACCGCGATAGAGCGGCCCCGCGCCGACCACGATCGAAAGCGACGGGTCGACGCGCAACGCAGAGACGACGTCGTGCAAGTGCGATTCGGCTCCTTGGTCACCACCACCGCCGGCTGACACGTACACGCAGCGCTGTTCATCCGCAATGCCGAGTCGCAGTCGTGCTTCGTCGCGCGACAACATTTCGCATCGCTCGCGTGAGAGCACCGGACCAACGTGCGCGACGCGGCCGAGCACGGCATCTGGCAAGAACAATTCGGCATCGTGCTCGGGCACCACGATCGCGTCGTAGAGCGGGAGCATTGCGCGAAAATCTGGCAATTCGGCGACGTCTTTCTTCACGGGCCGATGGATGAACACGCGGTGTTTGCACAGGTCGAGGGCTGACAGCAATTCGCCGAACGATCCGCGCGGAAACGTATCCACCACGAGGATGTCTGGACGCAAAAGACCAAGCGTGTGCCACACCCATTGTTTCGCGAGCGCGAGGTAGGCGCGCCGATCGAGCCCGGCTTCGGCCACGATCGTCTTTGAGGGAATCTTGAATGCCGCGAATCCCTCGGCAAAGACGATCGCGTCGGCTTCGCTTGACGTTAGAAACCAAGCCTCAAGTGGCGTGCCAAGCACGGCTCCGTATCGCCTCATCCAACGCGCGATCGCAAGAAGGCGCACGAGGTGCCCAACGCCCGTTCCATTCACCGCGTAGAAGACGACCCGAAGTGGCGTGCGCATCAAGAGGCGTCGGTCGCGGTGAGATCGCCGCCGGTGTCTGGAGAGTCCCCTGCGTTATGATCGTCGTTGTCTCCACCTGCGCCGTCGACTTCTGCCGAGCGAGCCGCAGCGTCCCGATCGCTTTGCACATCGCGTTCATCATCTTGGGTGGCAGCCGGATGATGATGATGGCGAGGCGGTGTCGGATCGTACTCGTAGTGAGGGTGCGACTGATGGAACACGGTGACTTCGCGAATGTAAGAACCGTCATGTCTGCCACGAGTCATGAGATCCCACCAAAGAAGATCCTCATAGAAACGACCGCGGTCCCAGTGATCGTAGGACTGAACCGTTTGATACGTCTTGCCCCAGCGTTGCCAACGCTTCTCGTATTTGGGGCCACGATTTACCGCGAAGATCTGAAACTTGTCGGCTGGCATGCCGCGCCCTTTGGCCACGCCGCGTTGATAGACACCGTCAATTTTCGCCTTTTGCGCGTTGAGTTCTGTTCGAAGCTCATCGGCGTTCTTCTTGTGAATCGCATCGAGATACGTGAGCTTCGCAGAGAGACCACTCGCCCTTAGGAAGAGCAACGTCTCGTCTTTGTGGCGCGAGAGTCGCTGGGTCATGAGCGAAGCATCGGCCTCGAGCATGTGCCTGACGATGCGGACTCTCGCCTGTTGAAGCGCCCATTCGTCGATGTGTTGGTGCTCGTTGTAGAGTGCAACATATTCACGATCGAGCGCTTCGCCTGCCGCAATCGTTGCGCGCAACTTGTGAATCTCAGCGTCAAAGATGGCCACGGCTTCTTTGGCACGAACGTAATCTTCTCGCACCTCAGAAAAATTCTCCTTCGCTGGAAACGTTGCCACGATTTCCGATGCCGCTGAGCGATCGGACCAGTAGCTGAAACGCCACCACGGCACGCTCTGGTCGTCGATGCCGAATCCAACCTCCATCAAGCGTGCAAAGCGCGCGTGGGATTCGCACTTGCCAACGACTTCGGCAAGCGGTCGTCGATGTTCGCTATTTTCGGCAATGGCTTGAGGAATGGAACCCGTCCTCGGATGGCGCAAAAGTTCTCGGTCCCGGTAGAGTGGCTCGACGCTGATGGTCCGAAGCCGGGAAACTAAGAATGCGCGTCGCGCCTCGCGTCTGCCTGGCAAGTCTTCGGCCGGCAACCCGACAAGTCCGCAGAGTTGTGCGGCACGCGCAATACTCGAAGCATCGAGCGCTGGCAGCATCGCCTTCGATAGGTCGAGTGCAGCCTCATCTCGTTCTGCGATGATCTTTTCGCGTTCGATGTTGTGGAGGCGCTCGACTTCCGCGAGGCGCTTCCATTGCTCATTGAGCAACTCGCGTTGAGCCTGTACGGCTCGAAGCACTTGTTGCGGGCTGTAGGATTGCGAGTTCATCGTGCAATTCCGCTTTTTGATCGATGCGCAGCGCACTCGCTCAAGAAGCCGCGACAAGCGACGTCTACGTCCTGTGCAGTGAGCACGTCGCGCTCGTCAATGAGGAGCACGTGAAGATCGCCGCGACTCATTCGCGCCTCGAAGCTTGCGAGCGTTTGCGCGTCGAACTGCAACTGATCGCCGAATTCGCGTGAGATAAATTCGTAGCCGACCCGCATCGTTGGATCCCATCCGTCGAGATCGACGACAACGCCTTCTTCGTCAAAGCGGAAGTCCTCGACCATGCTGAATCCTGCCTCAGTGAACAATGCGAGCAGACGCGATCGGGCTTCGGCTTCCGTCATCTTAGCAGGCTCTCACTCTGCCGCACCCGCGGTCAACGAGCGCATCGCTCAGCCGTCTTCACGTCGCTCAAGGAAATATTTGCGGCTCCACTCGGAAAGAGGTCCAGCCTGCGCAAAGCGATAGACTCCCGATGGTTCGATGACGAGATCGGTCGTTGGATCGAAGTCGATTTCGGGAAGTCGTTCGAGTCGTGTTTCGTATCGCCGGTTCGCCTTGTCACCGTGCCATAAGTGCTGCACCCAGCCGTCGACGTATCCCACACTGCGATCGACGTCGGCGTAGAATCGCGTCGCCCATTCGATCATGTGTTTGCGTGCACAGGGGCTGAGCCGTCCGGTGCGAATGTGTTCTACGCCGAACATCGCGTGCGCCATGTTGAGATCACCATTGCCGAGAATGTTCGCGTCGTACAAGCCATGCTGCTCAAGGAGAGAGCGACGTGCGGCCCAAGCGTATCCGCTGTGACCTGCGACTAAGTATCGCGACAGAGACGCGTATCCCTTTGCAAACACACCGAACGCGAGGCTGTGCAGCACCTCGTGCTCTGAGGAGCCGACGGGCAGCCGCTCGGTCTTGTCAAGCCACGTCTCACCCTGCATCAGGCGAACAGACATCGAGAAGGGTTGCACCACGACGTACTGTTCGAGCGACCGCGAAGTTTCTTCGGCCCAATCACTTCGCTCGAAAAGAACATCGGCGTCGAGCCATGCAACCTTGTCGCATTGGGGTGGGAGCGCTTTGACACCAAGATTGATGAGGCGCTCCTTGTGCCAAAGGAGATCGCGACCTCGGACCTGCATAAGCTGGTCAGCGTCGTCGGATGTGAGCTCGAAAGGTGCCGTTCCCACAGCGAGCTCGACGATCATGAGCGGTACGCCTTGCTGTTTGAGGCGTTCCCGAAAGATCCGAAAGTGCTCTTGCTTGATGCGATGGCCGAGTGGATTGAACCAGGCGACGATTGCCCAAAGCGTACCCTTAAGGTGCAAAGGTCGTCTTGGTGGCGGCGTCGCTGCATCGATGCAAATTGCCTGAGCACGCTTGCGACGTGTTAGCCATCGCCGTCGTTCATTTGGCGCATCGAGGATGCACGACGACATGGTTGTGATGAAGCGTTCAACGTCGACATCAATGGCGCTCTTGGACGCTTCACTGCGGTTTCGATTGGCCTCACGAATCGATGGGTTGCGATTCGCAAACAGACGAAATCCCAAGAGTGGATCGATCGCCACTTCGCAAAAGCCAAGGCGTCTTGCGCGTCGCGCGAGTTCAAAAAAGTCTTCGATAGGCTCGGGTGCGCCTTCGTCAAGTCCGCGCAGCGAAAGGAACACATCGCGCCGAATGATGAGCGACCCTTTTCCTGGAGCGCTAACGGCCTCGCGACGATCGAAACGTGCATCGTCCTCTGGAATCAGAAATCCTCTCGCAAGCAAGCCATACGTGTCGGCGCGAGGCATGGATGCGTAGCGCGCAACAGGTGCGATCACGTCGGCATCGACGGACGCAACGGCGTCGAGGACTTGCGTTGGCGAGACGAAGTGGCGCGTATCCCAAAGCCAAAGGTGATCGACGTCAGAGAGCGATTGCGCCGCAAGATTCATGGCGTGCGCAATCGTTGCCGCCTCCGAGAAGCGAACGGTGACGACACGGCAATCTTTGGTGAGCTCATCGGGTAGCGCTGCAGATTCGTCATCTCGAACGAGCACGACCACGCGTAAAATGGGCGACTGCAACGCTTGTCGCGCGAAGAAAACGCACCGATCCCATGACTCTGAATCTTGCGGCGAAACCGGAAGCAACAGGGCAAGCGATGTGTGCGCGCCGATTCCCAAACCACATCCTTCGCCGCTTTGGGCAGCATGAGAAACAGGTCTCGCCATCGTCGTTGCCGGCAAAATGGTACTCCAGAAGCGAAGGATTCACTTACGTGAGACAATCAAAGTACTTTGAGGTCCTCGGTTTTCGTCATTGGCCTAAGCCTGCTCTCTACGTGCACAGGAAATTCTCGTAAGCAAACGCCAGAGCCCATGCCGGGTCCTTCCGCTTCGGTCGCACAGCCCGACGCGATGAGCGAACCATCTGCGGCTGCGCCAACCGTTGTCGAATCCGCTGCGCCCGCTCCGCCGGTGTCCGTCGTCCCAAAAGAGGCTGTCGATCCACCGAAGCCGATGAAGACCGATCCGGTCGGAGCGCTCGAGCTACCGCAATTACTCGTTCGTCTCTTTGAAGCGCTTGCGAAGCTCAAAGATGGGACCGCGACCTCTGATGTTCGCTTCACCCAGCATGGCGACTCGCACACCGCAGCCGACTTCGGCACCGGAACGGCTCGCAGGGCGCTGCAACTGCAATTCGGCGACGGTGGTCGCGGATTTGTTGCGATGGGGCAGCCGTGGAAGGGCTACACGCAAAACGATATCTCGGCGGGCATGACGGGATTCGTTTCGGTGAAGACGAAGTACAGCAAAGGGAAGTTCAGTGGTGACGGCATCTATGGTCTTGGTGGCGGCGGAATCGAAGGCAACGCCGTTGGTTCGAGGGCATGGACGAGCGTGCGCGTGCCTACCTCGCAATTTGAAATTGCCTACCTCAAGCAACCAAAAGGCGGCAGCTTCGACGTCTTCGTGGACGGAGCCAAAGTGGGGCAAGTCTCGACGGATGCGAATGCGATCGCGTCGGGATTTTCATCCTTTTCGGTGGACGAAGCCGATCACAAAATCGAAGTGCGCCTTCACGGCGATGGCAAGGTTCGCATTTTCGGCGTTGTTCTCGATCGCGCAGCGAACGGCGTGACCTTCGATTCGCTCGGCATTAACGGAGCGCAGATCATTTCTGCGTTGCGCTGGAAGGAGAAGCACTTGATCGAGCAAGTCAATCATCGCGGGCCGACCGCCTTTATCCTCGCATACGGAACGAACGAATCAACAGGCATGATGCCGGCCGAAGAGTACGAAACGAAGCTCAAGGAACTGATTCATCGATTCACGAGCGGCGCGCCAAACGCTTCGTGCATCTTGCTCGGGCCTCCCGATCGCGCGGTGAAACGTGGGCCTGGCGAATGGAGAACCGCGCCACGCATTCTCGAAGTGATCGCGTCACAGCGCCGTGTCGCCAAAGAGGTGGGGTGTGCGTTTTACGACCAGCTTGCGGCGATGGGCGGACCGGGATCGATCGCGAAGTGGGCAAATGAACGCAAGCCGCGCGCGACGAGGGATCACGTCCACCTTACAAAAAAGGGGTACACGCAGCTCGCAGAATCATTTGTAACTGATTTAGTTACAGCCTACGAGCAGTGGCAGGCAAAGTAGTCCACGCACTACTGAGTACGATTCCGACCCCTTATCAACGCGCGCATGAGCAAATTACCGATCACCTCAGCACC
>JAHFDZ010000015.1 GCA_023248745.1 Myxococcales bacterium | reverse complement strand
GAAGGGGTCTTGGCGGCAGCCGGAGTGGGCGGGACCGAGGGAGTCTTGGCCGCGGGAGTTGGAGGAACGGAAGGGGTCTTGGCGGCAGCCGGAGTGGGCGGGACCGAGGGAGTCTTGGCCGCGGGAGTTGGAGGAACGGAAGGGGTCTTGGCGGCAGCCGGAGTGGGCGGGACCGAGGGAGTCTTGGCCGGTGGGACCGAGGGGGCCTTTGGCGCGGGTGGCGGATCCGTTCGGGGGCGTGCGGCGCCGCCGAGGGACGCGGGGACCATTGATGGCGGTGCGTGATCGCCGTGTCGAGGGAACACGACCGCGGGTTCGCCGCGCCAGTCTTTCCACACGAGTGTTGCGATCGGAAGGTCAACCGGCTTGCCATTCGTGAGGCCGTCGAAAACGGCCATCGCGACGAATTTACGCTCGTTTACTTGTTGCAACTCTTCGCGGACCTCGCCGAGCTCGTCGAGCAGCGCGCGTGCTGCATCGTGCTCGCCAATGCCCTCGCTGACGAATGTGAGCTCGCGGTAGAGCAAGGGTCGCTCGGGCGTCGGAGGCTCTTCGCGTGAGCTGTGCACGACGAGCGAAAGCAGTGCACTCTTGGTTACAATATAGCGACGTCTTCGTGTGGCATCGATCGCCTGACCGCCTTCGGCCCGAATTTCGAGCGACAGATCAGCGAGCGATGTTGGCTCTTGCCGATCGGTTTGAACGCGACCGAGCGCGCTCAGCCAACTATCCGCGTCAACGGTATGTTTCGCAGTTTCGCCACCGCCCAGTGGCAAGACTTCGACAGTCCAGCGAGGCATGTTTGGCCTACGATACCGAGTTTCCGCAGTGCGTTGCGGATTTATTCAGCCCTTAGGCCGTCGGTGGGTCTTCGAAAGGCCGTGAAGACCGCTGGGATGATGCTCGCGACGACACAGACGGCGATTGCCGCCGCAGCAACCGACGCAAATTCCCAAGGATCGATGCGAATTGGGAGCTGTGAAATGAAGTAGATCTTTGGGTCGAGCGGGAAAGCGCGCACCAAGATTACGCGACAGAGGAGGTAGGCCAGACCAAGTCCAAGGGCCGCGCCGGCAACTCCGTAGAATATCCCTTGCAACAGGAAGATGCGGAAGATCGCGCTATCGGTTGCGCCGATTGCCTTGAGCAGTGCGATCTCTTGTCGCTTTTCGAGACCGAGCATGGTGAGCGTGGCGATCACGACGAAGCCTGAAATCACCATAAGGCCGCGAAACGGAATCGACAGCAGCAACTGTTGCATTTGGATGGTGCTGAAGAGGCCGTGATTGAGCTCGGCCCAGTCCATCGTGTGGTAGATGCTGCTGTTGAGGCGTCGCTCGATTTCGAGTTTGATGGCACCTGACTGATTGATGTCGGCCACCCGCATCTCGATGCCTGTCACGCTGTCGCCGTATTCGTAGAATTCTTGCGCGGCGTAGATGTCCGTATAAATGAGCTTCGCGTCGTATTGGTCGAAGCCTGCTTCGAAGAGCGCGACGATACGAAACGGCTTGATGAGCGGAACGCGTGAATTCGCCGTGTATGCGGAGCCGACGGTCGGCGACATGATTTGAACGCAGTCGCCAATTTTTGCGCTGAGCTGTTTTGCGAGGACGGTGCCGATGATGGCGCCGGGAAGCGCGATGGCGCCTTGTGGTGCGGCACACGGATCGGGGTCGGCGGTGTCGGGGATTGGGTCTTCGTCGGGGAGGTCTCCGCTCGCGTACCCACCGTCGGGGGTTGCGTCGATCTCTTTGGCTTCGGCGACGTGAGGTTTCTTTGGCACGTCTGCGGCCCTGTTTTGATCGGCGTGTTTGCGCTCCTCGATCGAGCGACGGACGTCGTTCAAGAAGGAGTCTTTGTCTCCGTCGTCGACTTGGTTCTTCTTGGGGGTCTTGTCTTCCCTAATAGGAAGGGGAAGCTGTGCGCGAACAGGGGGCTGAGCACCCGGCAAGCGCAGTCCTGGAAAGCCTGCTTGAACGTAGCCCTTGGGTTCGAGGATGTGCTTTGGAAGGTCGAGGACCGAGGAGACAAGATCGGGATCGACGCCCTTGATAAGGACGCCGGTTGCGATGCGTTTGCCATGGCTCACCATCATCGGGTCGATGACGAATGGCGCAACGCCGGTGACGCCAGGCACTTCGCGCGCGACTTCCATGATGCGGCGGTACTCGCGAAAATCGATCGAGTACTTGAGCACAAGAACGTGGGAGTTCACGCCCAGAACCTTTTCGCGAAACTGTTCGAGAAAGCCGCCGGTGACGGCCATTGTGGTCGTGAGAAGCGAAACCCCGAGCGTGACTCCAATGAGCGCCAGCGCTGTGCTGAACGACACGGAAAGCTTGTTGCCGCGTGCGGGGCGCAGATATCGGAGTGCGATGAGGGGCGCATAGCCGCGAAGGAGCCATCGGAGCGCTACAAGTAGGACAATGAGCGCAACGGTCAGACCGAGCGCCCGTGTGGCATTGCCAGACGGGTCGAAGCGGTTTTGCGTGAAAGTTCGAAGGAACTGGCCCATTGGCGTCTCAGATACCACGACGCGCGCTGCAGTTGCGAGTGGCGTTGGCTTTCGGCGCGGGTGAGTTAGCCTTAACCTTTCGACGCCTGCTGGCCGTAACTGCCATTTGACCCCTTTGCCATGCCCGAACCAGAGCCCCTAAAGCTTGCGACGCTCGCGCCCTCGGAGAGCGCGACCGGCATTTTGGCCACTGCGGTTGTCGATCCGTTTATCGGAAAAGTGATCGACGGTCGTTACATTATCGAAGGTATTTTGGGCGAAGGCGGCATGGGCGTCGTCTATCGCGGGCGTCACAAAGTGATTGAGAAACGCGTCGCCATCAAGATTTTGCGCGACGACATGGCCAAAGACGCTGAAATCATGGCGCGCTTCTTACAGGAGGCGCGCGCGGCATCGGCCATTGGCAATCCCCATATCGTGGACGTTTCAGATTTTGGGCAGCTGCCTGATCGTTCGACCTACTTCGTGATGGAGTATCTCGATGGCCAGAGCCTCGCTGCCCTTCTCTCCGAGCCAGAGAGACCGCTGCCGCTTGAGCGCATTTTGCATATCGTCAAGCAAATTGCCCAAGGCTTGGGAGCCGCGCATGAGGCCAATATCGTTCATCGCGATTTGAAGCCCGACAACATCATGCTCGTGTCGCGAAGTCAGGAACGCGACTTTGTTAAGATACTTGACTTTGGCATCGCCAAGGTTGGCAGTGGGGCTACCGCGAAGACCAAAGCGGGAAGCGTATTTGGGACGCCGCACTACATGTCGCCCGAGCAGGCGGCAGGCACGGTAGTGGATCAGCGCACCGATATTTACTCGCTCGGCGTCATTCTTTACGAGATGGCTTCCGGTCGCGTGCCTTTCGATGCCGACAACTTCATGGGCATCTTGACGCAGCATATGTACAAGGCGCCGGTTCCGATTCGTGCGCTCGTTCCTGACGTTGCCGTATCTCCGGGGCTTGAAGCTGTGATTCTCAAGTGTCTGACGAAGAAGCCCGAAGGTCGCTACGCGTCGATGGGCGAGCTGCAAGAGGACCTCGAGCGGCTTGAGCAGGGCCAAGTGCCGCGAGCCGTCGATGAGCTCATGGCGCGGTCTGGTGGATTCAACGTGCCGGCGGATTACTTTCGAACCTCTGGCCTTCCGATGCCCGTGCCGGCAGCGCCGCAAAGCGAGAGGCGACCGCGGTGGCAAATGATTGCGCTCGTGGGGGCGCTGGCCGTTGGCGTTGGCGTTGGCATGGCCTTCATCGTTGCAAAAGGGACACCGACCGGCGCGCAACCCCGCGTGATCGCCGATCTTCCTTTGCCGTCCGTTTCACCTTCGCCTGCCGTGGCTTCTAAGGACACCGTCAAAGAAGTGGTCAAGAAAGTTGTCTTAGTGAATGCGACGCAAGGGGCGCACGTGGAACGCGATGGTCGCGATCTTGGGACGGTACCCGTCAACTTGACGCTCGCGCCTGATGAGCGTGCAAAGCTCACGCTTTCATTGGCGGGGTACAAGACGGAGTCGATCGAAGTAACGGCCGAGAAGCCCAAGGTTGAAGTTGCACTGACGCGTGCGACGGCCCTGTTGGGACAGGGCGTGCGGCCGCTTCCCGCTGTAAAAGATCCTCCGTCAATGCCGCCACCCGAGCCGACTGTGGTCCCGCCAAAGCCGCCGCCCGACGACGAGCAAGGACGCCTCGAACGTGCGCTAAAAAAAGGAAAGTAAGTTTACTTTTTTCGAAAGCGGCCGTTGTCGAGCTCGAATACGATTGCCTTTGCGGCTTCCCAAGGGGGCAGAAGAGGAATGAGATTGGTAGCGATCTCTCCAGTCACGAACGATTCCTTCGTCCAGCCTCGCGCGGGGCCGTGGCTTGTGATCCATACGCCCTGCTTCTTGAAAAGCACGTCGACTTGATGTTGACGATCGCCCTGTGACCGTTTCGTTTCGACCCACAAGACGCGCTCGATCATATTGGTTTTTACGGCGTAAAGAGCGACCGATTCGATGACGAGCGGTGGGCTCATTTCGTCAAGGGCATGAACCAATCGAACGGCGATGTACGCGTGTGGCGAGCCCTCGAACCGCGTGAGCTCGACACTCTTAATGCGCGACTTGCCAATGCCTCCGGGGCGGACGCTTAGAAAGCCGGTGCCACCGCGGAAGTGCTCGCCCATGACAACGATCTCGCCGTCGAGGACGACGATCGTCTCTGTCTCGGTGCCCTCGGCCAAATTGCCGGACACTCTGAATTCGGGCTTCGTCGTCAGTGGGAGGTTCTTAGCGCGAAGCAGGAGCGTGACGGGATCTTCTCGCGTTGCAGGTTCGAGCGGCTGGTCTGGTTTGGAATCGATCGTTGGCTTGGCCGAGACGGGAACAATCTTTTTTGGCATCGCGCCCTGCTTCGCTTCAGCTTCGAGTTCGCCGCCGTTCCATCGGTAAATGGACTTGACTGATGCCTCGCTCACCCAGCTTAGATCACCTGGGCCATCGCAGCGTTGGGGTGGGCCGATGACGGTGACCTTGTCGGCTTCAAGTCGAACGTCGTTGCTGCAGTTGCCGTATTGAACCGCGTGCTGCAACAAAACGCGAGGGGTAGGGCCGGAAGCGTCGACGAGCGTTCGCGAGACGACGGTGCCGCCGCGTGTTTCGCGTGCTTCTTCAACGACGATCGTGGGTTTAGTCAAGAACGTGAACTTATGAGTCGAAAGCGACGCGCGTCCGCTAACGGTTCGTGAGAAGTAACGGGTGCCATCGAGGAATGCGTGCCCGACGATCCAGAGCTCACGCGCGACTATCTCTGCAACTTCGACCTCGGGGCCGGCGCCGAAATCGAGTGCAAGTGATGCTTCGGGTTTTGCGCTGTTGCGCGTTTCGGGCGACAGGCGTTCCCACGCTGCAAGCTCGGGTTCGCTTGGTGCCCAGGGATCATCACGTACGGGCGAGCTTGCGGTCGACGACGTGCTGTTCGTTTCGGCATCGTGGTACGTGGCACTTGCGAGGATGCCCACGCGCGCTTCGCCATTCTTGGTCAGGTAGCTCCATGGAATCGACGCTTCGATTCGGTAGCCACCGTCGAATGCAACTTCGACAATTTTTGAGGCGGGAACTTGATGGTTATTGTGCTTGACGATGCCCTCGGATTCGCCAGGCTTGCCCGCAAAGAGTGAGATGTCGAACGAAGTGCGTTTTTGACCATCGACCTTTGAGCTTGATTTGGGCAGGAGAAATTGAAGGCTCACACGCAAGTGATCCTCTCGCTCGGCGAATGCCTCGGTCCGCGTGAGCGTGGTGTCATGGATTTCTGCGGCGACATAGAGCGCGTCGTTATCGTAAATAAAATTGACCGATGTCTCTTTTGCACGGGGGTTCGAGGTGTGCTTCGCGGATGCGAGCGCCGGCCATTCGCCGAGCATGCCGTCGAGCGCGACTTTGTTTCGCGCGCGACTTAGCGAGAGTGTGGGGTATTGAGGGGCTTCGCGTTCTGTGTCGCCAGGTTTGGCGCTCAGCGTGTCGATTTCGCCGAGCGCGTGGGGGGGCCGCTCTGTGTTCTTTGAGGCGTTGTTTGGTGCGCCGGTGTGAGATCCTTCTTGCGGGCCGCCGCATGCAGCCAAAGGCACGAAGAGTGCGAGTGCAACAGGTGACGTTCGCATGGGTCGCTTACCGTAGTGCCAATTCGGCGCGCACGACAGGAGCATGCCTAAATCGAGCGTGAACGCACGCGCGAGATGACCTTCGAAAGCTCGACTGCCGGCACGACGAGAAATGCGAGTCCGATGAGAATGAGCCACTCGTTTGCGGGCAGCGGGAACGTCTGAAACACGCCGCGTAGGCTTGGAACGACGACCGCCAGAAGGTGGATCAGCGCACTGATAATCAACGCCGCAAAGAGGGCAAGCGGCATCAGAGGACGCATGCTGAGAACCGACGCGGACGGTGAACGGCAACTCAGCGCGTGAAACAACGGGCTTAGCGCGAGGAGCGAAAACGCAACCGCGCGCGCTTCCTTTGAGGGATCGCCGTCGCCGTCGTCAAGCCATTGCAGGCGGTAACAGAGGAGCGCAGTCGCACCCATGATCACACCCACGAAGATGATCCCGAAGTAGTCGCGTGCGCCGAGCAACCCGTCGGTAGCTTTGCGGGGGCGTTCCTCCATTTGGTGTTCGTCTGGTGGATCGACGCCAAGCGCGAGCGCGGGCAAGCCGTTCGTCACCAAGTTGATCCATAGAATCATCAGGGGGGTGAGTGGCGGCACCGAGCTGAACGACGCGACAAAGACGGTAACGAGAAGGCCAGCGTTCGACGACAGAAGGAAAAAGATCGCCTTCTGGATGTTGCGATAGATGGCGCGGCCTTCGCGGATGGCGTCGACGATGGTTGCAAAGTTGTCGTCAGCAATGACGATGTCAGCGGCTTCGCGGGCGACGTCAGTTCCGTCCTTGCCCATTGCCACGCCGATGTGGGCCTCTCGCAGCGCGGGCGCATCGTTGACGCCATCGCCAGTCATGGCGACGACTTCGCCGCGTTGCTTCAGTAACTTGACGATTCGGAGTTTTTGCTCCGCCGACACGCGCGCGAACACGCGCACGCGATCAACACGTGCGAGCGCTTCGTTGTCGCTGAGTTTCGTGAGCTCGGCGCCCGTCATTGCGTCCGCATCCTCGGACCACAGACCAAGTTCGCGAGCTATCGCCATCGCGGTGAGCTTGTGATCGCCCGTGATCATCACGACTCGAACGTGTGCGCGGTGGCAAGTTGCAATCGCTTCCTTGACGCCAGGGCGAGGAGGGTCGGCCATGCCAACGAGGCCAATGAATGTGAGACTCGCTTCGATCTCGTCCGCTTCGACGGCCGTCCCCGCACGGACGCTTTGAGGCTCACTGAGCTCGCGACGCGCGACGGCGAGAACTCGGAGCGCCTTCGCACTCATCGCGTCACCAAAGGCGAGCAATTTGTCTCGTGTCTCGACGTCGAGGGCGCGCGCTTCGCCCGTTTCGTCGACGTAATGCGTGCAGAGATGCAGCAGCACATCGGCGCTGCCTTTGGTGTGGACGACCTCGCGGCCATTATCGTCGAGCGTGACGATCGTCATGCGCTTGCGGTCGCTATCGAAAGGCAATTCGCGAAGTAACGTGTGAGTCGTCTCGAGCGATTCGCGGGGCAGCCCACCCTTTGCGGCCAGCGTGAGGAGGGCCCCTTCTGTCGGATCACCCGCAGTGCGCCAAGTACCGTCGTTGCGCTGTTCGAGTTGGGCGTTGTTGCACAGCGCGCTTGTCGCCAATAGGTCTCGAAGTACGGGAGACAATACGTCAACTTTGTTTCCCATGTTGTCAAGAATGTTGCCCTTTGGCGCGTACCCGATGCCCGTCACTTCGTAGTGGCCGCCGGCGTACAATTCGCGAACCGTCATCTCGTTTTGCGTGAGCGTGCCAGTCTTGTCGCTGCAGATGACCGTGGCCGACCCAAGCGTTTCTACCGCGGTCAGTTTCCGGACGATCGCGCCTCGTTTGGCCATGCGTTGCATGCCGAGTGCAAGGGTGATGGTCGTGATCGCGGGAAGGCCTTCTGGAATTGCGGCGACTGCAAGGCTTACCGCTTCGAGCAGGAGCACTGTCCAGCTTCGGCCGCCGCGGAGCATTCCACGCGCGAAGAGAAGCGCTGAAAGGGCGAGGCATGCCCATAGAACTTTGTTGCTGAACGATTCGAGCTTCACTTCGAGAGGCGTCTTGCGATCGCCCCCGGCTTCCCGAATGAGCGTCGAAAGGCGACCGAGTTCTGTGCCGCCGCCGATTGAAACGACAACCGCGCGTGCTTTGCCTCTAACGACGCTCGTCCCGACAAAGAGCATGTTCGAACGGTCGCCAATCGTCGCGTCTGTATGCACGCGAGCGAGGGCGTCTTTTCTCGAGGGCACGGATTCGCCGGTGAGCGACGACTCTTCAACCGAAAGGTCAAGCGCCTGAAGTAATCTTGCATCAGCGGCGATTGCGTCGCCTGCTTCGAGCTCGAGCACATCGCCAACGGTGACGAACTGTGCGTCGAGCACGACGACTTGGTTGTCGCGCCGGACGCGCGCCTTTGGCGTTTGGAGCTTTTGAAGCGCATCCAAAGCCGCTTCGGCACGCACCTCTTGGTAAAAACCCAGACAAGAATTGAGAAGAACGATCAGCCCAATTGCGATGGTGTCGCCGAACCTCGCGAGCACAGATTCACCGTGCCGACTGAGGCCATCGATGAGTGCGATGACGGCTGCGGCCAAGAGCGTCAGAACGATCGGATTGGCAAATTGCTTGAGGAACTGAAGAATGCGCGAAGGTGAAGGAGGAGGCGGGAGTGCATTCGGCCCATAGAGCTCGAAGCGACCTTTGGCCTCACTTTGGGTGAGGCCGTGAGCTGCATGTACGCCAAGTTTGCGCAGCACAGCTTCCGCAGACTGGTGGTGCCAGTCCGAAATCAATGGTTCAGCACCTTGACCTTCGTTCGACGCTTGCGCCAAACTTAGCGACCGTGCTTGCGAGCTTGCTGTTGCTCGGCCTCAAGTTCTTCGAGTGCGGCTGCGAGCTCGGCTTCTTCATGCTCGCGCGCATCAACGGGTGCCTGCACGCGTGCCTTGACGGCTTCTGCTGCAGGAGGTGGCGTTTCTGCGGGAGCGAGCCCCATCTTACGTTTGAGCGCGGCGAGATCGTCTTCGGCCCCAGCGGATCGCTCGAGCTTGGAGAACTGCGAGGCAAGAGCGTCGCCGGTGTACTCTTCGGACAGATCGGACTGAGCCTCAGCCTCAGCCTCGATTTGGTCAATTTTCTGTTCCATCCGATTGAACGTCTCGAACGCGCTCTGATCGCGGAGGCCGTGCATTGTTTCGTGAATGGCCTTTTGGGCTTCAGCTCGCTTCTTGCGCGCGACGAGGACGTTCTTCTTGCGCTTTGCTTCTTCGATTTTGTCGTTGAGAAGGCGGAGCGCTTGCTTCAACTGCTCCACGCTCTTCTTCTGCTTGTCCCATTGATCTTTGAGCGTGGTCTGGAGCTCGTCGTGCTCGCGCTTACGCGCTAGCGCTTCTTTTGCAAGTTCCTCGTTGCCAGCGCGAACAGCCACCATGGCGCGACGTTCCCATTCTGTTGCGGTTGCGGCTTCGGCTTCGTATTGCTTGAAGAGGCGCTTCTCGTCGGCGATTGAAGCGGCGACTTGCTTCTTCGCCTCGACGAGTTGTGTGTTCATGTCGAGGACGATCTGATTGAGCATCTTTTCGGGATCTTCCGAACGGCTGATCAGATCGTTGAGGTTCGACTTGATGAGTTGCGCCAAGCGGCTAAAAATTCCCATTATGGTTTGCCCATTCGTAGCTGTTGCAGTTCGTAGGTGCGGTCTGTAACCGGCCTCTAGCCGTTGAGTGTGTGGAGCTCTCGCGCTTCGCGAGACAACGCGACTTCGATTTCGTCAAGAACCGCGACTAATTCGTTGAAGTCGAGGTTTTCGAGTTCAAGTGCCGCGGACAGGACGATGCGTTGCCCTTCGAGGCCGTATGCAGAATGAAGCAACGACTGCGCGTTCATCTGGAGCAGACGGGTAAGGATCTTGACGTTGTTCGGGTTCTTTAGTTCCCCAATTTCAGCGCGCACGAGCACGATGGGGGTGTCGACTCGCACGGCAACGTTCGGTAGCCCGTCGCCCGGGTTGAGCCAGTAGGTCGCCGGCGTCCCGTCGAGTGCGGTAAACGGCTTTTTGTAACGAAGGAGATACGCTTCAACGTCCTGTTCAGTTTGCATCGGCAATGCCCAGGGTAATGTAGCGCTCGAAAGAGTGATAGGCTCTCCCGCGAAGTGGCGATCGGTTCTCTGCTCAAGAAGGGCACGCTGGTTGGCGGCCACTATAACGTTCGTCGGCTAATTGGCTCTGGGTCGATGGCCGAGGTCTATTCGGCGACGACGCCAAAAGGCGAGCGCGTTGCTCTCAAAATCCTGCATGAATCGGTGTCTGCGGATGCAGAGTTAGCCTCACGGTTTACCCGTGAAGCGATGATTCTGATGCAGGTCCGATCGCCTTTTGTGCCCCAAGTGTTCGCTCACGGAACCGAAGCGAGCGGGCGGTTGTGGATTGCCTTTGAGCGCTTGCGGGGCGAAACGCTTGAAACGCAGCTGAAGTCACGGGTCGAGTTGCCGTTTGAAGAAGTGGTTCCGCTTATTGACGGTGCGCTCTCTGGGCTGAGCGACGCGCATGCGGCCAACGTCGTCCACCGCGACATCAAACCTTCGAACTTGTTCATCACCCGAGCGCCCAATGCAGCAGGCTCTCGCGTGCGCATACTCGACTTCGGCGTGTCCAAATGGCGCCCGCCCGAAAGTTTGCGCGAAAACACTCTGACTGCCGCTGGCGATACGCTTGGGAGCTATTCGTACATGGCGCCCGAGCAAGTTTCCGCTTCACGAATCGTCGATGCGCGCGCCGACCTTTATGCGCTCGGCGTTGTGCTTTGCCGATGCGTGACGGGCCGCTTTCCGTTTCTCGCGTCGACACCGCTCGCGCTGTTGTCTCTCAAGCTCAATTGTGTGGCGCCAAGGCTTGCCGATCTCACGCATCAAGTTTGGCCCGAACCGCTCGAGCACTTTTTGGCTGGGCTGCTTGCCTGCGATGCGAATGACCGCTGGCAATCTGCTGTCGAAGCGCAATTGGCGTGGCGTTCGCTCGATGTTCGTGTGGTGGCGGCGAGCGAGCCAAGGAGCGTTCGTGCCATCGAAATCGACGACGACGCGACGCTCGTCGATCGCGCGCGATCGTAACGACTTCCATCGTCGATGGAAGTCGAATTTGTGCGGCGCATCGGTCCTCGTTGATAGGATGGGATCAATCGTGGATGCGACCGTCGTTGCGAAGGGCCGAGTGGAGATTCGCGGAGGTACGCTCTGCGTTGCCAAAAGCAACGGGGCTAGCAAGCGTTCGGGGACTAAGGTTGAGGTCGGTACCGAACCTGTTGTTGTGGGTCGGAGCAAGGCCTGCGCGGTTGTGCTCGACGATGCGAAAGTAAGCGCTGTGCACGCCGAGTTTTTGGCGACCCCTCGCGGTGTCCGTGTGCGCGATCTTGGCTCGCGAAACGGGGTTTTCGTCGGCGATACGCGCGTAGGTGAAGTATTTCTGACCAAGAAGAGTTACCTATTGTGCGGCGATACGCTGCTCGAGTGCGTTCCCACGGGTCCTGCGACACTCGAGTTCTCGAACGAGCCCGGCTTTGGCCCACTCGTTGGCGCCAGCCCCAGCATGCTCGGTGTGTTTGAGCGCCTCAGAAAAGTTTCGCCGACTGACTTGACCGTTCTCGTTACAGGCGAAACTGGCACCGGAAAGGAGCTTGTCGCTCAAGCCATTCATCGTGCAAGCGATCGTGCGAACAAGCCCTTCGTAGTCGTCGATTGCGGCTCCATTCCGACAACCCTTGCCGAGAGTTCACTGTTTGGTCATGAGCGCGGCTCGTTTACGGGAGCGGTCGACAAGCGCACGTCGCCCTTCGTCGAAGCGGATGGAGGGACCATTTTTCTTGATGAGCTCGGTGAGTTACCCACCGACGTTCAACCCAAGTTGTTGCGGGCTCTTGCCGAGCAACGGATCAAGGCAGTGGGATCCAATCACTACCGAACCGTCGACGTTCGCGTTATCGCAGCGACGCGTCGTGACCTCGCGCGCGAAGTGAATCAAGGCAGCTTTCGTAGCGATCTCTACTTTCGCGTTGCGCAAGTGCGGGTCGAACTGCCTGCGCTCCGCGACCGCCTCGACGACATTCCGCAGATCGTCAAAAGCATGCTCGACGACCTTGGAGCGAAGCGCGCATTTGCCCGCGTCATGTCTGACTCGGTTGAGCGTCTGATGCGACATGACTGGCCGGGCAACGTTCGCGAGCTTCGCAATGTGGTTGCTGTAGCGCTCGCATTTTCGAAGGATGGCCCGATCGATCTTGCGCTTCATCTTTCGCCAATGATGTCGAGCGGAGTTGAGTCTGTTGCGACCGGTGGGAGGACATTTCAGGATGCGAAGCGCGAGATCCTGAGCAAGTTCGAGCGTGAGTATTTCACGGCGTTGCACGCAGAGTGCACGGGGAACGTCAGTGAGATCGCGCGACGCTCAGCGATGGAACGAGCGCACGTTCGCGGTTACTTGCGAAGGCACGGGATTGGCGACGTGAAGGCGCGAAAAGGCTGATTCATGGTTCTGCGCATCATTGTGCTCGTGGTGGTCCTTGCAGCGAGCGTTGGCGCGTCGCCTCCAGGCCTCGAACGTTGGATCGTTGCGGCAATTTCGTCGATGGTGCTCGTCGCGTATTTTCGCGCATGGCGTGCGCAGGAGCGGCTTCGTTCTTGGATGCGTGAGGCGCGCGTCGACGACGTGCTCGAGAGCTTACGTGCCCAGACCGCGGGACAAGATGAAGGCATCTATCAACTGCTCTCGGCGACCGCGCTCGCTGCTTTCGGATATGTCGACAAGGCCCGTCATGCGCTCGTGCTCTTTGAACGCTCTCAGGTTGTTCGAACAGCGCTTGAGCAACAACTCATCGCTGAGGTGCTGCTCGACGTATTTGAAGGGTCCCGTGACGCGGCCTTGCGCAAGGTGTCTTTGCTCGAATCGCTTCCCGTGAGGCGGGGCTTGATCGACAAGAAAGTTGCCGTTTTGCATCACGGGATAGCGTCGTTTGTGCGTGCGTTCTCACACCGTGCGGAGCCCCAAGACGACGCGTACTTGCGAGGTGCAGAGAGAGACATTCCCTTGATTTCTTGGGCGATGCGGTATGCTAGGGCGATCGTTGCCATCGATACCGGGCGCGCTTCGGAAGTGATAGGTCTCCTCGAAGGAGCCCCGGTATGGCCACCGAGCAGTGCCTACCACGAGTACCACACCGAACTACTTACGCGCGCACGGTCCATCTGAATTTCCGCCTGGCGTGGTCACGCTGTTACACTCGCCAGCATGGGCGGGAACGGCGAGGGAAGCACGTCGAGCATGCGCGTTGGGCGCAGCATCGATCTTCCTAAGTACGAGGTACTCGAGGAGCTCGGCCATGGTGGCATGGCCACCGTATTTCGTGCGCGCGACAAGCGCTTGCATCGTGATGTCGCGCTGAAGGTGATTCACCCACATCTTCGCGATTCACCCGAAGTTGCGCGGCGGTTTGCGGTTGAGGCGCAAGTGGTCGCCAAGTTGCGTCATCCCAACATCGTTGAGGTTTATGACGTCTCGGATGAAAGCGAAAGCGAGCAATACCTCGTCGTTGAACTCGTCAAGGGGCGGAACCTTCGCAGTTTGCTGCGCGAGTATGGAGCTCTGCCTCCGGAGGTTGCGGCTGCGATCGGTCTCGAAATTCTCCACGCACTCGCTCACGCACACGGCATCGGAGTTGTGCACCGCGACGTGAAGCCGGAGAACGTTCTTATCGAGTGCGAAGGTACAGAACGAAAGCGTGGCCTCATCAAATTGACTGACTTTGGGATCGCCAAGGTACTTGACGTTCAAAGTGTAACGTCAACCGGCCAAGTGCTCGGCAGCCCGGCGCACATGGCGCCTGAACAAATCGAAGGCGGCGAAGTCACCGCGCGCGCGGACATTTTTGCACTTGGTGTGTTGCTCTACGAAGCGATGGTCGGGCACCTTCCGTTCGAGGGCGCGAATCCAGCGCAAGTGCTGCGTCGGGTGCTCGAGTGCTCGTTCCCGAAGCCGGACGATGAACAGCCGCCAATTGGTCGGATGTGGGCCTCAATTCTCGAGCGCGCGCTGCAGCGAGAGCCGAGCGATCGATACAGCAACTGCGCAGAGATGGAGCAGGCCATTGCAACAGAGCTCGCGCACCTTGGCGTGACTGACCCGCGCGTGGAGCTCGAGAGATTTTTAGCGAACTCGACCGAGTACGCGAGCGAGCACAAGAAGCGATTGATCTCCGTTCTCTGTACGAAGGCAGGTGACGCGCGACAGGCTGGCGACGTGATGCGAGCCGCGGCAGATTACAATCGTGCGATCGCGTATGCGCCTGACGATCGAGAGCTCATGCGATCGCTCGCGCGGGTGAATGCGATCACGAAGCGTACCAAGTTGGCACGCCAAATTTCGTATGCGCTACTTTGCGGCGCAGCGTGCGCGTCGATCAGCTTTGCGGGTAATCGCGCCGTTCGAAAGTCTTGGCTAACGCGTGCCACAGCGCAAGGAACGATTGGCGTGCTTCCGAGTAGCCTGCCCTCGAGTAGCCTGCTCGCAAGTGCTGCCAGCGCACCGACGATCGCGGCGCAGCCTCCGCCCATCGATTCGCAATCGGCGGATGCGGCAGCGATCGCTCCGGAAGGTGGAGTGCCGTCCGCGCTGCGCCCGATTGCGAGTGTGCCAACTGCTGTGGCGAGTGTGAGTGCGCCGCTCGTGCTTGCCAACGTGCAGCGCGCGATTGAGATAAGAACGGTGCTGCCAAACGCGGGTGCGTCTTTGCTGCTCGATGGGGTTGATCTCGGGGTCACATCTGGCGGCAAGAGGATGACCATTGACGGTCACTCGCATCGCATTTCGTTTACTTGCATCGACGATCTTTGCGAGCCTTGGGGCCGAACCATTTCAGAAGGCGAGCGCTCCGAGGCGTTTGACGTTGTGCTTACGTTTAAGCCAGCCTTGTTGGTCGTGAACGGTGATGCGTCGGCGACATACGATATTCTTGAGCATCCAACGATTCCGGTCAGAATTGGCGCATCGATTCGCATTCCGATGACCGGCAAACGCAAACCCGTGACCGTTCGAAACGCAGGCACCCGTGCCACGCGTACGGTTGATGTGTTCGCTGGGCAACTAAAGAGCGTAGCCTTTGGTTCGGAATGAGGTTTCGGTACGCTCTTCTTGCGTCGAGCGCCTGCGTTGCTGTTCTGGCAGGCGGCGTGTCGCATGCCGATGAGCAAGGCGACGTTGAGAAGGCAAAGGCGTCCTACGTAGGAAAAAAATACGACGAAGCGATCGCCAGGCTTCGCACGCTTCTCGATCCAACCGCAAAACAGCCGCTGAAGTCTCCTTCGTATATCGCTGAAGCACGCATGCTGCTTGGAGCGTCGCACTTTGCGAAGGGCGAACGTGAGGAAGCCGCTCGGGTCATTGAACGATTGCTTCTTGAGAAGCCCGAGTACGAAGCCGATCCGTTCCTCTATCCATCACCGACGATCAATTTTTTTATCGATCAACGATCGGCGATGCGCGATCGGTTGCTCGCGGTGAAGACGAAGCAGCTTCAAGAAGAGAAAGAAAAGATTCGCCGCGTCGAAGAAGCGAAACGTAGAGAACGTGAACGAATCGCGCGCCTCGAATTTCTCGCCACGCAAGAGCGGATCATCAAGCGAAGTTCGCGGTGGATTGCTGCCGTTCCGTTTGGCGTGGGCCAGTTTCAGAATGGCAAATCGTCCCTTGGATGGGCCTTCCTGACGACGGAGTCTGCGCTGGTGATTGGCACTGCGATTACGGTGCCGCTTTACGTCTGGCAGTTGTCTGAACGCAGTTCCGAATACGCCATTCCAGGTCCGGATCGCGATTTTCGCGCGCAACAATGGTCCGATCGCGCAAGTACCACTCGTGTGATCAATTTGTCGCTTGCCGGCGCATTTGTGGTGACCTCCGCGATTGGCATCATTGAAGCGCAGATCAACTTTGTGCCCGAGCGCGCAGAGGTGCGGAAGCGGACGATGCCCATTGGACAGTGGTATGTCCTGCCGAGTGCAGCGGGCGGGACGGGTGCGACGTTCGGTTACTCGGGCGTGTTCTGATCGATCGAACCGCTAGAGTTCGACGCAACTACGGCTTGCCACCGACCTTGTAGTAGAGGCGATAGCTGCCGTCAGGCATCTTGACGATTGAAGGATCGGCTCCGCCCTTGAGGCGCATTCCGCTTTCGTCTTTCCATGAAACGCCATCACTCGAGAACGCGCTGCGAATGCCGCCGCCCGAGTCCATCGTCGTGTAGAAAACGCGGAAGCCTCCGCTCACGGCAGTGACGTCAGGCTGTCCCCAGCTGCCTGTTGTGATGGGCGTGGCTTGAAACGTTTTGCCGCCATCGGTCGAGCGCCCGGCGCCACCTGCGAGGATGGTGTAGGCGCCTTGGGTTCGGTAGACCGCGGGATCGGCGCCGCCATTTGGGCCTACCCAGACAGGCGTCGCAGATTGCTTCCAGTGGATAAGGTCGGTGGATTCGGCGAGGAAAAATTTGTGCGCGCCAGAGGCTTGCGCGGCACGGCATATGCGGACCCGTGGGCACGAGCCATTCGGATCACTCGGTATCGACGGAATACACGGCGACCTTTTGAACACCGTTTTCGTCGTACTGAAGGTTCACGTCGTACCTTCCTGCCAGTACGTCCACGCTGAGCGGGAGTGTTAGCTTTTCGACGGCTTCGTTTTGAAGCTGTACAACCTCTCCGGTCGCGCAGCCCAAGCCTGGCGCGTAGGGTTTACCCTTTTGCGTCAGCCATACCGCTGTTGGATTTGCGATCACACCTGCCGGCGTCACCACATCGCGGCTGGCAATCCTCAAACGACCGACCTTGAGCGCGGCGAGGCCCTCGTTTGTTATGGGCGTTACTTGCGCGCGAGGAATCGATACACCCTTCGTGAGGCTTGCCGATTTTCCGTTTTGCACACCGACGAAGTAGCGCACAGATTTTTGCGAATTGTCTTCTCCGAGCGGCAGTGCGATTTGCGTCAACGTTTGCAGCGGCACCTCAAACGCGAAGACATGGTGCTACAGCCCAGGCGAATGATCAGCGCTTTCGAGGCGGACTATTCGTAACGCTAACGGATCTCAAAACACAGCAACGCTGCGCTCCAAGAACAACTCTGATCACTCGTGTCGCCGGTGAAACCTGAAGTCGACGAACCGTAGTGACCGTTAATTCCGTCGCCGGCATGGGTCCAAGCGTCGCAGTCCTTGCCGGTGCTGACGCCACCGAGTCCCGCTCCCGACCAGTAAGGGTGAGCCGTCACGTCGCCCGTCTCTGTGGTGAGGTTGTCGATGGCGAGGCCCATGGACTTCGCGTCGTTGACCGTGCTTGATCCAAATGCGGTTGGCAGCGTCGTCCAAGGGCCAACGGCAGGCACACGGTCAATTGCGTTGACGGTCTTCGTCCCGATGTAGGCACGAAAGGTTCCGCCAAGGCTGAGCGTGTCCGCACTGAGCTGGCAGAGCGCATCCGCTGCGGTGAGGCCGTCGCTTGACTTGCCAGCGGTGCGGAGGTCACCGTTGAAAGTTGTCTTCGTGATGAAGATGCGAAGTTTGGTGTTCGATTGGCTCGCGTCTTGGCCGCTGCCGCGCACGCTGGTTTGGACGCCGAAGTAGACGGGATCATCGCATGCCGAGATGACTATCGCGCTCGCGAAAAGGACTGCCGAGTGGACGCGGCACGCAAGCGGACGCATTTATTTTTCCTCGAGCCCCGTCGCGCCCATCACTGCGGGAAGCAAGACGCTCTTCGGAAACGTTGCTTTGAACCTTCGGGCTTTGGTCCTCGCGGCATCGAGCTGCCCACCTTTGGCGAGTGCGATGACGGTGAGGGCTTCGCGCTCTTCGCCCATGCGTCCACGCGGAAACGTGCGCGCATGTTCGCTCAGTGTTGAAAGTGCACTCGATGAGTTACCTTTTGAGATGTCGCGCCGAGCGCGGTCGATCATCGCGCGTTCTTCGGCCAGTTCTGAGTCGCGTGAAGGTGCGCTCGTGATCGATGCCGGTGGCGCGACGACGACGCGAGCCGATGCGCTCGGCTCTATCTCGATCACTTGCGCAGCGGAAGCCACTGGCGCAACGCTTGCTTTGGGTACGAGTATCGCTGTCGGTGTAGTGGCCGCCCCTGTGATCGGCGCTGCGCGCGTGACCTCTGCGTGAATCGCCGCGCCGGTACCTGTGCCCGCAGCAAACGCCACCACCGCAATTCCGACGGCGACCTTGGCGCTCGTTGTCGTGGCAGCTGTTACCGCCGCGGTCTTGGTAAGGGTGCTCGCCGCGGCTGTCTTTGTCGTGAGGGCTGCAGCTACGCCGAGGCCGATCGTGGTGGCAAGGCGTGCCGCGACACGTTCACGAGCGCCGTCGGGCAAGGCTTGCTCGTCGCGATCCATCGCGATCATGTTGGCGAGTGCGTCGCTTAGGGGTGGGAGCTCATTCATGGGCATCGGCCTGCTCCATTTTTGAATCGCTATCGCGAAGTGCAGCTTCAAGATCGCGTCGCGCGAGACGTAGCCGCGAGTATCCCGTGTTGAGTGGTACCCCAAGCGCCTCAGCAATCTCCGGCATGGAGTGGCCATTCACGTCGTGCATGACGAAGACTGCGCGGCGTTCGAGGTCGAGGGCATCGAGCGCCTTCGCGAAGCGTGCTTGTGCTTGTTTCTGCGCGAGCTGTTCGTCAGGTAAGTTGCCCATATCGACTAAGTCAAACCCATCGGGTTGCTGGACTTGGCGATGGCGTGCGAGCTGCCTGTAGTCGGCCGCGGTTCGGTAAGCGAACCCGAAGAGCCAAGGTTTTATCGGCCGGCTCGGATCGTAACTTTCAAAGTGACGATGTGCGGCGACGAACACATCATGGACAACGTCTTCGAGATCGCGCGTTTGCACACCGAGCCTTCGCAGTGCGTGAAACACGTAGCCGAAGGTCTCGCTGTACACCTCTTCGAAGGTGACGTGCTTGGCCTCGGTGGGCACGGCTATCGGCCGCGGCATCGCGAGCTGCGTCATCGCGTTGCGTCCTTCAAAGCGAATTGAAGGTCGCCGCCGATGCCAATGGATCCCGAGACGGGAGGGACGTGCCACATCGACACGCCGTCGACGAAGGCGTCGGTGCGAATCAAGTTGATAAGCAGTTCGGCGCGCAAGAACAAGCCTGCCGCACGGCCAATGGGCAATGCGGCCTCCACCCTCGGACCTGCGGCCGCGAAGAAGCGTGTCGTACTCGTCAACGAAGTTGTAGATCCGCCCGTCAATGATAGACCACCGAGAAGGAGGGCAGCACACCCTCGCAGGAATCCAGTTTGGTAGCACGGCACGACCGTTCCACCGAAGAGTGTCCCGGAAATCCCAGAAAATCGGGGAGTCGGCGATGTTGAAATCGTCTTGGTAGACGTCGATGCGTCAAGCCGCAGCTCACCCTTCAGCGACCACGGATGACGCCCGAGCGCCACACCAAGCGTGCCTCCGACGGTAGGACCGGGCTCGGTCCCGAGCGCGAGAAGAATCGCCGCATCAACCGCGATGTAAGTTGTCGCGCGATTGGTGCGGATTGGTTCGGCGTCACTCGCCGCGTTCCGCGTTCGGTCGGTCTTTCCTTGATCACGCGGAACGCGAGGACCGCCCGCGATGCTTGAGGGATCAACGCTGATTGCGGCCGCAACAACAAGCGCCGAAAGAAGCTCGCGGCAGTCCCTTTCGTTGGAATCGAGAGAACGCGAACCAAGAATCTTACCTGCGGCGTCTCGCAGCTCCAGTAGCCCTCGAAATCCGCCAGCACGCCTCGTGAACGTGACACGAAGAACGCGTGTCCCTTCTTCGGTCGTGATGGCTTCGTAGCCAAGTTTCGCGGTTAGTTGCGTTCGAAAACTGCTCTCGTCTTGGCACACTTCCGCGCCCGGTTTGCGCGCGTAGGCCAGCCGAACACGCGACTCGGCTGCGTGCCCAGTTTGAGCAACAAGCGCGAGCGTCGTGCACAGAGCGAAGGAGGTCCGAAACAAGGTGGGGACGGAAACCCTGCCGCGTGTCTTCGGCGTGTGCAAGGTTGCGTCGAATTATTGTCTCTTTTCAATCGGTTACAACGCTTCGCGGACGAACAACTCTTCGAGTGTCTCTCGCTTTTGCGAAATGCGTCGCACGTTCGCGCCGGCGGCCCAAGCCTTCTCGCACACGGCGCGGGTGAGCGCATCGCCTGATACTTCGACGACGATGCCATTGACGACGTCGCGCGGCTCGAGCCCGCTCGCTCGCAGATCGTCAACTAAATTGATAGATGCATTTTCGAGTGCGACTTCAACACAACGTGCGTCGTCGCGGAGCAGTTCGCTGAGCTTGCCTTCGACCGCAACTTTGCCCTTTCGCAAGATGCACACGCGATCGCAAAGCATCTCGACATCTGCGAGCACGTGCGTCGAAAAGAAGACCGTGCGACCGAGTCGCTTCTCTTCGAGAATCAAGTCACGCACGTCTTTGCGCCCGACCGGATCGAGCCCGCTCATGGGCTCATCGAGGATGAGCAGCTTGGGCGCGTGAACAAGCGCAGCCGCGAGACCGATACGCTGGGTCATGCCCTTCGAGAGCTTGCGCACTTCGCGATCGATTGCATCGGCCATGCCGACTCTTGCGATTGTTTTTTCGACGCGCGCATCAACGGCGGCCCGTGGAACGCCGCTTAAGTGAGCACACATGGTGACGAATTCGCGCGGCGTAAGATACGGATAGACGTAGGGATTCTCGGGCAAGAAGCCGACGTCGCGCATCGTTTGCGGCGATGGGATCACGTTTCCAAAGAGCGTTGCCGTGCCGCCGGTTGGCCGAATCAAACCGGTAAGCATCTTGATGGTCGTGGTCTTGCCGGCACCGTTGGGCCCCAAAAAGGCAAACGACTCGCCCTCGTTGACGTGAAAGGATACGCCTCCCACAGCTTCGACGGCTTTGCGCGAGAAGGGCTTGCGATAGATCTTGCGAAGGTCGTTGACGACGACGACGTGGGCGCTCATTACGTGACGATTGTCGCATGAACCGTCGACCGTGGGACGTGCCTATTTGCTCGGTTCGAGACTCGTTTCGCCTACGTACTCATGCAGCTTGTATTGAATCTTGCGCGACGAGATGCCGAGCACCATTGCGGCTCTCGACGTTGAACCACCACACGCTTCGAGCGTCCGCATGATGGCAAATCGCTCGAGTTCTGCGAGCGTTGCGCCTGGAATTTGAGGGAGTGCGGCGACTTGGGCTTGTTCAGGAGCGAGCGCCGCGGGAAGATGTCTGACCTCGATGCGAGCGCTATCGCAAAGAACAACGGCGCGCTCCACGACGTTCTCGAGTTCGCGAACGTTGCCGGGCCACCGGTAGCGGAACAGACGGTCAAGCGCTTCGTCTGAAAATTGATCAATCGATCGACCATTTTCGACAGCGTATCGTTTGAGAAAGAATGCGGCGAGTGGACCGATGTCCGCTTTGCGTTCGCGGAGTGCCGGCAGTTCGACGGCGACGACGTTGAGTCGATAGAAAAGGTCTTCGCGAAAAGCGCCCTTTTGGATCTCGACCGCAAGGTTGCGATTGGTTGCTGCGATAATGCGCACGTCGACCTTCTGCGTGTCGTTGCCACCCACGCGCTCAAACGATCGCTCCTGCAAGAACCGAAGGAGCTTTACCTGCGTTCCTTGCGGTATCTCGCCGATTTCGTCGAGAAAGAGTGTGCCGCCATCCGCAGCTTTGAAGCGCCCTTCTCGACGCGCAATCGCGCCCGTGAACGCGCCGCGTTCGTGTCCGAAAAGTTCGCTCTCAAGAAGCGATTCGGCAAGCGCAGCACAATGTAACCGGACGAGTGGTATTTTGCCGCGAGGAGAGGCCAGATGGATAGCCTCTGCGATAAGTTCTTTGCCTGTTCCGCTCTCGCCTGTGATGAGCACACTGGCGCGCGTTGGCCCGACCTGCGCGACAAGGTCGAGGACTTCCAGCATCTTTGGGTCGGCGCTAATAATGTGACTGAAGGCGTTACGTTCTCGCAGTCGCTCTCTCAGGCGCTGCGTTTCTTGCATGAGGCGCGCTTTTCCCATCGCGCGCGCGACGACGAGGGTCAGCTCGTCGGGATTGAGCGGCTTGGTCAGGTAGTCGTCAGCGCCCCGCTTGACGGCATCGACCGCACTCGAAATCGTGCCGAAGGCGGTCATGACGACAAAAGCGGCTCCGGGCGTGGCGGCTCGGGCCTTGTCCATAAAAGAGAGGCCATCGAGACCTGGCATCTTCAGGTCGGTTAGCACGACGTCTGGTGCGAACTCTTCGAGCTTGCCAAGGGCCTTGAAACCGTCTGCCGCCGTCTCGGTTTGATAGCCTTCTTCCCGCAAAATCTCGGAAAGTGCGGCCCGTGCGTTCGCCTCGTCGTCGACGACAAGAATTCGACCTTTGGCACTCATCTAAGCGTTTATAGGCGCAAAGTGGGGAATGGCTAGCGGCTGCCAACCGCATAGTTCCGCTTTGGAGAACCCTGGATCCGGTGCTAGAGGAGGTCGCACCTTTGGCGGTATGGCCCCAGCGCCTCCCATGTGCGGGGGCGGGCCACGCCGGCCTTCATTCCTTCGGAGAAACCATGCGTCATTTCATCGCGCATTCGATCGTAGGCTCATCAGCCCGCAGCGCCTCAGCAGTCGCCTTCGCAGCACTCAGGCGAAGCGGTTTCGTCCTCGCACTCATGGGTTCTCATGTGGCCTTCGCACAGCCCGTGGCCCCGGCCCCCGCTTCCCCACCGGCTCCTGGAGTTGCGCCTGTAGCGACTCCGCCAGCGGTCGCTGCAACAGCAACAGGCGCAGTCGGTGGTGTCACTTCGGCCACGCCCGCGGCTCCTGCAGCCGACGCGCCGAAAGAAATCTCGGGTGACGATCCCGAAGTCGAGCGCGAGTGGCGTGACCGCGATCGCGACCTCGCCGAAACCAACACGCTCACCGGTTCCACCGGTTTGCTTCGGTTGCAGCATGCAACGGTCGGCGTTCCGGGCCAGTTCCGTCTCGGTTTTTCGACAGAGTGGTTTTCAGCAGGTTTCCTCTGCACCCCAGAGTTTCCTTGCGCCAATCCACGCGGCACCGGAAAAATTGTAACGGGTTCAAGCGGTCACATGGGCGCGTCGCTCACGTTGGGCGTTACCGTCGCAAAGCTTGGCAGCGGCGGCCTCGAAACGTGGCTGTCGACCAGCGCATACGCAAACTCACACGACGGCAATCGCCCTGGTCTTCTTCAGGTCCTTGGTGATTCGACACTCGGTGTGAAGTATGCAGCGCCGGTTGGCGATGTATTTCGCGTGGGCGGCGCCATGGAGATGTTGCTCGTCAATGGATCGGGCAGCGTCGGCCTCGTAGGCGGAGCGACAAGTGCACGCTTCTCTGGCCTCGCGAGTGCCGACTTGCGCGGCACCCAAGCGAAAACGCCGCTGCGATTTTCGATGAACATGACGTACTTCCTCGACAACTCTGCGGCGGTACTTTCGGACATCGAAAAGCCGATAGCGCAAGGTGGACGAGGTGCGCCCGTCACGCGAATCGAACGATTCGGCCTAAAGATCAACCGCGTTGACCAATTCCAAATTGCGTTCGGCGGCGAGTACTTTGCGGCAGAGGGGAAAGTTCGACCGTTCCTCGAATATCAAATGGGCATCCCGACCAACCGTCAGGACTACGCGTGCAAGCCCACCAACGCGAGCAAGGACAACTGCCTTGCGAACGTGTCGGTGATTCCAAGCACGCTCACGATCGGTGGTCGTTTTGCTCCTTGGAAGCCTGGCTTCTCGCTTCTCGCGGCGCTCGATCTCGGTCTCACCGGTACCGCGAGCTTCATCGAAGAGCTCGCGCCGGTTGCGCCTTGGACCATTCACATTGGCGCAGGTTGGGCGATCGATACGCAAACCCGTCCACCAATCATCAGAACGAAGATCAGCGAAAAGATTGTTCAAGTGGCGCCGCCTTCGCACGGCAAGTTGCTCGGCTTCGTGCACGAGCAGGGCAAGCAAGAAGGCGTTGCGAACGCGATTGTCGCCTTTGCAAACCACGCCGAACTCAACTCACTCGCAACCGGCAAAGACGGACGGTTCACAACGTCCGAACTTCCGGACGGCGCGTATCAGTTCCACGTATCCGCTGACGGCTACAAAGACGGCACCTGTGAAGCGCAAATCGTCAACTCCAAGGACAGTCAAGTTGATTGTCAAATTGAAGCGTTGCCAAAGGTCGGCTCTGTCGCCGGCATGCTGCGCGATTCAACCAGCAACACGCCCCTTGCAGGCGTGGTCGTTCGCCTGATCGATGCACAGCACAAAGAGATCACGCAGACGACAGACGCATCCGGCAACTTCCGATTCGAAGGCCTCGTTCCTGGCTCCGCAGAACTTCACGTTGCCGCAGACGGCTACCTCGCCGATGTCGAGTCGGTTGAAGTCAAGGCCCGTCACGAATCGCATCATGATTTGCTCGTTCGTGCCAAGCCAAAGAACGGGCTAATCGCGGTCGGAGCGAAGGAAATTTCGCTCAAACAACAGGTTCAGTTCGCAACGGATAGCGCGACCATCCTTCCGGCTTCGTTCCCACTCCTCACCGAAATCGCCGATGTGCTCATTCGCGAGCAACGCATCAAGCGCGTTGAGATTCAGGGTCACACAGACAACGTCGGCGGCGCCGATCTCAATAAGCGCCTGAGCGAAACACGCGCAGAGTCCGTAAAGGAGTGGCTTGTGAAGCACGGCGTCGAAGGTTCGCGCCTGTCATCGGCTGGTTTCGGCGCGTCGCGGCCGCTCAATCCCAACGTGACCGCTGCCATG
The DNA here is from genome assembly GCA_023248745.1 of Myxococcales bacterium. Taxonomy (GTDB): domain Bacteria; phylum Myxococcota_A; class Polyangia; order Polyangiales; family Polyangiaceae; genus JAHFDX01. The sequence continues at coordinate 15,817 of JAHFDZ010000015.1, read as the reverse complement.
CGCGCGCGCAATCGCCGCGTGCAAGTGGTCATCGTCGAGCAAGACAAGCCAACGCCAAAACCGCACTAAAATGCACAAAACACCTTGTTTGGGTGCTCGCCCTTGCTGAGCGCTCAAACAAGGGGTATGGTCGCCGCCCCTGTTGGTGGTGATAGAGCGCGGGCCCCTCCGGGTGCTGCGCTCTTTTCGATTTTGTCTGTCCCGATTTCCAATGATGCAAGCCGCACCGTCTCCACGTTCCATCGATATCGCAGCAATTTCTGCGATTATTGCGCCCATTGCCGACGCCCATGGCGGCGAGCTCGCGCACATCGAAATGGTCAGAGGTCCCTCTGGGATGACGCTGCGGATCGACATCGAGAAGCGCGGGGCTGCCGCTCAAAAGTGGTCGACTGAGGAAGCGGCGATCGACCTCGAAGTTTGCGCAGAAATCGCACGCGAAGCCTCACCAGCGCTCGATGTCGCCGACATTATCCCGTTCAAATACCACTTCGAAGTCGGGACCCCCGGCGTTGAGCGCGAGCTTCGTCATCGCGAAGATTACGAGCGATTTGTCGGCAAGCGCGTACGCATCAAGCTCTACGCAAACGCTGCCGATACCGAAAAGTCCATCGATGGCGTGCTCTCAAAGGTCAATGAGAACGACGTTGTTGTGATGATTGGCTCACGCGAAAAATCGATCACATTGGGTGACATTCGCGTCGGTCGACTGGTGTTCGAGTTTGGGCCATCACCCAAGCCTGGCAAGACCCCGAAGAAAAGTAATTGAGGTAAGTCTATGGCGATTCGTCAAGAACAGGCGGCACCCGAATTAAGCCTTTTGCAGGCCGTTGAAATGGTCGCGCGCGAAAAGGGTATCGATCGCAGCCGCCTCATCAAGACTGTTGAAGAAGCCATTCTGAAGGCAGCGCAAAGCGTTTTCGGTGCGACACGCGAACTCGAAGCGCGCTTCAACGAAGACAGCGGCCAGATCGATCTCTTTCAATACATGACCGTCGTCGACGATCCATCCGACGACGATCGCGAGATTGCGCTCGAGGATGCGCAGCGACTTGGTCTCGAAGCCGAACTCGGCGAAGAACTCGGATTTCAAATCTTTTGGCATCCTTCAGACGCAAAGCGCGCAGCGGATCAAGACCGCGAATACGGTGACTTGCTCAACGTGAAGCAAGCCCGCCAAGCGTTCGGTCGCATCGCAGCGCAGACCGCAAAGCAAGTGCTCATGCAGCGTGTTCGCGACGAAGAGCGCGATCTCATCTACAACGAATTCAAGGACCGCAAGGGCGAGCTCATCAAAGGCGTCGTTCGTCGATTTGAGAAGGGCAACAACCTCATCATCGACCTCGGCCGCACCGAAGGCATCTTGCCTTACCGCGAGCAAACGCCACGTGAGACCTATCGCCCAGGCGATCGCATTGTCGCATACGTCAAGGAAATTGACCGTGAAGCGCGCGGCCCTCAAGTCATCCTGAGTCGAACGGATGCGCGTCTGGTCGAGAAGCTTTTCGAAGCCGAAGTGCCCGAGATTTTCGAAGGCATCGTGAAGGTCATGGCTTGCGCACGCGAAGCGGGTGCTCGCTCCAAGATTGCGGTTGCAAGCCGCGATACCGATGTCGATCCCGTGGGCGCATGCGTCGGCATGAAGGGCGCGCGCGTTCAAGCGGTGGTTCAAGAACTTCGCGGCGAAAAGATCGACATCGTTCCCTACGATCGCGATCCAGCACGCTTTGTTTGCGCCGCAATTCAGCCTGCCGAAGTTAACAAAGTCATCGTTGACGAGGCCGACGGCCGCATGGAACTCGTCGTTCCTGACGAGAAGCTATCGCTCGCCATCGGTCGCAAGGGCCAGAACGTTCGTCTTGCGCACCAGCTGACGGGCTGGAAGCTCGACATCATTCCTGAGTCCAAGTTCCGCCAGATGGAAGAAGAAGCCGTTCGCGCGCTTCAACAGGTCAGCGGCGTAACCGAAGCGGTCGCGCGAAGCATGTACCGACTCGGCTTTCGCACACTCGAAGAGCTCGCTGAAGCCGGCGAACAAGAACTCGCGGCGATTCCGGGCCTTGGTGGCGCCGAACTCGCGTCGCGCATTCACACCGAAGCCGAGGCGATTCTCGAACGTGAACGCCAAGACCGCATTCGCATGGCGTCAACCCGCGTCGAGCCGCTAAGCGACCGCGAGCGACTCCTGTTCGTGCGTGGCATCGGTGAACGAACCGTCCAGTTGCTTGAAGAAGCTGGATACCGCCGCGTCGAAGATTTGCGCAACGAAGACGAAGACAAGCTCGCCATAAAGACGGGCCTCGGTCTTCGCAAGGCGCGGGCCATCAAGCAAGGCGTCGAGACCTTCCTCTCATCCGAGCTGAAGGTGATCGAGGACGCCCGTCGCGCTGCAGCGGTTGCAGCACCCGCACAACCGAGCGCATGACAGCCGACAGATGACGGAGACCAAGGACGAAGTGCAGACCGAGATTTCACAAGAGAAGGACAGCACGCGCACATGCGCTGGCTGCGGAGCGTCGGGAGACCGGCACACGTTTATGCGTGTCGTGCTCGGCGACGACGGTTCTCTTGTGCTCGATCTGCAACGTTCGTCCTTTGGTCGCGGGGCGAATGTTCACTCCGATCCCGCGTGCATCAAGAGGGCGCTTCGTGGCGGGTTTGCGCGGGCGTTTCGTGCCGAAATTGTCACAACGATGCCGGCCTTTCGAGAGATGGGGCAGCTCGCCGTCGAAAGGCGCCTCCGCGGTTTGCTCGTTTCGGCGTGGCGAAAGCGAGCTCTCGCGGTGGGTGCCGATGCAGCGCGTGAACTGTCATCCCATGGGGGTGCGCGAGCGGTTGTTGCAAACGACGCAGGCTCGATAGCGCAAGAGCGATTTGTACTTGAAATGGTTACGAATGGCGCCGTAGTTGTCGCCTTTCGTCGGGGTGAGTTGGGGGCACTGTTGGGCCGCCCAGAGGTTTCAGTCTGTGCTACGAGCGACGTCGGTATCGCACAGGAGCTTGATCGGCTCCACGCGCTTCAAATGTCGTTCTCAAGCCTCAGCAGTCAAAACGAGAGCGCCTGATTCATGGAGCGCGAGGTGGTTGCATGCAAGTTTCCGGAGGTTCGATGAGCAAGGTCCGCGTCTACGAGGTAGCCAAGCAGCTGAACCTGGATCCGAAGGCAGTCGTCGCCCTCTTCCACGCAGTTGGCGTGTCAGATGTGCGAAACCACATGAGTTCGGTTGAGGCCGAAGCGGTTGATCGCGTGCGAAGGCACCTCGAAAAGCAGCGAACCCACGACGTTGTCGAAGAGAAAATTCGTCCAACGGTCGTCAAGCGTCGCGCCGTGGCGAAGCCGGTTCCCAGCTCTCCGCTCTCGTCGCCGGCTCCGTCGTCGTCATTGGCGTCATCGTTGCCGTCGTCGGTGCCACTCTCTGTGCCGCCCTCGATGGGTTCGTCGCCTTCTCTGTCGTCGCCACTTGCGCCGCCTTCTGCAGCCGCGTCTGTTCGCTTGCCCGACCCAGAGCCTTCCGCGCCTTCGCTGCCGCACGAAATCTTCGCAACCGATGCTCCAGTTTCGGTTCAGGAAGAGCGTCGCAGCGTCCGCAACCTGGCACAGCTCGCACAAGAGGCTTCGCTCCCAAGCGAACGTCCGAGCGTGCGAGAGTTGGAAGCGGCACCGCCTTCGCGTGCGGTCGAATTTCCGCCGCTGTCGCGCATTCCAGAAACCGTGCAGTCTCCGCTACCACTCGAATCGGCGCCGCCGCCTTCAGTGCATGCCGTTTCTTCGCACCCAGTTGCCGTTGCAGAGGCTCCTTCCGTGCGCCCGCTGGCCATCGAAGAGCACATCGCCGAATCGCCTTTGCCCGTTGCTGCTGATGTTGCGGCACGGCCTAACGTGCCCAAGACGGGTGTCGAGTACTGGGGAGGCCGCCCTGGCGTTCCAATGCCTCAACCCAGCGCGAACCGCGGCGTAAATGGTCCCAACATGCCGCGCCGTGTTCAGTATGATCCGCGCGGCGCGTCGCTTGGCGGCGCTCAGCCCGGTGGGGGAGTCGGCGTGCGTCCAACGATGCGTCCGGCGGGCCCCCAAGGCCGTGGTTTCATGCGACCGGGCGGCGCGTTCTCGCGCGGCCGCAATGCCGGTCCCGTTTCGACACGCAAGCCAGTTTCAACCGCGGTCGAGATGTCGGCGCACAAGAAAGTCATCCGCATCGAGGAGAACATCACGCTCTCTCAGATGGCGCAGAAGTTGAGCCTCAAGTCGACGGAGCTTCTTATGAAGCTTCTGTCGATGGGCATGACCGGTGTTCACATCAACACGTCGCTCGACGCCGACACCGCGAAGATTCTCGCCTCCGAGTTCGGCTGGGAAGTCGAAGACCTCGCACAGAGCGAAGACCAACACATCGCGGCTGCACGCGGCGAGCAAAAAGTTGTCACCGAAGCTGAAGCCGAAGATCTTGTGCCACGCTCGCCGGTTGTTACGGTCATGGGTCACGTCGACCACGGCAAGACGAGTCTTCTCGACAAGATTCGCAAAGCGAACGTCGCAGGTGGCGAGGCCGGCGGCATCACGCAGCACATCGGTGCCTACAAGGTCAGCACTGGTCACGGCTTGGTTGTGTTTCTCGACACACCTGGCCACGAAGCCTTCACGCAAATGCGCGCACGCGGCGCAAGCGTCACCGACATCGTCATTCTCGTCGTTGCGGCTGACGACGGCGTCATGCCGCAAACGAAGGAAGCCGTCGCGCACGCGAAATCTGCCAACGTTTCAATCATCGTGGCCGTCAACAAAATTGACAAACCCGGTGCAGAGCCCGAACGCGTGAAGCGCGAGCTATCCGAGCTTGGTCTCCAGGCGGAAGAGTGGGGCGGCGACACCATGTTCTTGCACGTGTCGGCACTCACGGGCGAAGGGATCCCGGCGCTCCTCGATGCGCTCGGATTGCAGTCCGAAATGCTGCAGCTCACCGCGAATCCCAAAGCCGCGGCGAGCGGTACGGTCCTCGAAGCGCTCCTCGATCGGGGTCGCGGACCTGTCGCGCGCGTTCTGATTCAAGACGGCACCTTGCGCGTTGGCGATCTCGTTCTGGCGGGCGCTGGCTTCGGCAAGGTTCGCGCAATGACGAACGAACACGGCAAGCAAGTTCACGAAGCTGGACCTGCAACGCCGGTCGAAATTTTGGGACTCTCTGACGTGCCGAACGCGGGCGACCAAGTTCACGTCGTCAAAGATCCCAAGAAGGCACAAGAGATTGCCGAGCAGCGCAAAGGCAAGATGGCCAAGAGCCTGGTGCCCGCTACCGCGAAGGTCTCTCTCGAAGAGCTCTCGAAGCGCATCAGCGAATCGGGTCAGCAAGAATTGCGCGTCATCATCAAGGGCGACGTACAAGGTTCGGTCGAAGCTTTGGCCGAAGCGCTTTCGAAGCTCACTTGCGACAAGGCACGCCTGTCGATCATTCACGCGGGTGTCGGCGCCATCACCGAAGGCGACGTCAACCTCGCCGTCGCGTCGCGCGCCATCATCATTGGCTTCAATCAGCGTCCGGCAGGCAAGGCTTCCTCGCTCGCCGAAGAGAACAAGATCGAAATTCGCACCTATTCGATCATCTACAACGCGGTCGACGACGTTCGCGGCGCAATGGAAGGTCTGCTCCCTCCAACCCTTCAAGAAAAGGTGCTCGGCCATGCCGAGGTTCGCCAGCTCTTCAAGGTCAAGGGTCAAGGCATCGCAGGCGCGTTCGTTCTCGACGGCCTCATGCGGCGCGGATGCAAGGCTCGCTTGCTGCGCGATGGCGAGATGCTTTGGGAAGGCAAGATGGCAGCACTTCGTCGTTTCAAAGACGATGCAAAAGAAGTCCTCGAGGGCTTCGAGTGCGGCATCAGTCTCGATGGTTATGGCGATCTCAAAGAGAAGGACGTCATCGAGGCGTTTGAGATCGAAGAGATTAAGCAGAAGTTGTAGTGCACGTCGGCGTATTGAAACTCACGTTCCACATTCCTCACGCGCGCTCGTTGAAAGACAAGCGCGCAGTGGTGCGAAAGTTCCGCGATCGCATCCGTGCGCGTTTCGATGTGTCAATCGCCGAAGTCGAAGCGCAAGACTTGCTGCAGCGCGCGGTCTTCGGCGTGGTCGTCGTGTCGAGTGACGGTAAGCTGTGCGATTCGATCCTTGCCGAAGTCGCAAATGTTGCCGCGCTCAACGAGGATGCCGTGCTCACCGATCGCAAGACCGAATTTGTAACCTTTGGTGATGATTTTTACGGAGGGTCGTTGTGAGCGGCGACGGCAAGCGTGCAGTCCGCGTTGCGCAAGGCGTTCGCGAAGAACTCACCAAGGCGCTCTCGCGTGAAGTGAGTGACCCGATGCTACTGGGCATCATCATCTCGCGCATCGAACTCACCGACGATCTGAGCCTCGCACGCGTTTACTTCCGAACCTTGACAATCAACGAAGAGCCTGCGGATCTCAAAACCGTTACGACGCGCCTCTATCGCTTTGGAAAGCGTATGCGTGGCGCAATCGGCAGAAGACTAGGCCTTCGCATCGCGCCAGAGTTCCGCTTCCTCTTCGACCGCGGTCAAGACAACGCGATTCGGGTGCAAGAGCTCTTGTCCGAAGTGGACAGAGAGTTGGCCGAGCGCAAGGCGAACGAGGACGAAGAGCCTAACGAGTCATAGTTGGCTTCTCGCTCCACCGAGTTTCATCGGATCGTTGATCGCTTCCGCGCTCGAACCTTGGTGCGAGCCGAGGTGTACGGCGCAATGGTGTTCACCTGCACCCACTTTGCGATGGGCCACTTTTCGCCTGCCCACTTCCTCTGCCTCAATCGAAAGAGCTCGTGCTCGCTCATCGATTCGAGCATACGGTCAATGCGCTTTACCGTTCGACGAAACGCGCCCCTCAATTCTGCGAGCGATTGATTGCGGTGCGTGACGTAAAACGACTTCGCGAGTGCTCCAAGCTCGTTCCATTTGAAACCGTCGGACGGCATGATCGCTGCCAGGCCCTTTTTCTCAGCGGCCTCCCACCCTAAAAGTAACTCACCCCATCCTATTTGATAGGCGACGACATCGCATACCGAAATCTCGCCCTTCAAGACTGCGAGACGTGCGTCGCTTTCGGAGACGAGCGCAAGCTCGGTATCCAACTTCGCGCGAGCTTCTTCGAGTCGTGCGCGGAGTTCGACTTTGTTTGTCGAGAGGGCCATCGAAGCCACCGCCGCCTTACGGCGAGTAGTGAAGAATCGTTCCCGTTTCACCTACGGCCCATGCGTCGTCAGGCCCGCTCGCCCAGACGCCGTATAGGTGGGCGGTGCTGACGCCCGTGCCAGAGAGCGCCCAGCCTTGGCCGTTGTAACGCGCAATCTTCCCGCCGCTGCCGACGGTCCAGAGATCGGTGTCGGTTACGCGCGCGATTCCTTTCCAAGAAGCGAAGGCGGGGGCCGCTACATTGGAGCAAGTTGCGCCATCGCAGTAGGTGAGTTGCTGGTAGCCGACGAGCCAGAACTTGTCGGTACCCACGTTGACGATACCGGTTGGCGCTTCGTACCCGTTGTTGCCCGTGGTCGCCGTCCAGCTCGTGCCATTGTATTTGGCGATCTGCCACTTGTTGCCCGCTGCCCAAGCGCGATTGGCTCCGTTCGGCGCAATCACATTGCCGGAGTAGCCCCAGCTGATGCCGCTGGGGAGCGAGTGTTTGGTCCACGACGCGCCATCAAAGCGATAGGCGACAAGCGCGATCGGACTTCCTTGTTGGCCAAGGATCCATGCGTCAGAAGCAGACGTGCCGTTGACATCGTACATAGAGACACCGGTGATGGTCTGCGTCGGCGTGGACCATTTCGTGCCATCGTAGTGACGAAGTCCTGCGCTTTCGATTGCCCAAACGTCTTTGGGCCCTGAGCCCCAAACGCCTATGAGATCGTCGCTCGTGCCAGAGGCCATGGGTGACCAGGAGACGCCGTCGTAGTGCAGGATCGTTCCGTTTTTTCCGACGGCGAAGATGTCGTTGTACGCCGATCCCCAAACGCGCTTGAGCTCTTGCTGTGAGCCTGAGGTGACTGCCTTCCAACCCAGCGAAGGCGACGTCGATTTGCAGGCGCCATTGACGCATGACTGCGAAGGCGGACAGGCCGTTGCGGTGTTCCACTCGGTGCAGCCATTCGTTTGAATGCCGCAAGTCGATACCGACGTGGTGCTCGCGCACTTCGAGGTGCCGGACGTGCACTGGTTGAGACAAGACGTGACGCACTGGCCTGCGGAGCAGTACTCGCTGGGCGCGCAATTAATGACGGGCGCCCAGTCCGTGCATCCGTTGGCCTGAAGTTGGCAAGTGGTGTAGCCGTTGCCCGAGCACTGTTGCGTGCTCAGAGTGCACTTGTCCACGCAGGTTTTCGCATCCACTTTTGCGTCCGCAGCTGCATCAGTTGCAGCGTCTGCTGCCGCGTCCGGTTTGATTGCGGCGTCGGTGTTTGATGCGTCGGTGCTGGTATCAGGTGTGGATCCATCGACGGGTGCCACGTCGGCTGCCGCGTCAGTGACGGTGGCGTCAGGGCCCGTTGCGTCGGGTGTAGATCCGTCAACAATATTGACGTCTTGTGTAGGGGCGTCGCTTGACGTTGCAGCGTCAGCGCCGCTCGCATCCAACGATTGGCTTAGATCAACAATCGGATCGCTATTGCAGGCAGACAGCGAAGCGAAGACGGCGACTCCGGCGAGCCGGAGAGGCGACGAAAATTGAGCCATGACAAGATCCTTTGCAACAAGGGCCAACGGTTGCGTAACCGCAGGTAGCCAAGCGATCTTGCATGAGCGTGACGTTGCCGCAAGATGAGCTCAGGAATGCGCCGGGTTTTGGCGCCCTCTGCACTATTCCCTCGCCAAAACGCGCCGTGCTTCCTCGAGTGCCGTCCCTGCCGTGTGGGCATCGTCTATGGCCAGTTCACCCGCTGCGTCACGCGTTGTGTGGAGCCCCTCAGCTGCGCAAAAGAGTCGCTCGATCGATACGATGTACCGCTCCAAGTCAGAATCGATGCGCGCAATCTTGCGCGCTGCAAACGGTGACGATTGGGTGGCGCCGAGGCGAACACGTTCGTCTGCTGCGCGAAGGAGCGAGAGCCACGCGGCCTCCACCGTTCGCCGTGTTGACGCGTCGAGCGAAGCATGCGCGGCGTGCTTTCGTAATTGTGCTGCGTGCTCGAGTCTCGCGCCTGTATCGCCACCAATCTCGCGTGCGGACCACGCAAGCGTCGCCGCAATGGCGTCGTCGGCGTTGATGAGAAAAGGGGAGGCGAGGATGACAACCGCGAATACAAACGCTGCGGCGTTGAGCGGCCAAGCGGCGCCGCTGTAACTTGTCGCCACGCCCGCCGCGATCGTTCCCGCAATCGCCGAGAGCGCAGCGTGGGCGATTTTCGCCCGGCGCGATCGGACTCGAAGAGTGCGTTCAAAAAATACACCTGCAGTTACAAATCCAAGCCCGAGTCCGAACGGCAGAATGGAAGCGCCGAGCAATTCCGCGAGCAACGTTCCAATTGACGTCGCCACAATGCCCTCGATGCTCATGCGTTGCGAAGTGCTTACGGAAAGAACTACCGCGCCAAGCAAGGTGAGCGTTGCGGCGGGGAGTGGACCGAGGCGCCACGAATGCGCTGCGACGGTGAGCCAGGCAAAGGCGGCGAGCAGCCAATTGAGCGGGCGCATCAGAATGATCCCGATCGCGACTTGTTCAACGAATCTCGTTGGTAAATACTCTTTACTTTTTGAGCGCCCTCGGCTGAGCTGCCGCTAACGCCCGATCGGAATACCGCATCGTCTTTTCCGTATTGGTCAATTTGCTTGGCGATCGCAGCCGTTGCTGCGGGAGGTGCAACGGCTATCGCAGCTTTGAGATCTGCTTCGTTCTGTTGCGTGAGCGCGGCGGCTCTGCGACCGTCGCCTGCGCCATAGGCGCTCGCAGCTTGTAGTTGGCGCTCGGAGGCGACAACGCTCATCGCGCGCGCGAAGACTTCGCCGTTGATCGAGCGAGAGGCGGTTGCGGCATCGTCAACCCATTGGATCTGAAGCGCGTTTGCACTGATCGACTCCGGCGCTTTACCGACGCGCTGCCAAGTAAGTCGCGGGGCAATCAACAACGGCGGCGCGCCTTCTCCGAAACTGGGCGTGAGCTCCAAGAGAATGCGGCGTTCGTCGCCGGCGAAGAGCGAACCTGCGCGCACAACGACGTCGTTGCCTTCAATGCGCGCGTCGCCTCCGAAGCCGCGTACGAGTCTTAGGCCCGCGGGAAGTGCAAAGCGTACCTCGGCGCGATCGATGACGGTGGTCGCGGCCTCGACGAGTTCCTTTCGCAGAAAGTTTTCGAGACCTTCACTCTTTTCGACGAATGCGAAGTTGCCGTGTCCGGCCGATGCGACGTCGCTCATGTACGCTTCGTCGAAGTCGAGGCCGATTCCGAGCGCCGAAGTGGTTACGCCTGATTCGGCGAGCCCCATCGCAATTTGGTGCGACTCTGCGCGCGAACCATCGAGTCCATCGCTCACGAGTGCAACTCTGCGAACGCGGCCCGTGGCCACTTGTGACAGGGCGGCTTTTGCCGAGGTGAGGCCTCCCGCAATGTGCGTTCCTCCTTCGGCGCGAAGCCCTTCGACGCGGCGAATGAGCGCCTCGCGAACGCTTGAAACGCGTGCCAGCGGTTGCATGAGTTCCGCTTGATCCGAGTAGCGCACGAACGCGACTTCGTCCTCGTCTCGCATGTCTCGAATCATCCGAACGACGCTCTTCTTCGCGCGATCAATCTTTTCGCCCGACATGGATCCAGACGTATCGAGCACGATCGCCATCGAGAGTGGCGCGCGCTCCTTTGCTACGGCATCCGCCGCTCGGAGGCGGACGTCGGCGAACAGCGATGAAGGTGATTGTCTCGCAACGCTCGCATGACTGAGTGCAAACGTGCCGCTAATGCCGCTACCTGAGAATGAAACGGTTGTGGACGCGGGATCGATAGCGGCGAGAGACACCCCACTATGGGGTGCACGCCGCGCGTGAGATGCGCGGACAAGGACGATGCCTGCGAGCGCAGCGGCAATCGTCGCAAGGGCGGTCACGCGACGAAAACGAGAAATGCGAAACCATGCAAGGGAGGCCATCGACGACTCCTGGGTTGAGGGTCTTCTAAGAAACTCGGTTCATCTGTCGGGGGAGAGATGAGAAGTGTGACGGCTCAGCGCAAGAGAAGATCTTGCAAGGTTGCGCGAAAGGTCGAAAAGCGCGGGCGGGTCATGCGGGCGATTGAAGGTCGCGAGACGCGTGCACTTTTGAGGGCGACCATGGAGGGGCGCGAGATTCGTGACCTACTCAAGAGTCAAGCTGCTTAACTGAGTGCTTGCACGCGCGCCCATACATCGCGCACGTCGAGTGGTTCAAATCCCGGCTTGAAGTGCTCGCGACACAATTCGTAGATCGCACGGTTGAAAGGCGCCCGAACGGCGTGGCGTTCCGCGAGCGCAATGAAATGACCGTTGATCGTTTCTAGCTCGGAATCCACCCCTCCGCGCTGAATCATGTCTTGGGCCATGCTGCTAATGACCATCTTCTTGACGTTCTTTTCGAAAGGCTTCTTCGTCACGAACGCAGGCAGTTTTGCAGCAGCTGTCATGAGCGCCCAAGATGGCATCCCGCCCACTTGGCATTCTCGATAGCCGGCAGCGCGCGCGATGCAAACGCCTTCGTAGGTGAGGTTCGAGAGTATTTTCTGAAACAGCGCCGGATCAGAAACGCTTCGAAAGCCGTGACCAATGAGCGTGGTGAAAGAGTTCGTCAAGTTGACGATCATCTTCGAATGCGTTGCGTCCTGCAGTCGCTCGGTGATGGTGGTCTCGACACCTTTGTTGAGAAGGTCAGCAACCAGGGCAACGTCGGATCGGTGCAGATTGAGAATGCTGCCCACCACAAGCGGGCCACGCTTTTGGTAGCCAACGACGCCGGGTTCGTCGATCCAGGCGTTGTAGCTCACGATGCCGTACACAACGCGAGAGAAGTGCTTCGGTAGAATCGACTGATTTTCCACGCCGTTTTGCAGCGCAACGACGATCGACTCGCGGCCAAACTTCTCAACTAGCGTGCGCGCGACCGCGTCCAAACTGTAGTTCTTTACCGACAGCAAGATCACGTCTGGCTTTGGTACATCGTCAAGATTGCTGACAATTGGCACCGAAATGGTCTCAGCGCGTTCTTTCTGATGCTGCAAGTACAGCGTTAGCCCACGCTCTTTCAGTGCGCTTGCCACAGGGCCGCGGTCGAAAAAGTGAAGCGACCGATGATGCGGCGCGAGCCAGCCCCCAACCGTTGAGCCGACGGCTCCCGCGCCGAAGATCAGGACGTTCAAGTCGCGTAGCATCGGTGCTCCTTTAGGTGCCGTTTGGAAGGTCGAACGCGCTGTTCATCGTGCGCGCATAGCGGAATTGAAACGGGTGAGGCTCGACGTCGAGGCTGCGCAACACAGAAGCGGCCGGCCCGTCACCAATCTTGAGGTACTCGCGATCGGGGCGTGCGCCTTTGCTCACCAATTGGTTCATGTGCTTGATGACGTTGAACGTTCCGCGGAAGTTGGTTGCACTCTGAAGAAGCCGATTGTCGAGGCACGAATACAAGCTCGCGCTCACGTCGAAACGTGTGGGCTTGCCAGTCATTGGAACGCGGAGCTCGAAGTAACTTTCGCCGGCTTGATCTTTTGCAATCGTCACGCAGTCGCCATCGCTTTCGAAGAGATCGATCTCTTGGGTGACTTTGGGCAGGCCCCAAATCTTGGTTCCGCGAATCTGATTTTCTCTCGACGTCACCGGCATGCTGAACACGTAGTAGCCAAAGCCTTTGAAGCCACTGAGCACCATCGGTACGACCGGGATGTCGAGTGGCGCGTCGACCAAGATCGGAATGGTCATCGCGATCTCGTTGTACGGGGGCACGTTCATCACGTTGCGGTATTCGTAACAAGAGAAGGCAACAAGTCCGCGCCCACGTGTCATGCGCACTGGCTTCATGCTCGGGTGCGGAAGGAGCGCTTTGGCTCGCGCGTAGTCGCAATGAAAGATCCCCTGCGCGCATTGCACGTCGGCGTAGAGCGTCGGGAAGAGGTAGTCCTTCGTGATGGTGCCTGTGAGCGCCAATGGCTTCGGTGCGTGGCGCAATCGAAATCGCTGGAAGAACGGGTCGCGAAAGACCGCGCTGTTGTCTAGGTGGTCCGCGGTAAATTCTTCGGTCGTCCTCATGGCGTCGCGACGATAACCGTTCGCGTCGCGCGCGCAATCGGGGCGCCGTCTTTTGCCGCAATATCCATTGAGAGAAGGGGGTTAAAAATATCGATATTTGATATATTATTTAATATTTGTTTAATTTTATTTAAATAATTGTTGATTTAGTGTCATTTGTATCGCAAATGGCTTTCGATGAAACAAGACTTCGCAATTGCCGCTCTCCCGTTCGTTCTCTTCGGTTGCTCATCGGCACCTAGCGCGCCTGCGGCGTTGCCGGATGCGGCGCCGCTCGAAGGCGATGCCGGTCCTGCGCCGCGTTCTGAAGCCTGCTTAGCGCTCGACGCAAAACTTCAGTCGACGCTCGATCAGCAGATTGCAACGATCAAGACGAAGGACGGCGTCATTGCGGTGACGACGCCTGAGTGCGGCTACTCAGAATACTTCAGCGGCACGTCGGGCCTGACCGGCGACAATCTGTTTCGCATCGGCAGCAACACCAAGACGTATGTCGCGGGTGTGATCTTGAAGCTCGTCACAGAGGGAAAACTCAAGCTCACCGATGTTCTTGAGGCCTACGTGCCTGGCATCAAAAACGGAAACCTGATCACGATGAGGCAGCTGCTCAATCACTCGAGCGGCATCTTCAACTACACCGACGATCCCGCTCTCAATTCGCACAGCAAAGTCACGCCGACCGACCTCGTTGGCCTCGCCAAAAAGCACGAGCCTTACTTCGAACCGGGCACCAGCTGGCACTACTCGAATACGAACTTCATTCTCCTTGGAATGATTGCTGAGCAAGTCGGCGGCAAGCCCATCGCAGAGCTGATTCGCACGAAGCTTCTAGTTCCGCACAAACTCGAGCACACGTTTTTCGACGGCACTGAACCTGTCAATGGAACGATCGCGAAAGGCTTCAGCAGCACCGGTAAAGATGTCACCAACAGTTACGATACGTCATGGGCGTGGGCGGCTGGAGCCATGGTCGCAACCCCGTCTGACCTCGCGCGGTGGATCGCGATGGTCGCCAAAGGCGAGGTGTACACCGCCGAAATTCAGAAAGAGCTTCTCACCGGCATTCCTGCCTTCAGCGGTGTTGACTACGGACTCGGGCTGTTTCTTAGTTCGGCCGCTATTACTGGAAAGTCCGCCGCAATCGGGCACGGCGGAGACATCTATGGGTGCCATTCGCAGGATTGGTACTTTCCAAAAGAGGATGTGACCGTTGTCACGATCACCAACAAAGACGGCACATCGCCCGATGCGTTGTCGCTCGCCACATTCGACATTGTGATGCCGTAGTCCGCGTCGAAAAAATTCTCACAAGTGCTCAGACGGAAACGCTTCGTGAGCCCAATTGCTTGATGCGCGGCCATTTGCGGGCGTGCGACACGAGGGTCACATGAAGCGAGTCTTGCTCTGCGGTTTCGCGACTTTGCTCGGCGCCTGCTCCGGAAGGGTGCTCGGACCCGAGGATCTCGCGGCCTCTACATTCAACGGAGACGCTGCGGCAACCGACGCCTCTCCCTCGGGGAACTCGACGTCGGGATCGCCGAACACGCCGTCCGAGGACGCGGGAGCCGACGCGCCGGTCGAAGGTCCTGCAAAGGAGCCCGATCACAACTTTCTCACCATCGATATCGGGAGCCTCATGACGGCAACCGTCGGCGCTAAGTTGACGATTACGACCGTTCTGACCCCCGCCGACCACTCGCGCATCGTAGGTTCAGGATGTACAAATCTGGCGATCGACGGGAACCTGTGGGCGGGCGGTGTTCTTTACGAAGTGACCAATTGGACTTCGCGCACGCTGGTTGTCGACGTCGAACAAACTGGAGGCGGGACGGCCTCACCTCAGGTGCTCATCGGACTTGCGAAATTTCCGTTCTACGCAAGTGACATCGTGAACGACGGGAGTTGCACGCGCCTTGCCGTCGGTACGTCGACGAGTCGTCCTGCGCTCAAATCTGGCAACGGACTCACTGTGGGGCCGAACAAGAGCTTCTACGTGTATGCGCAAGATTCGACTGCGTCGGGTTCGTACTCGCTCGCGATGCAATTTGCGATTTCTAAGGTGCTCTAATTTGAAACGCGTGAGCGCGAGACATCGTGGCGTCTCGGCTGTTCGGGACGCTCGACTTATCGCAGTCGTGAGATGTACCAAGCGCCGCGCCAAGCGATCATTTCGCGGATCGAGATGTGCAACTCTCGGCCTTCAATCGTGTAGTAGATGCGCGATCCACGCGAATGCCACACTTGACGTTTGCTCTTCCCTTTTCCGACCGATGACTTGACGAGTCGCGTTCCCAGTTCAAACCGTGCGAACTTCGCCGTCTCGCTGTTGCGACGGCGATGCAACTTGTGGACGGCCCGTTGGAACGCCTTCTTCATGTGACGCTCCCATGCGCGCGTCGCGTCTTTTTCCGCGTAGAACTGTGCGTAGGCATCTTTCGACAACAGGAAATCGATCGCCAGCTCGGCGTTATCGCCTGCAACAGCTTCGACCAAATGTTTGCTGCGCGTGATCAGCTCTTCGCTGGTCATCGGGACCGCGGTCTCGTCGTCAACGAGTGACGA
>JAHFDZ010000222.1 GCA_023248745.1 Myxococcales bacterium | reverse complement strand
GCCGCCATTGGGTCAACCCGGTGGACCCCCACCGCAAGGGCCGCCACCACCATTCGGTCAACCCGGTGGACCGCCGCCGCAAGGGCCGCCACCACCATTCGGTCAAGCCGGTGGACCACCGCCGCAAGGGCCGCCACCACCATTCGGTCAAGCCGGTGGACCCCCACCGCAAGGACCGCCTATTCAGGGCGTTCAAGTGCAAGCCTTTGCCGAAGCGATCTCGCGCGCCGACGGCTTCCATGCCGACGTCGAGTCAATCGTGATGAAGGCCAGCGACGGCAGCGCAGCGATGGTGCGGCACATGAGTGTCGAACGTCCTGATGGTTCGTCAAAGGAAGTGTTCGCAAGCGCGACGCGATCTGCTGACGGAAGCTTTACGCGCGCACGAGAGGTTTACCTTCGTTCGCAGGATGGTGACACGACGGTGATTCGCACTTCGTTTAGTCGGACCAGCACAGGTGAGATCTCGCGGAGTCGCGAGCAGCTTTCGCTGAGCGCCTAACGCGAATCGGCGCCATCGAGCTCGATCTTCAGATCATTGAAGACGAGCTCGACGCGCTTACCTGAAACTTCGGCCGATGGCACCCAAACGGTGCCGCCGCTGCTGTGCAGGTAGTCGTATTTGTAGCCAGTCACGATCGATTTTTGGCCATCTTGCGCCGTGAGGGAGATGCCGATGGGTTCGCCATTCGGTCTTCCGGCCAATCGGAGATGACGCCCCCATTTGGTTTCGCCACTGGGACGCACTTGGAGCATGCGCATGATTTTCGGCACGACGAGGCCATGTTGTGGCGCTTCCATCGTCGTGAGTTCTTGGACGCGAGTGAGAAGCGCACCAAACGTGTAGTCGCTGACCCAAGCGGGATCGCAATAGCTCATGAAGTCGAAGTTCTTCGCGGGGTCGTAGAATTTTTTTGCGAGGGCGCTGTAGCCTTCGGCGCCAAGCGTGCCTTTCTCGTGCGGGAACGATGCGTCGGGATTGCCGGCACCGCCGCACGGTGCATGTGCCCTGCCGTGGGCGTGGCCGATCTCGTGCAACGAGCTCTCCATCGATCGCGTTTCGGCGTAGCCAACGGCAACGCTTACGCGGCTCTCGGCGGATCGCGCGTTCGTTGCGCGTACGCTGAGGCCTGTTGTGCATTGATGGCCGCAGTACTCGGCGTATGTCGCGGTGGTTGCGAAGAGGCCGAGATAATAAACGTCGAAGTCCGGACTCTCTTGTGCGCGTAGCGCCGCAATCTCGTCGAGCAGGTCGTCGTGCCCTTCGCCGTTGCGACCAATTTTTTGGCTCCAGGGGAGGGGGTCGCCCACCGTGATATCGACGCTTGTCACCGGATAGAGATCCAAAAATCGCTTTTTGAGCTCTTCCACGTGCGTGGGTCCTGAGTCGGCGATGCGCCCAGACCCGTCTGTATCGTAGCGAATGGGGATTAGCTTAATGCGCAACGTTCCGCTCCGCTGAAGTCTGAATTCAGCAGGCGGAGCGGCCTTTGGGGGATATTCGGCAGGGCTTCCTGAGCCGGTGACGCTGCCAGTTGGGCCGGGGACGAACCGAACGCGAAATTTGGTGTTCGTCTTGAGATCGTTTGCGTCCAGCTCGAAGTTGGTTGATTGTCCAATATTGGAACCATCAACTTGGTTGACAACTTCCTTGAGCGTGGTGACGCCTTCACCGTAGTCAAGGACGAGCTGTGCGGTGACCGCGCGAATATCTGAAAAACTTGGCGTGAACTCGACGCGCAGCATCCCCGCGCGTTCGGCGATTGGCGACGCGTACGGAGGCAATATCTCTGCGCCGTCTTTCACGAGCGTGAGGTCAACACCCTGCTGTAGCGAGACCCTCGTAATCGTGATGTCACGCAGCGCGTCTCGCGTGGCAGGGTCTACGCTGCTGCACGAAGCCAAGCTTGGGGCCAAAAGGGCGAGTGCAAACGAGGCGCGCATGAGTGGGGCACTGTAGTCGCGCAATCGAAGGTCGGTAGCCTTCTGATGCTACTGAGACGCAAGCGATCGTGTTGTGCCGCGGAGATCGATTTCGATGCGCTTGCCCGCAACTTCGGACTTGCGGACGAGCAAGATTCCTCCGAGATCGTCGCTGTAGGGATAATAGTAACCGGTAATGTTGCGAATAATTCCGCTTACGTCTGCGGTTCGAATGCTCGTCGGGTTACTCGTGGGCGCGGCGGGAAAGTTGATTGTTCGACCCCATCGGACGTTCCCGTCAGCGCCGACTTGAACGAAGCGGTATTCGCCGCCCGGTAGCGTGAGGCCCTTTTCGAGAGGCGAGACCGCCTGTTGGCGTGTGAGCAACGCCGCGTACGTATAGTCGCTAACCCAGTTTGCGCCGCAGTAGCCCATGAAGTCTGAATAGTCGGGACTGTAGAGTTCTTTGGTCAGAACGCCGTAACCCCACGTTTTGATGGATCCGTCGCTATAAGGGAACGCCTTGTCGATGCTCGCTGGCTCGCCGCACGGGGCGTGTTTGCGGCCGTGAAGGTGTCCCGTTTCGTGAACTGCTGCGAGGGTCGTGTAGGTGTCACTACCAAATCCGAGGGCTACGCCTGCGCGCAAGCTTGAGTCTTTCGCGCTGCTCACTAACGTGGCCAGCCCGGCGGTACACCCATTCATGCAGTAGTTGCCAAAGGACGACGCAGGCGCAAACGTGCCGATGTAATAGACATCGCTTGTGGGCATGTCCTTGGCGCGAAGATCGATGATCTCGTTGAGAACTTCGGACCAGCCACTGCGGTCTGCGTTGATCGCGCCGCTCCAATTGATCGAAGCACGAACGCTGATTTCGACGGCCGTGACGGGATACATCTCGAAAAATGCGGTGCGGTACGCGTCAAGGACTGCCGCGCTCGTATCCGGTGCGCGGCCTGAGCCGTCGGCGTTGTAGCGCACTGGGACGACGACGATTCGCAGCTTGCCGGATGACGCGGTCTTGATCCCGGCGCTGCTGAGGTCAGCGGGATATTGCGCGGGTACACCATCGGTCGATGCTTGTGGCGCGCTCATCAAACGCACGTTGAACGTGAACGATCCGGAAGGGACGTCCTCTGCGGCGATCGTAAAGTTCATTGTCGAATCGAGCTGAGCATCCGTTGATGCTCGCTTCACCGTCAGCTTGACTTGGCGTACCGTCGCTACCTTTTTCGCGTCCGTGAGGGTCAATTCGGCCGTGATCTCGCGCGAACGAAAACTTGCACTCGGCTTCACGTAAACGCGCAGAAGACCTGGTCGACCTGCGACGAGCGACGCATACGCGCTTGTGCCAGTGGCGCCATCTTTCATGAGAGGAATCTTCACGCCCTGAAGCATCGCCACTTCGGTAATCGCGATGTCAGTTGCGACGACGGGAGGACCTTGCGGCGCCGCCGCATCGCCACCGTCGGACGTAACTTCAACGTCGCTATCCCAAGGATCGTAGTCGTCTGGATACAACGACGTCATTGAGCAACCGGATAGAACGAGGCAAAGTAGGGACAACGATTTCATACGCCAACTCCGCTCAATCCGCAGACGCACGCGCTACGCGGGGGAGCGAACTGTGCCGCGCCCTCGCCATCAACGCAATAGGCATCACAGTCGAGACGCGCTTGTGAACCGTGGTTCAGTGGCGCCGATTGCGTACCAGTTGCGCCTTAGGGTGCGAGGAGCGAGCGCGTGAGACCCTTCACGTCGATCTCGATGCGCTTGCCATTAACCTCGGAAGCGCGAACCAAAAGGGTGCCGCCTTCGCCATCGCCGTGAGGGTAATGGTAACCGGTAACGTTGCGAATGTTCCCGCTTCCGTCGGCAACGCGCACCGTCGTCGGATTGTTTTTCGGCGCGGTGGGAAATGTGACGGTGGGGCCCCAGCGTAAGTTGCCGTTTTCGCCGATTCGCACGAACCGGTATTCGCCACCCGGAGCCGCAATGCTCTTGGTCAATGTCGCGACAGTTTGCGTGCGTGTGAGAAGCGCTCCGTAGTTGTAGTCGCTGATCCAGTTGTCGATGCAGTAGCCCATGAAATCTGCGTACTTATCTGGACTGTAAAGAGTCTTACCCAAAAATCCGTAGCCCCAACTTCCGATCGAGCTGTCGCCGCCGTAGGGATAAGACGCGTCAAGACCTGATGGAATCGCACAGCGTGGGTTGGTCCCTGTGTTGCCAACGTGGCTGCGTCCATGAAGGTGCCCGACCTCGTGCGTTGCGGCCTCCACGCTCGCCTCTAGGCTGTATGCGTCTGCGCTATAGGAGATCGCAACGCCTGCTCGAAAGCTCGAGTCGTTGGGATTCGTGATGAGTGAGGCGAGGCCTGCCGTGCAGCCATTCGCGCAGTAGGTGGTGAACGTTGCCGCGGGTGAAAAAATTCCCAAGTAGTACGCATCTGTTGCCGCATTGTCCTGCGCGCGCAACGCCGTCATCTGTTCGAGGATCTCGTGCCATCCTGTCCTATCCGCAGCAATGGCAGAGCTCCAAGACACAGCATTGCGAACGGTGACGTTGACGCCCGTTGTTGGGTAGAGCTCGTAGAACGCTTTGCTGTACGCATCGACGGTTGCCGCGCTGGTATCGGGCAAACGTCCTGAGCCGTCCGCATCGTAACGCACAGGGACGAGGACGATGCGAAGCTTGGCCGAGCCGACTGCGTCGAGCGACGCGTTGCCGATGCCTGCGGGGTATTGCGCGGGCGGAGTCGTCGGCGCACCAGGATAAGTGGGGCCGAGGATGCGAACCTTGAACGTGGAGTTTCCTTGCGCGATGTCCTCTGCGCCGAGCGCAAAGTTCATTGTGGAGTTGAGTTCACTGTCGGAGGAACCCTGCTTGACGTCCAGCTTCACGGTGCGTTCAATCGTGCCGATCGTGAGCACAGCCGTTAGTTCTCGCGTGCGGAACGTTGGGCTCAGCTTGAGGTAAACCCGCAGGAGGCCAGGGCGAGCTGCGACCACTGGCGCATAGACGCTCTTCACCGCGGCGCCGTCTTTCATTAGCGGCACCTTGACCCCCTGAAAAAGCGCGATCTCGCTGATTTCGAGATCGGTTGCGGGAACGGGCGGGCTCGGCGGGGTCTGCTCTTCGAGGCCAACGTCAGCCTTCGAGCCGTCTCGCACCGGCCCACTATCTTTGGGTCCGGCGTCTTCGGGGGTTACTTCTTCGACTACGCCGCCGTCCTCCACAGGAGGATTGATCTGAGCCGCCTGCGAGCATCCGACCAGAAAGACCGAAATAAGAGACCACCGTTTCATTCGTAAAATCCTCATCGCGACCCAGTAAGTAAAGGGCGTGCCTTACGCTGGGGTACCGCGGCGCCACCAGCAAGCCGACGCTTGCGGATTGGCGCGCGAGGAATAACGCCTGGCGTGAGGCGCTACTGAAGTGTCCGGGTGGCGCCTTCGAGATCGATTTCGATGCGTTTTCCGCTCACATCGGACTTGCGAACGAGCATGTATCCGCCCGCGGTTTCGGCAAAAGGATAATAGTAACCTGTTACATTACGAATGGTGCCGTTTCCTTCGATTGCGCGGATTGCCGTGGGCGTGTTGGTTGGCGCTTCTGGAAGGGTGACGCTGCGACCCCAACGTAGGTTGCCATCGGCGTTGATTTTGACGAATCGATACTCGCCGCCTGGCAACGCGAAGCTCTTGGTGAGTGGTGACACGGCTTTCACGCGCGTGAGCAGCGCTCCGTACGTGTAGTCGCTCACCCAAGTTGGATTGCAGTAGCCCATGAAATCTGAGTAAGAAGTTGAACTGTAAAGTTTCTTACTCAAAATCCCGTAACCCCAACTTCCAATCGCGCCGTTCGCATAGGGATAGTTTCGTGAACCGCTTGTACCGCATGGTGAGTGCTCACGGCCGTGAGCGTGCCCCACTTCGTGGACGCTCGTATCGGCTGAGCTGGTGCCCGAGAAACCGACGCCAACGCTCGCTCGGCCCTGCGAATCGGATGCGTTGTAGACGAGGCCGCTGAGACCCGTGACGCAGCCACCGCCGCAGTATTTTTGGAACGACGATGTGGGCGCGAAAATGCCCATGTAATAAACGTCGCTACTCGGACGATCGGACGCACGCACGTACACCATCTCTTCAAGGACGTCGTCGAAGCCGCTTCCGTTTGCACCGATCGCACTTGTCCACGCGATGGCGTCGCGCACCGTGACTTCGACATCGGTCACTGGGTACTGCTCCATAAAGGCCGTGCGATAGCGTTCGACTTGTTCTGCGCTTGTGTCGGGAAGGCGGCCTGAGCCGTCTGCGTCGTAACGTACAGGGACGAGCTTGACGCGTAGTTTTCCGGACGCAACCGCGTTGAACGACGCGACGCTATTGTCGTCTGGGTATTGTGCGGGCGCACCTTCGATCGTCGTAATGAGGGTATCGTTGAGAATGCGCACCTTGAACGACGATCCTGCCGCAATGTCTGCAGCCGCAAGTGTAAAATTCAGCGTCGAGGTAAGTGAGCTGTCGGTGGAGTTTTGGCTAACGGTCAACTTACTTTGTCGAATGGTGTCGGTGCCATCTGGGCTGCGCAACGTGAGTTCTGCGGTGAGGGATCGCGCGGTGTAGCTCTGGCCGAGTTTGAGATAGACGCGAACGAGCCCGCCCCGACCCGCGACGGCTGAAGCATAGGTGTTCTTACCGGCTGCGCCGTCTTTCATGAGCGAGAGTTTCACGCCTTGAAAGAGCGCCACCTCGGTTATCGTGACGTCGGTTGCGACGAATAGTGCGCTGGCTGGCTTCGTGGTTTCGCCTGAGCCGCCCGTTCCTGCGGCGCCCGGTACATTGCCTTTTTTCCCCAATACCTCGCTGTCAACTGCGCTCGAGCAACCAACAAGCACAATCGGGAGCAATGCCCAGCTCTTCATCGGAATCATCCCCTTGCCGTCGACATGACTGGCGTGCACTGTCACTCTTCGCAGTGGATAGAGCAATAGGCTCTCGTATCAAAAAGACGCAAATGAGCGGCAATTTAGCGGGATTGAATGAATCTCGCTCCGCTAAAACTCACGCGATCCTATTTCGACGCGCCCCACAGAACTTCGACGGAGATCAACCGCGCCACGCCTTCGCCAAAACCGATCGCGTGCAGTGGCGAAACCACGCAAAGTAGGGCTCCCGAGTGCGCTTTCGGTGGTTCGCTCGTCATGTCGATGTGGCCGATCGTGCCTGCCTTGTCGATGGATACCTCGAGCCGGGTTGCCCCAGCGATTAGAGCGCCGCGAGAAAATTCGCGTGTTACGCAAGTTTCAATCCCGTGCGCGAGCTTCGTTCCGAATGATTCCGCTTCTTGACGACTGAACCCGTCCGCGCGGAGGACCCCAAGCGTGCTCAGCGGCGACCGCATCGCGAATAGGTAACCTCCATTGTTGCTTTTTGGGGCATCACCGACGATCACGCGATTCTCGTCGCTGCGTGGCGATGCGGGTGGTGGGGCGCACGCAGCGACAAGGGCCGGTGATAGCGCGCGTGCCTTGAGAGAAGTCATCTACGCGAGGAGATGCTTTGCGATCACCATTCGCTGCACTTGGCTCGTGCCTTCGTAAATTTGCAGAAGCTTCGCGTCGCGCATCAGTTTCTCGACGGGATACTCTTTTGTGTAACCGTAGCCACCAAAGATTTGCACTGCATCAATTGCGGTCGCCATTGCTGAGTCTGCCCCATAGGCCTTCGCAAACGAGGATACGACGGGGTTTCTAAGACCTTTGTCGAGGTTCCATGCGGCTTTGCGCACGAGCAAGCTGGTCGCTTCGATGCGGATGGCCATCTCGGCGAGCATGGCTTGGATCATCTGGTGGTTCGCGATTGGGGTGCCGAACGTTCTTCGCTCTTTGGCGTAGGCGACACATTCGTCGAGGCATCTGCGCATGATGCCAATCGCGAGCGCGCCGATATCGGGGCGCGTCTGGTTGAACGTTTCCATCGCAAGCTTGAAACCGAAGCCGGGCTCGGCAAGAACTTGTGCGGCGGGGACTCGAACGTCTTCTAGAGTGACAGCGGCGGTGTCGCTTGCGCGTTGTCCCAGTTTGTTCTCGTGCTTACCGACGCGAACGCCCCCTTGGTCACGGTGCACAATGAAGGCACCGATGCCCTTGTGACGTTGCCCAGGATCGATCGTGGCAAAGATGACGTAGAAGCTTGCGTGGTTCGCATTCGTGATCCACTGCTTCGTGCCGTTCAAAACGTAGCCGCCGTTGCCGTCTTTAGTCGCGCGTGTCTGAAGGCCTGCGACGTCGCTGCCGGCGCCAGGCTCGCTCGTTGCGTAACTGACGAAGATTGGCTCAGACGAAAGCCAGCCGAGGTACTTCTTTTTTTGCTCTTCGCTTCCGCCGAGTTTGATGGGCGTGAAGCCGAGCGTGTTGCACGTCATGCTCGTTTGAATGCCTGCGCAACCGTAAGCGAGCTCTTCGGTGATGAGTGTGCCTTCCACATCAGAGAGGCCAGCGCCGCCATACTCGCTTGGTAGGGTCGGGTTGACGAGACCGAGATTCCACGCGTCCTTGAACACGTCCATCGGAAAGTGCGCCTTCTCGTCGCATTCGGCGGCAATTGGAATGATGCGCTCCTTGGCAAAACGGCGCGCAGTATCGACGAGGGCACGTTGCTCTTCGGTCATCTCAAAGTCGAACATGGTGAGGCTCCTTGATGGGACAGACTATTCTCGAAGGCGACGCTTTTGCTTGAGCAGTTGCTCGCGAGCGGCGCGGCTGCCCAAGATCCAGCCGATCACGATCCCGATGAGCAACATGGCTGGAATGAAGAGTAAGTGTTCGGGACCGGGAAATTTCATAGCCGGTGGATGCGTGTTTTGGTGATGCGATCGATAGTGCCGCTGAGTTCGCGAATGCGATCGTCAAGCACTCGTTGGCGCAACCACACCATGATCACCCAACCCAAGAGGACGAGCCAAACGATCGCGTAGGCCGTCACCATAAGCTTCATTCCGTCGCGCTGTTCGGCGCCCCCAGTTACGGGTTGAAACGTCGTCGAACGATCGCTTGGAGCGTCTTGCGGGGGCGGCAGTGCGTCGAGCAAAGCGGGCATTAGGATAGTTCCTCAAGGTCGAGAAGGCTCTCTTCAAGAGCCGCAACTTTTGAACGCGCGATCTCAATTCGAGTGCGCATCCACAAAAGGTGAATGGCGAGCAGCGTGAAGGTGCAGAAGCCGAGCGTGAGCGCGATTCTCATATCTGGATGTTGCAGGCCGCCGCCCTTGCCCGTGATGACGGTGGGGTGTTGACCGCTCCATTTTTGCACGCTGAAGTGAATGATGGGCAGGTTCGCCGCGCCCAGGATGCCAAGAGCGGCAGCGAATTTGCGCTCGGCTGCTCCGTCTCCGGTGAAGGTTCGAAGCAATAGGTAGGCGACGTAAAGCATCACGCTGAGAAGCGTTGTCGTGAGTCGCGGATCCCAAGTCCAAAAGTAGCCCCATGCCTTTGCGGCCCAAAGTGGGCCTGTGGTGATCACAATCAGACCGAACACCACCGCAAGCTCGGCACCGGCTCGTGCGAGCGCATCGCTCGCGTCGGTAGGTCTGACGAGATAGAGCACCGAGCCCACAAGGCAAGCGCCCGCGCCGAGATACATTGCGTACGCACTTGGTACGTGGAAATAGAAAATCTTCTGCACGATGCCCATCGTCTTTTCGACCGGCGCGCGCATGAACGCCCAATACAACGTGGTGATCAATTGCGCCGCGGTTACCAACAAAGTGGCAATGAACGCGACGTGAAGGATGCGGCGAAGGGTCACGGTGCGACGGTAGTGCCGCGCGCTTGGGTGTTCAAGGATTGACAGGGGCGAGCGCGATAGTCGATGGATTTGTAGCGACCTGCCACGTAAAGCTCAGCGCTTTTTGGCCTTTTGGCGAAGATTGAGATCATACGCTGCGCGTGCCTTGGAGTCACTTAGCACGTGGAAAGCGTCGGCTCCGCGGCGGAAGATACGCGTGAGCGCGGCTCGCTCGATGTCATTGCGCTCGGCTTGCGCATCGGGATGAAAAATCGCAGCGAACGCGTGGAAGGCGTGGCGCACTTCGTCGTGAGTTGCTTTGGGGGCGACGCGAAGCAACTCGTAGTGGTTGAGCTGGTCGAGGTTCGCTAGCCAGTCGTAGATGCGTTCGAGGTCGGTCATCGTCAATCCCCTTGTTCAAGTGGGGGCGATGCGTTGACCGCTGCGATCCATCATTTGTTCGATGCTGAGCTCCGGATCGACGCCAACGAGTTGAAGCGTCGCGTGCACTTCGTTTCCGGTGCCAAGTTCCATCGCGCTGACCTGAAGCGACCCATCTGAGTCTACCTCGAAGGAAACCTCGACGATGATCTCACCCCGCAACGCGGCTCGCATCCCGCTCAGGATGACTTCGCCGAGGTAGGTATTGCTCACGAACGACGCTTCTTCGCCCTGACCCACG
>JAHFDZ010000435.1 GCA_023248745.1 Myxococcales bacterium | reverse complement strand
GCGAGGCCGTACTTCGCGCTCTCTGGCGTCATCGCAGCGACGTCACAGGTCACAAGCCCATTGAGCCAACTTTTCCTATCGCGCCCTTCGACAACCAAAGCGCGCCGATCGACTGTCGGCATGATCCAAGCCGACTCTCTCGTGGCATCAAATGCACTCATCAAGCGCGACCGTAGCCGTTTTTGTCGAAAACTCCGAGTTGACGGAGCACCTGCCGTATGAAAGAGCAAGGGGCAAGCATGCAAGGTATCGGAATCGTACTCAATCCCAAGAGCCGCCGGAACCTTCGCAACCCCAAGGCAGCCACCAGACTCGCGCGCAGGCTTGGCGATCATGGCGTTGTACGCGAAGCACACTCAATTGATGAGCTGCACCGCATTGCCGAGGATTTTAAGCGGCTCAACATTCAGGTTTTGGGCATCAGCGGTGGCGACGGCACAAATCACGTAACGCTCACCGGATTTATCAACGTTTACCAAGGTATGGCTCTGCCGCAAATCGCGCTCTTACGCGGCGGCACGATGAACACCACTGCCAACAGCATCGGCACCGGCGCAGGCCGCCCGGAAGGCTTACTCGCACGCTTAGTCCGGGCATACAACGAACGCGCAGCTCGTCCTCTCGAGGATGTAGAGCGTCACGTCATGAAAGTTGGCGACCAGTATGGGTTCCTCTTCGGCACCGGCGTGATGTGCGGGTTCCTTCGCGAGTACTATCGCTCGCCCGAACCCTCCCCCGCTGTTGCCGCTCAAACACTCCTTCGAGGCGTCGGCAGCGCGATGGTCGGTGGAGAGACGATTCGACGCATGTCCGCACGATGGCGTGGCAGCGTTTCGTTCAACGATGGCGACGAATGGGGCGTGCGCGACTACTTCGCCATCACTGCAGGCACCATCGATCAAATGGGACTCAACTTTCGTCCGTTCTCTCGCTTCAAGGATGAGCCCGGAAAGTTCCAGATGCTCGGTGTTCATGGATCGACCATGCAAGTGGTTCGCAACCTCAGCCGAGTGTGGGCGGCAAAGCCGTTTCAAAGTCATGTGGCTTACGACACGCTCACGAGCAAAGCCGTGCTCCGTTCGATCGAATCGACACAACAGTTTTTTATCGACGGAGATATCGTCGAAGCACCGCGCGAACTCGAAGTCGCCATCGGACCCAAAGTCCGCATCGTCGTCATTCCGTAGGCTGCATCGAACCGGATCGATCAGTTGGTCAAGCTACTTCCCGTTTGTTGAAACGTTGCGGTAACCTCACGCGTCAGTATGTTCAGGCGCGTTCTCACGATTAGCACGAACGCGTATCGCGAGGCCGTAAGAGCACGCGTTCTGCACGGCATCGTCGCCCTTGCGCTGGCGACATGCGCCTACGCGATGGTGGTCGCATCCTTGACGTTGCAACAGCCGCGTGTGCTGGCCAACGTGGGCTCGGCGTCGCTATCACTTTACGCGGTTCTCACAGCCGTTGTTCTCGGTGCAACGTCGCTTCATCGGGAGCTCGAACTAAAAACGATTTTCCCCATTCTGAGTCGCCCGCTTCACCGACACGAATATGTGCTCGGCAAGTACTGCGGCACGCTTCTCACGCTTGCGGTGTTCATCGCGATTGATGCATCGGCCCTATTTTTGATCCTCGTCGGTTACGCAAAGAGCATACCCCTGGCGATCGGCACACTGGCGGGCTCACTGGTGGCGCTCGGCGTTCTGCTAATCGTCATGAAGCGGCAGCGCATTTACGCACTTGTGCCTTGGTCACTTGCGCTCGTACTCGTTTCCTATTGGCTCGCTGCGCCAGCGGGTGAAAATCGTCAGCTCGTAGCAAGCTTCTCGATTCTCGCGTTTGCAGAAGTGAGCATCGTGACCGCGGTGGCCGTGTTCTTCTCGTCGTTCTCTTCGCCGTTTCTCACGTCAATTTTTACGCTCGGCATCTTCGCCATTGGACGAAGCGCAGACACGCTCGGAAATCTTCCCCCGAAGGTGTTTGGTTCGACCTTGCACACAGGCGGCGTTGTGGTGGCAAAGATCGTTCCGAATCTTTACCTTTATGTCCCTGCGCGCCCGCTTTTGCTGGACCAAGTGAGCGGAACGCCCGTCGCAACGTACGTTGCAAACGCTGCGCTGCACTCGCTTTGTTACACAGTCATCCTGCTAATTTTCAGCGCCGCGTTCTTTGCGCATCGAGATTTTCAGTGACCACAATCGATCGGCTATTGATCGCTTTTGGCGTCACCTTTGTCCTTGGTGTCGGATGTGCCCAGGTCTACATGCGCGCAGAGACTGCAACGCAGCGCGCGGAACTCGCATTGTCGCAGCACCACTATCTCGACGCGACGGCTTTTGCGCAGGAGGGTTCGCGCTCGTGGTGTCCCTTCACGTCGCATCGATCTCGTGCAGAGGTCGTCCTTGCGCAAGTCTCGAAACATGCAGAAGAAGCGCATGACGACGCGCTCAAAACAATCGCCGAACGCGCACGAGAGGCAGCACGCATTGAAACCGAATGGTTTAGTACCGCCGGCCCGCGCGATCGCGTTCACGGTCGTCCGGCGTGGCTCAACGTGCTCTTGATCGCGTTCGCCCCGGTTGCCATGCTGGCGTCGCTGCGGCTTGGAAAACGTTGGCCGATCGCCATCGTGGTTGGACTTGGATGCTGCGCGGTTGGGTACTTAGTGCCCTGACAGCCTCCGAAGTTGGAGAACGCCCTCGCGTACCCCACAATAGAGACATGGCAACGGTGCCCGTCGACGTACAAAAGGTCGCTCGCTGTCGCGAACTCGCTCAGGCGATCGCAGCGGATGTTCAGCAATTCATCGATGCGCATACGACGGTCGGCGTCGAGCGCACCATTCTCAGAGCCTACGGCGCCGGAGGCGTGAGCGACGAAGGTGTTCCACTCGTCAACTTAGTTGTCGATCGATACCACGCGGCGGGACTGCTCGATCGCGGCATTGCAACCTTTGTGGCCCGAGCCCTTTGTCGCGGCGCGCGTAGCATCCAAGAAGCGGCGGAAGAACTCGCTTACAGCGCTGTACTCGACGACGGTGTTGGTGGGCCGACGGATCGCGAGGCAACCAGCGCCATCGCAACCGCAACGACTGCCGCCCTCGCGCGAATCGACGAAGCAAGAACCACAAGAGAGTCACTCAAGCAAGAGCACCCTGCCGGCGAGTCACCATTGAAGTACGTCATCGTGGCA
>JAHFDZ010000221.1 GCA_023248745.1 Myxococcales bacterium | reverse complement strand
CACATTGCCGCGCGTCACCAAGCCACTTCACGAACTTCGCATCGTAAGCGACGGCCGCAAAATTGTAGTGCGCAGCAGCGACGGCAACTTCGAGCCTGTCACGGGGCAAATGCTCCTCGACTTCGAAGTGGGCGCACTCAAGGAAGATGTCCTGCGCGTACTGCGTCCATCAATCTCGAGCGACAGGCGCCAAACGGCATACGACTACTATCTTGAGGCAAGCGCGCTCGACGAACGACCAGAAACTTTTCCTCAAGCAATCGAACTCTACGAAAGCGCTTTGCAGCTCGATCCAACGTTGGCCATCGTTTACACGAACATGGGCAACATCAAGTTTCGCCAAGGAAACTTCGATGCCGCGAATGAATTATATCACAAGGCGTTACAATACGACGAAGGCCAACCCGAGGCGCACTACAACCTCGGCTACATGATGTTCGATCGCCAAGACTACGAAGGCGCGATTCGCTTTTTCGACCTCGCCCTCGAACGCGACCCGCGCTTCTCAGACGCGCACTTCAATCTTGCTCTTGCCTGCGAGCGCACAGGCGATCGCAAGCGCGCACGCGTGCACTGGAAGCAATACCTCGAGCTTGAACCGACAGGCGCCTGGGCAGACGTTGCGCGAAGTCATCTTTAGTTTGTGTCGGTAGGCACGTTTCGCGTGGGTGTGTCGGACGGCACCACCATTTGTCGTTTTGCGTGTACAACGAGGCACGTTTCGCGTGAGTGTCGGACGCTACCACCCACTCATCGCTTTGCGTGTGCAACAGCCCGTGCTGAACGCAAGCTTCGACCTCAATCCTGCAAGGCAGCACCATCAGGCCCACCAACCCAGCGACCGAGCACGCTCTTAGCGTGCGTAGGGAAGCGATCCAGGTGGACACCCGGGTAGCAAATTGCCCAGTTGCACGAATCATCTTTTCGTAGTGAAGGAAGATGGGGGTTTGGGGGCGAAACGTAGTTTCGGCCCCCAAATAGCCGTGCGCAGCACATACCCGCTACGCGCAGCGCCCATCTAGAGGGAAACGCGCAGGGTTACGCGTCAGCGCGCGCTTCAAAGCGATGCAAGCGCATCGGCAACATAATTGACCATCTCGCGCGAGAGCCCAGGAAAAACTGGCAGCGCAAGCAGATCGCCGCACACACTTTCGGCACATGGAATCGGCAGAGGCGTGCGAGACAAGGGCGCAAGTGCACGCTGCTCGTTCAGCGGCCGCAAGTAATACTCACGGGTCTCAATGCCTGCGCTTCGCAGGCGCGCGTGCGCGTCGAGGCTTCGAGCACCTCGTACGACAAACTGATGGAACACACGCGATAGGCCTTCGCGCGTCGTCCTTTGGAACGAAAATCCTGGCACGTTGCGCAGGCGCTCAACGTATTGGGCAGCGATCGCGCTGCGTTCCTCGTTCCAGGCAGCCGCATGCGGCAACTTCACGCGGAGCACAGCAGCTTGAAGCGCATCGAGGCGACTGTTGTACCCAACGTGATCGTAAACTTCGTTGCCTACAGCTCCGTGTTCTCGAAGCTGCTTCACGCGTCCAGCAACTTGACTATCGCGAGTCACAACCGCACCACCGTCGCCCATCGCCCCAAGCGTCTTTGTCGGAAAGAAGCTGACGCAACCAACATCGCCAAACGTGCCCACGGACTTGCCACGCACGGTCGCGCCAAACGCTTGGGCTGCGTCCTCGATCAACACGAGTCCGTGTTCTTTGGCAATTGCGGCGAACGATTCGACGTCAGCAGGCGCTCCAAATAGGTGCACGACAAGAATTGCCACAGCTCTTCTGCCGTCGCGTGAGCGCAGCGTTCCATCCGAGCCGCGGACGTATTCGGAAAGTACGTTGACGACAGCTTCCGGCGATAAGTTGAGGTCCGAATCATCGATGTCGGCAAACACCGGCCGAGCCCCCACCCGCGCGATCGCCTCGGTACTTGCGACAAACGATACCGGGGTTGTGATCACATCGTCACCTGCCCCAACACCGAGCGATTACAGTGCAAGGACGAGAGCGTCCGTGCCTGAAGCAACGCCTACAGCGCAAGGCACATCGAGCGATGCCGCGAATTCTTCCTCAAATGATGCAACTTCGCGACCACCGACAAAGTGGCCACCATCGACAACGCGTGCGATGGCCGAATCGATCTCTTTGCGCAAGGGCGCGTGCTGTCCAGTGAGATCAACAAATGGAACGCGCATCGCTAGATCCTACGATGCGACAAGCACGGCAAGCTCGCGCGCACGCGGTCTTGGTACGTGAAGTCTAAGTCCGTAACGGCGATCCCCTCACCCTCGCTAACTTGCGCAATCACATCGCCCCAAGGATCAATCACGATCGACTTGCCGTTAGTCTGACGACCGAGCGGATGCTTGCCGTGTTGCGCCGGAGCGAGAATGTAAACTTGATTTTCTATCGCACGCGCCCTGAGCAGCACGTGCCAATGGTCTTTGCCTGTCGTCAGCGTAAACGCCGCTGGAACAGTTACAATTCGAGCTCCACCGTCGAGGAGCTTGCGAAACAACTCGGGAAAGCGAAGGTCGTAGCAAACGGTCATTCCCACACAGACGCCGTCAACGGAGGCCACAACAGGCTCGGAGCCCGCACGTGTCGCCTTGCTCTCTTGAAGGACTGTTCCGTCCGGGAGGGAAACGTCGAACAAGTGTATCTTTCGATACGCCGCAACAATGCCCTCCGGCCCCACAAGCAAAGAGCAGTTGTATGGCCTTTGAGCGTCGCCGCTCTGCTCAGGGAAACCACCCGCAACGATGTGTACGCGGTGACATTTTGCAAGCTCGAGTAGCGCTTGAACGATCGGACCAGGCTTCGCAATTGATTCAGCAACTTGACGTT
The DNA here is from genome assembly GCA_023248745.1 of Myxococcales bacterium. Lineage (GTDB taxonomy): Bacteria > Myxococcota_A > Polyangia > Polyangiales > Polyangiaceae > JAHFDX01. The sequence goes on along the minus strand of JAHFDZ010000221.1, from coordinate 7,591 downwards.
TCTCGTCCTCGGTGCCGACGAACGCAAAGTTCTCTGGCAACGTAATGAGCGCCGCGCCTAGGGATGCGGCTTGCTCGACACGCGTGCGCACGCGCTCGAGATTCGCCCCGACGTTGTCCTGACTGTTGAGCTGGATGACACAGGCGCGCACTGCGGCACGGTCATTACGCGGCGAATGCACCCTGCGCAAGGGACGCTTGCATGCGCGCGAATCCGTGCTCATATCAGGTGCGTATGAACTTGCGCATGTTCCTCGAACCCGAAGCGAATCTCCAGCAGCTCACCCGATACCTCGACGAGCTGGGCCACAGCGGTCGTCTGTATCAAACTCAGCAGTGGGACAAAGGCATTCAGGCGCGCCTCTATGAGGCAGCGAAGGGTTATCGCGCCATATCGGTCGATGACATCGTGCCGCCCTCAACCGATCCGCTGCGCGAGGTAATTCACCATGGAAAAAACTCATTGCCGATGTTCAGCAATTTCCAGAAACGGTTCTGTCGGGCGGCAGACGGCTCGGTAACCGACAAGCTATGGGGCTACAACCACCAGGCGATGACCGCAGTCACCGGTCCAGGGTATTTCGTCACACATGCCGGCGCAAACGATGGCGAAGTCGATGTCGACTACACGGTACTTCCACCCGAAAAGTGCACGGAATGGCCGGAGATCATTTCCAACTCGGCAAAACTAGGCCGCTTTATCTACGAAGGCATGGTCGACACGCTGCGTGGAATCAGCCAACACGTCACCATTGGGCGCGCAACCATAAAAGGTAAAGTTCAGGACGCCTATTTTGTCCTCGTCCGCGAAGACGTAAACGTCTGATACATTCGCTTTTCGTGTCTACATTCGTCCAAGCGAATCGTGCGCTGCTCGTCAAGCATGCGCGCGCAAGTCTGAAACAAGGGCGCGATTCGCTCGCGCTAAGCGACGTCGTTGCAGAACTCGAGTTGGTTGTTCGGCAGATGCTCGAAGCGAACGCCCTCGATCCCGCAGCGCTTGCATCCCCGGACGCGCTCATTCGATCGCTTTCGCGACACGCATATGGACGCGCTCGGCGAAGACACATGCTCGTCGAGCAAGTAGCGGCTGGAGACGACCTCGAAGCCATCAGCACCGACATCACGGGACTTGATGGCGATCTTCCGGAGCTAGCAGCCATCCGTTTTACGGACCCACGCGCCGCGGCGTCCCGCACCAAACTCGACGGCATCAAAGCGAAACTCTCGCCGCCCGATGCCCTGCTCGCAACGCTCGTCTTCGAAGACTCTCTGAACGACGATGAAGTATCGGAGCTCTTGCACATCGACGAATCTCGGGTTGCTCAGGCGGTCGGGCACGCGCTCACTGCGGGTCGTGCGGTCCTCGGAGAGCCAGAAGTTCGCGAAGAAACGCTGCGCGAACTCGCGAGCAGTGCAATCGACTCTACGCCGCTGGGCGCACCCGTCGAGGAACCCTTGCTCGCGCTTGTGCGCGGTGGCGATCTCTCCGACGATCTCAATGATGCGCTGTTACGTCTAAGCGCAAGCGCACCTTGCCGCGCGCGTCTAACAGAGGGCATGGTGGTTCATCGCAACGTCGTCGTCATGGCGATCGAAGCACCAAGGACTAGTCATCGCGATCTCGAGCGCATCGCCGAACACGAAAACGTGCAACTCGTTGAACGCGGCGATGGTCGATGGGCCGCCATTGTCGACGCCGACAAGGCCAACTCGGTCAAGGAGCGTCTCGAAAAGCCAGCATCACTCGGCGCACGCGTCGCCCTTGGTTCGCCCGTCCAGGTTGCAGTGTCAGCCCCAATGCGTGGAACATCGATGGCCAACATCGAGATGCGTGGTGGCCTTGATGTTGCCGAACTCCGCGCCTGGGCACAGGCCGCAACGCAACGTCCAGTCGGACAAACTTCGTGGAAATCGTTTGCATGGGTAGTGTTCGGCGTCCTCTTGACTACCGCCAGTGTGGGTATCGCTTACTGGCTCGCCACACGCCCTGTGTAGTCGCTAGAAAACGAATAGCCTCCCGTGACAAGGCACATCCGCATCGTTCATTCTGTCAATGACATTGACCAATCAGAATGGGACGCGCTCATCGGCGATGACGACTCACCGTTCGTCGAGTGGACATGGCTCAGCGCGCTCGAACGTTCGGGGTGTGCCGACCGCGATTCTGGTTGGCTCGGTGCGCACTGGTTAGTCGAAGAGCATGGCAAACTCATCGCAGCCATTCCGGCATACGTGCGCACCAGCAGCGAAGGCGAATTCGTGTTCGATTTTGCGTGGGCCGAGGCGGCAGAGCGCATGGGCGCTCCGTACTATCCGAAGCTCGTCATTGGCGTCCCGTTCACGCCCGCAACCGGTGCCAGATTATTGTGCGTGGACAAGTTACAAAGAAAAGCTCTCATCGCCGAACTTGCGCCTGAGATCGTAAAATGGAGCACCCAACGGGAACTCGGCGGCGTGCATGTACTCTTCGCAGCGCGCGAAGAAGCTGAGGCATGGGCGAATGCCGGGCTTTTGCTCCGCAAGCACGTGCAATTTCATTTTCACCGAAATGGTCGTGCGACGTTCGACGACTATCTGACGTCGCTCACGTCAAAACGGCGGCGCCAGATCAAACACGAGATCCAATCGCTTCGCGCACAGAGCATCGAGAACCATTGGCCCTCACCACAGGAACTCACACCAGAGATCGTCAAGATTATGTACGGCTTTTACACTTCGACCGTGCAGCGGCATCATTGGGGCAACGTGTACCTCAACGAAGCGTTCTTCTCAGACGTTGCAACACGCTTCGCGAACCGCCTTGCATGGGTGGTGTCGAAACGTAACGGCGCAATCGTGAGTGGCGCATTCAACGTTAAAAAAGGTAAGACGCTTTACGGTCGCTATTGGGGCTGCAGCGAGCAAATACCCTACCTTCACTTTGACACCTGCTACTACGCGGGCATCGCACACGCCCTTTCGCAAGGTTGCGACACCTTCGAACCAGGCGCCGGTGGTGAACACAAATATTTGCGCGGCTTCGATCCAACCCTTACCTACTCGGCGCACTTCATTGCTGATGGGCGCCTACGCAAAGCAATCGAGCGTCACCTGGTAGGCGAACGGGCGCACTATGACGCCATGGTAACGCATCGTGACGATGCTTGAGTCTGCGCTCCGTGACTCGATCATGACGCGAGCCCGACCGAACGATGAACGCGCATGCGGTTCTGCAGCGCTATATCGATCATGTGACGATCGCGATTCTCTTCCTCCTCCACTGGCAGAGCTCGGTTTTCTTCCAGAGCTTCTTCCAGCACCGGTATGGCGCCCACGGCCAGTTCACGATGTCTCGCAGTTGGGAACGCATCTTCCACTTCATGGCATGGCTCACTCAGGGCTCAAGCTATCTATCCCCACGCGCCTACGCGATCTTGCATCGTATGCATCACGCCTACAGCGACACGCCGAAGGATCCGCACTCACCGATCCAAGAGCCCAATGTTGTCAAGATGATGCTCCGTACCGGCAAAATCTACTCGGGGATCAAAGAAGGCACGCTCGAGGTCGAATCACGGTTTGACGACGGACGTTATCCATCTTGGCCCCTTCTCGACAAGACGCAGGATGGTTGGGGCTGGCCGCTTGCGTGGGGTGCTGCGTACACGCTGTTCTATTTCGCGTTCGCAACCCATTGGTGGCAATTCTTGCTGTTGCCAATTCACTGGTTCATGGGCCCGATTCATGGCGCCATCGTGAACTACTTTGGTCACAAGGTCGGCTATCGCAATTTCAACGGAAGCGACGATTCGCGCAACACGCTGCCGTTTGACTTCTTGACGATGGGTGAACTCTTTCAGAACAACCATCACAAGTACGGACAGAGTCCAACGTTTGCCGCACGATGGTTCGAGATCGATCCGGCTTATTTGATCATGCGCGTGTTCGCTGCGTTCGGCATCATTCGACTAAAGGGCACTCAGGTCGCGCGAGCGCCTTCGCGTGTGACAGGATCGCGTATCAGCATTCCGGTCCCTGCCAACGCTGACTAATTTTCTATCGAAAATTATCCTTGGCCTCGCGAGCCGCGCCGAGCACTTCGACATCGCTCGCTTCGGCGCCGAGCGCCAAGTTATGTCGCAACTCCGCAAACTGGACGCGGACAAACGGATTGATCGCTCGCTCTTCCGTGACCGAATGCGGAACTGTCGGAAGGCCACGCGAACGAATGTCAGCGGTTTTCGCAATTGCACGCGTGATCGCTTCGTTTGAAGGCTCAAGCGATGCTGCAAAACGCAGATTGTCAGCCGTGTACTCGTGACCGCAATAGATCTGAGTGTCAGCCGGCAGGGCAACGATACGTTGCAGCGACTTGTGCATGTCTGCTGGCGTACCTTCGAAGAGCCGGCCGCACCCGGCGAGAAACATCGTGTCGCCGGTGAAAACCGCTGTCTTCCCGCCTGCCCGCGCAACAAATGCGATCGCGCCAAGCGTATGCCCAGGAACGAGCATGACCTCGACAGAGATACCACCAACGGTAAATTGGTCGCCATCGGTTACGGTTTCGGTTTGACCGTCAATGCGGCCTTTATCGTAACTAGATCCGATCACTTTTATATCAGAAAATCGTGCCGCAATTCCCGGTATGCCACCGACGTGATCGAGATGATGATGCGTGCAGAGCACAAACGAAGGCGTGCGGCCGTGAGCACTAGCTGACGCAAGCACTGGGTCTGCTTCGGAAGGATCGACGAGCGCGCTGACTCCTGTTTCGGAGCAAGTCAGCCAGTAGGCGTAGTTGTCACGTAGACAAGCAATGGGCTCAACAATGAACATGTTAGGGGTTCACATTGCGCGAATACGCGCCGTTGAGGCAACCTGCTTTGCACTTGGTTGTGGGTTTCTCAGTGATGGTCTTCGCATGCGCTTGGTAGAGCGCGAATAGCGATGTGTACTTCTCGCCCCGCGCGATGGGCTTGTCTTCTGTGGGATCAGCTTCGAGATCGAACGCGCGGCAGTTCTTATCGTTACCCGAGCAAATCAGCTTATCGTTGCCGTGAATGAGCGCGCGACGACGGTCGCTGTCAGAAGTCGTCGGCAGATCGACAACGATGTCTCGCGGCTCTGCCGTCTCGCCGTAAATTTCCTTGACGAGCGACTTACCCTCAAATGAAGCTTCGGCCGGCGTTCCCGTAAGTTCGAGAATGGTCGGCGCGAGATCGATTGCGCTCCTGCGGACGTCAATGCGACGAGGCGCCGCACCGGGGGCCAAAATGAAGAGAGGGATCCGGACCAGATTTTCCCAAACCTCGAAGCCATGGCGCGACATCCCGTGCTCGCCAAATGCTTCACCGTGGTCGCTGGTGATGATCACGACGGTACGGTCCGCCCAAGGCTGCTGCTGCACGAAGTCAACCAACTTACCTACATACTCGTCGGTGTACTTCACTTCGCCGTCGTACTTGTCGCGCTCGGATTTGCCGAAAGGCTCGACGTTAGGGTGCTTCATGTACACATCGTGTGGATCCAAAAAATGGGCCCAGAAGAAGAAGCGCCCCTTCTTGCATCGCTCATCGGAGAGAGCCTTGATCGCCAGCTCAAGCGATTGCGGCGATGTGATGTTCTTGTCGGTCGTGTTGTCGGTCGAGATGCCGGGGACAACCTCCCAGTTGTCGAACCCTTGTTCCATGCCCGCCTTTTGAAAATAAAAGTGCGCATGAACGCCCATCGTATGGACGCCGCCCTTCTGCAGTAGCTCGGGGAACATGAGGTTCTCGGGCGAGTAGAAGCCGAAGAAGAACCCGCTACGCACGAGACCCGAGGGGATCTTGCCCCCGAGCATGCCGCCAAGACTCATCGATGTGTAAGACGAAACGGAGTACGCACGCGTGTAACTAACCGCCTTCTTCTCGAGTTCGGTCAGTCGTGGGGCGATGGGCCTTGAGTAACCCGCCCACGGCATGTCTGCGCGAAGGCTATCGATAGACAAGAGTACCACATTGAATGGTCCAGTTGGTTTACCAACTGTCGCAGACGCTGCGGCTGACGGAGCGGACGGTGCACTTGCACTCGGCGCGGGCGCTGAAGCCGATGGCGCTGACGCTCCGCCTCCCGCAGCCTTCTCGTCGCAAGCCGTGATCGAAACGAAAGACGGGAGCGCGAGGAGTGCGAGAAACCCACTCGATAGACGTTGTCGCATTCTCCGTGTGTCGTCGCGATGGCCGCAGAAATCAAGTCAGAAGCGGCGCTGCATCGCTCGAGAACGGGAAGCGAATGCAGCGCCAGGACGTTTGCGTAAAATGCGGACCCTCGATCACCCGATGCTGATGCGCAGGTGTTCACGCAACGCAAAGTAACGGTCGCTGATGCTGAATAAAATGAGGTCTTTGATGCGATCCTTAGACCCTTCCTCGTTCGTACGAATGATGCTCGAAGCACTCTCGAGATCGTGCGCAAGCAGGAAGCCCGCGCGATCAGCGGTTTGGTCAACCGTGCCGATCCACTTCTTCAAGTCGATCGCGGTCTTTGCCGAGAGCAGCTTTTGAACGTGCTTGACGAGTTTGTCTCGCGCACCTCCGGCGAGACCTGCCGTCAGCAGCGCGAGCGACTCGTTCACCTCATTTGCGCTGTCGGCTGCCACGGGGAACTGTGGAACCGCAAGTTTGATCGCTGCGAACAGCCACGCCTTCAACGCACCGACGGACGGAACGAGCTGCCGAACGGCGTAACCCGGTCGGTAGAGCGCGAGCTGTCGACCCGCGACGAACGCGAGCGAGCTGTTCGACACTTGAGCCTCGAACGCTGCGCGACCAAGCAACAACGCTGGCGGCGCGCTTGGCACGAACGATAGGCCACCATCGAGCTCGGTATTCTGAAACACCGGAGGAGGTGCTATTGCGAGCACACCTGCCGCGTAGTGAATCATCTGCGAGATCGGGTACGGATGGCGCGTGAGATCAACCTCATAGCGAGCATCGAAACCCAGCGCCGCGGCTGGCTTGCCGAATTTTTGCACGATGATCGGCTCGATCGCTGCGAAAATTTGGGTGAGACCACCGTCATCCGCAGCGAGTCGCTCAAGCCAATCTTCATCGCGAAGAGCGGCTTGCGCGGGTGCTGCGTTCTCCGCACGGTGCTTTTGATAGAAACGCTCTTCATCGGGCTCGGCGCCGTTGAGTGCAACGAGTGCCTGGCATACACACCACGCTGAATCTGCGCGGCGTGAATCCGTATAGAGCTTGCGCAAGAGCTTGTAGCCCTCCACGCGATAGGGATTGCGTCCGAGCAATTGGTTCTGCGCGCGCACGGCCTTGTCGAGATACTTCGTCGGCTCGCTCGCGTAGATGTCAGCTAATTTGTGTTCGCGATCGCGATTGTCGGGATCGAACGCTTGCGCCGCTTCGAGTGCGTCGACCGCGAGTTCTGGCTCCTTGAGAGGACCTTCGTAGAGACCACCAAGCTCGTCAAGAAGCTTGATCATCGAGTCCTTGTTGCCCTCTTGCTTCGCTCGCTCGAGCTTCACTTTGAGAAGTCGCTCAACCTCACTGACATCGCCGCGCTCACGTCGGATGATGGCCGACTCATCGACCGCCTTTGTAAGCGTCGAATCG
>JAHFDZ010000434.1 GCA_023248745.1 Myxococcales bacterium | reverse complement strand
TATCGATTCATCGAGGCCGAAACGGGCAGGCTTGGCGTCACGCTCGCACGCTCGCATGTCCCAGACGTCGTGCTGCTCGATCTCGGCCTTCCCGACATTGACGGTCTCGACGTCACTCGGAGCATTCGTGAGTGGTCACCCTTGCCCATCGTCGTGCTGTCTGCGCGCGGGCAAGAAAAAGACAAAGTTGCCGCGCTCGATGCCGGCGCAGATGACTATCTTACCAAACCCTTCGGGACACAGGAATTACTCGCGCGCATGCGGGTCGCACTACGGCACGCAGCGCGAACGACTCGCGAAATTGAGCATGTGCAGACCGTCGGAGAGATCCGTGTTGATCTTGAAAAGCGCCTCGTCTTCCTTCGCGACGAAGAAGTGCATCTCTCGCGCATCGAATACAAATTACTCGCCGCGCTCATGAAGCATGCAGGCAAGGTACTTACCCATCGCCAGCTGCTTGTCGAAGTGTGGGGCCCCTCGCACGCGAGCGAGACGCAATACTTGCGCGTGTACATGGGCCAGCTCCGGCACAAGCTCGAACGCGAACCCGCGCGGCCCCGTTACCTTCTGACTGAGGCTGGCGTTGGCTATCGCCTCAAGCCCGAGTGAGGAACGTCATGCGATCGGGTCGGGCTCGCCCTCGCCCTCACGATCCTCCTTTCTTTGGGGGGTTTCCGACTCGCAAACGTTAAAGTAACGAGCGAACAGACCCACGATTTGCTGGGTCTAGCGTGGTCGCGGTCTATCCATCGCCGAGAAGAGCTCCCTCACAACATTGTTGGCGTGGCGCGTTGTCAACCACCAACCAGCGCGCGCAAGAGCACCGGGCCTGTCGCGATAAACGCATCGTGCAAGCGCTCGAGAATGAAGCCGAACGCTAGCCACACAGGCGTGTAGTCCCAGCGAATGAGGCCGTGCAGGTGAAGGCGCGAGTACGAATAATCCCATGGGATCTTGCCCGTGATCCGCTTGATGATCCAACCCGCAACGTACTCCACAACGAAACAACCAATCACGTAGGCCACGCCGCGCCCCCACCATGGCCACAAACGAATCGCGTTGTGGATCGGCTCGAAGATGAAAACCAGCGAACCGTAGACGGGATACATCCACAAGAAGGTCTTCGCCGGAAGGTGATAGTCACGCGGCTTGACGGTTAGGAAAACGCGAAACGCATAGAACGTCATTTCGCTAAAGACGCCGCTCACCATGTAAAGAACGAATCGAATGCCCATGTGTACCCTGCATACTTGATGTGATGACGACGTCGACGACCACTAACTTCGAATCGACGTCACGAAGGTCCACACGACTTCAACCAGGGGATGTCTTCTGGATCCCGCGGCGGGCGGCAACGCGGTACGATCTGAGGGCAATCCTCACCGCATAGTGGCCTCTCGGTGGACCGGCAACGCTGGTGCTTGCTATGGGAACGTCACTCGACGCTTGAACGATCGGCGCTGGATGATGCTTGCAACGGAGAAGCACGGCGGCGACCGTCGCGACAAGCACGACCGGAGCAAACTTGAATTTTGTGGCGCTCATTCGTACGCATTAGCGCCCGCGCGAATTGTCGCCTTCTTCTCAAGCGACAGTCGTTTCATCGCATCCGCCATCGCGAGCTAGCCTAATTCACCGATCGCGCTGAGCTGGCATCGTCGCCACTTGCGAAGACCGAACGCGTCGCGCAACCCAACGGAAGCCAAGCTGATCGCCAGTCCGCCTATCGGCAAGCTCCTCACGAACGACGAACTTTGTCGCCGGCGCTTCGTAAGTTCTAAACACGAGATCCCACAAAGGTGAAGTGAACCCAAAGTTCACCTTCGGGTTACGAAAGTGATGGACGAAGTGATAGCGCCACATCCAGCTTGCCCATGCGCTCTTCGGAGGCGTCTGGTGAATGCGATGATGAAACCACTCCGAGTAGAGATATGCGATCAAGGTACCGACGACCGCAGCCGAACCGTAGTGGACCCCGAGCACGAGCAGCCATGGGCCACCAAGCACAACCGTTCCGACGAGCACAAGCGGGAGTCGTTGCACAAGTTTCTTGACGAATTGCACGCGCCCCTCCATCGGATCCGCATGATGGGCCTGGTGGCCGCGGTAGAGCTTTCCAAACGCCTTGCGGTGACCTGCGTGGCGGTGATGCACGTACTCGATGAGCGAGAACCAAAGTAAGCCGAGCGCAAAGGCGAGAGCGAGCATGGCCCTCTATTCTTGCCCACGAGCCTCGTGTGCGCCCGCTATGGCGATGCCGCCGCCACGCCCCCAAATGCCCGAAACGCGCCCGCGCTTACCTTACAGCCGTCCGATCGCGCCACCGCGAGCGGACCACGCCTACCGACCCTTCTTGAAAAACGACGCATCTGCTCGCACACCGGCCGCGGTCAGCATTGGCAGAATGCGCGGCACGACACCCGTCGCTTCGAATTGTCCATTCACGTCAACGACGAAAATGTCGCGCATCGGATTCGCCTTGTCGCCCAGTGACTCTGCGACGCGCGTGATACGTGCACGACCGTCCGGGCCACGACTCACTTCGACAAAGACGTCGAACGACTCGAGAACGAGCTCCTTCGCAGAATCGAGCGTCGTCCCCGCGCGGCCGAGGACCAATTGGCCCGCAACGCGCGCAAGTCCCTGTCGCAACGATGGCGCAAGCGCCGAGGCCACAACGCCACCGGAGCCTGACGCGACTGCGTCGGCAACTGCAACCATGCCACCACCTGAGAGCGGCGCGATGAACAAACGCTCGCCTCCAAGAAGCGAGGCAGCGCGCATCACGGATTGCGCATCCGTTGGGCGTGGAACGGTGAGCGCGATTGCACCTGCGTTGGGTGCACTCACCATTTCGTGCTCCTGAACGAGGACGGTGCGATCCGCAGGTGGAATGCTCGCCATGAGCGCGCTGAGTACGTTTGCTGCAGCGAGCCCCGACTCTGCAACCACGAGAATATTTGCGCGACCCGTGACGCACCCTTCGAGGAACGTGGCCATCGCACGCGAAAGTAACCCTCCGCGTACACTTTCTTCGAGCGAGCTCTCCGATCGCACTGGGCGACGAAGCACAAGCACCGACTGCGCCGAGAACGGCGGCACGACGGCCGTCATCGTGATGCCTCTTGGCAGGCGACGAACGACGAGTCCCTCACCTTCAAGCAAAGGAGCGCCGGCCTGCAACGCGAGACGGGTAATCACGC
>JAHFDZ010000220.1 GCA_023248745.1 Myxococcales bacterium | reverse complement strand
CCCTGGCCGCAACGTCGAGATCGGACTCGGGAGTATGGCATTCACGACGCAAGGTGCGCTGAACACGCTATCCGTGACTGTGCCCGTCGACGCAAACTTCGGCGGCGCAGCGCCCGGTCAGGCAATCGCGATCAACGTAGGTGCGCCTCTTACTTCGTCTGGATCTGGAATCGACGGAGTCACGCAATACGCAACGTTGTCGAGCGTTTCCAAACAACAGCAAGATGGATACGCGTCGACGGCATTGCTGAACATCGCGATCGATCAAAATGGAAGCGTGAGCGGTGCCTTTGCGAATGGGCAACGCTCACCGCTTGCGCAGCTCGTCATTGCAAAATTCCCTGCTGTCGATCGGTTGAAGTGGTCCGGGCGTGCGCTCTTCTCGCGAACTGACGCGTCGGGAGCACCAGCCATAGGGCTGCCTTCAGAGGGCGGGCGCGGTGCTCTGCGCAGCGGTGCCCTTGAGGATCTTGGACCAGATCCCGCAGACTGCACACACTGACCGTCTCCCCGAGGGTCCCTCGAGGCGAAGAGGTTCGCCTTTGGGTACCACGGCCTCATGCTCGGCGTCGTCGCGATCGCGTACTTCACTCTCCCCGAAGACGAGGTTGCATCGCGCCATCTGATTGTGAAAGCGTGAGTCGTGCATGAACCGAGAAGTGATCTGTTTCGCGTTCCTACTTGCGACGGCGTGCAGTCCAAGGCCCGCTCCCCACACCCGCGCCCCACGCATAGCGGCAATTCGAGCGTCACCCGACCCGAGGACCGTCGACGTGTCGAAGATCGCCCCGCCTCCAGCCCCAAAGGTGGAGGTCATACCCACTTGGCTGCCGGAGCAATTCAACCCGCCGGGTACCAAAAGACTACGCGGCGTGCAGGTTGAAGGTGCGCTGATTGTCGTCGATGACTTACACCCCGATGAGCGACCAATTCGTATCGGCAGAATCGTCGGCGAGCGCATTGACTGGATCAGTAGCCTTGTCACACGCGTAAGAAACGACTCAAACGTGGGAAACGGTCTCCAGTTCTTTGAGTGGGTTTACGGTCGGTGGCCAGATGCCCTCGACCTTCTCTACGCGACCGATCGCTATCGGACAGCACCGATGTCGCACTTTCGTCCGCTGACAAAGCACGGGACTCCGCTCGAAACTGTGACCGACGAAGCCGGCTGGTTCGATGGATATGCGATCGTTGGTGCATCGTCGGTTGTTGCACGACACTCAGCGGCTTTTGGTTCCGAAATTCTTACGGTGCGCGGCCCGAAGCTCACGCGCCACGTGCGAACGCGAGTCGAGGCGGGTTGCCAATCCGCGGTTCCGAACGCGCCCAGGTGGATGTCGTCAGTTCCGGCGATTCGCCCCAGTGGCTTCGGCGCATCGCGAAACGGTGTGTTGGCGTCGATCGGATTTTTGTGTGGCACGACCAAAGTCGCCGCCGAAATTTGGGACACCGACGGCAATGCGAAAACCGAGGATCTGAGTCTGTGGTGGAGAAATGTCGGGAGTGTTTTGAGGGGTCCCGGTCACACGCTTTGGCTTACACCGTTGCACGTCGACGATCCCATCTTGCGATACGAGGAAGGAAAATTCGAACCTTTGCCGAGCCCCACAAAGAAGAGAATCGCCACGTTCGTTTCGCCGAGCGGCTCTCTCTATGTAGCCGACCCACAGACCATTTATCGGTATGACGATCCCTCTTGGACTACGCTGGCATTTTTGGGCGAAGCCAAAGATGAACAGGGCGAGCCCATCGTCTCTCCTTGGATGCGTGATTTCAAATTTGTCGTCGATGATGAAGCCAATTTTTGGCTCATGGCAAACAAGGTCTATCGCTTCCGCGCTGTGGTGCGGCCGTGACGAACAGGGGACTTACATTTCCGGCGTGAAAGGCCGTAGTCGAAGGTCGTGGGGCCTCGCGTTTCTCGAGTTGCAATGGTTTGGGCGAGTGTGACGTCGGGTAGTGCCTTGGCGGCGGAGCCTGGCGCGGCGGTTGCGTTCACTGCAGACGTTGCGATCGAACGATCGAGCTTCGCTTCGGCGACGTCCCTGAGCGCGCTGCACAAAGGCGTAAACGTCAACTTACTTGAGGATTCAAAACTTCGTTGGGACGCGAGTGTGGCGGGCAACTCTGGGTTCGCAGACGTTGCGGGAAAAAAAGATTTTCGCGATCTCTTTCAGAAGCTGGGCGCGGGATCGCTTCGACTTCCTGGTGGAACTGCTTCGAACTACTACGACTTTGACAGCAACAAAGCGTGGTCCAGTTGGGCGGTTCAATCGTCGTCTCGTTACAACCGTAGCGCAGCGATTGATTGGGCAACCTTTTGGTCATTTCATTCGGCGACGGGTTCGCTATCGCTGATGAACACCGCCAACGTGTATAAGAGCGGCAACCCCAGTCGCACTGACAATTGGATTTCGGCCAACGTTGCCGAGCATTGGGCCTCCTATTTCAAGACGCAAAAGGTCACGCGTTCGCGTTGGGAATTGGGAAACGAAGTTTACGCTTCGAACCAAACGCCAGGGCTCGAGTATCCGGGCTCGAAGATCAGCAAAGGAAAAACGTACCTGAGCCGCGCGTGCGACACCGCGGTTGCGATCAAGAAGGGAGACTCGACCGCGAAGGTTGGGCTCGTCGTCTACGAGCACGAATCAACGTCGGGTTATCCGGTGCTCGATCAAGCGGCCTCCTTTTGTGGCCTCGAGACGTTCGATTTCTTTATCGTTCACGACTACGCGCCGCTCTATCCGCGCACAGCAACCGCTCCCTCGTTCTACCAAAAGGGCGTTGAGATGTCGCTCGCGTATCAGAGCCTCGTTCATACGGTGAGCGATCTCGAGACGTACCTTCGCAAGAAATTTCCGAACGTCGCAAAGCGCCCCATCTACGTGACTGAGTACGGCTTGCTCTCGAGTGGCGATGTCAACCTTGGCCAAACCGATTGGTACGATAAGCCAGTCGCGCTGTTGCTCCTCAATCACTACTTGAATCTCGTCGCTCAAGGCGCGTCAGGCGCTTGGTACTGGGAAGCCGTGCACGCGTACTTTCGGCTCATCGATGCCGATCATCTGACGGCCACAAAGCTCTACGACCTTCTCTCGCACGCCTTCGCGCAGCACGGAAAACTGAAGTCGATCCATGTGAGCGGCAGTCAGACCTTCGATGCACGGGGCCCGATCGGAAGTGGTTGTCTAGAGGGTGAGGCCACAAGCAAGTGTTGGCACGTTGCGCTCGCTTCAGGCAAGACGCTCTCAAAGCAACCGCTCCTCAAAGTTTACGCCGCGCTTCGCGACCAGGACTCGAAGAGGAAGTTGACCGTTACGGTGATCAATTTCAGCGCGAGCGCGCACGCTCTGAATCTTAAGCTCAGCGGCTTTAGCGGCGCCGACTACAAGACGTCATTCGAAATTTCACAGTGGGAACTCTCGGGCTCATCGTGGGATGCCGCAATGGGTACGCCCACGACGACAGCGTTTGCCGCATCGAATGTCGCGGGCAGTTCGAGGCTCGCGCAACAGCGCATCCCCGCGCGGTCGGTCGCGATCTTCGAAATCGCACTCTGATGGGGTGGCAAAGTGCAACGCCGTCCGAAGCAGCATGACGTGCGAGAGCAACATTCCAATCGAAGAGGATGGCAGCTTTCAGACGGGCGCAAACGGCAACTATCTCGACTTTGGCGCCGCTGTCACGCCACGGCGCCGGTTTTACAAAAATTTTGTAGCAGAGCACCAAAAATATCTCTGACGACCCGTGAGTGCCTGCATTCCGAGTTGATAATGCCTCAAAAATTACAATTTATTACGCAGTATCAATTTTGATGTCACATAACAAATTATAGCTTATTCCTCACGAAACAGGGAGACTTGCTTGGCGTAAGCCCGCGCGTTGGTAGAAAAATTGTATCAATGATACAACATAAGCCACGTGGGTCATCCTGCGTGGCGGAAGGGCCTTCTATTGCGAACCGCGACCCCCGCCTCAGAGAGATGTCATCCCTTTGGGCGAACGCGCGTGCACTGATGGATGTTCTACATCGTCAACCATCATGACGAACCCATTCTCGACACGAATTCTCTCCATCGGCTTCCTTGCAACGTTCGCGCTCGGCGGTTGCTCCGGCGCTCCTTCGTCTGAGGAGGAAGAGGCGCAGATCGACCCGCAGGCGTCACCATCACTCAAACCCGAACAGGCAGTGTCGGACACGAGCTGCACGACGACGCGTGATGACAGCGATGCCAACTACATTTGCTACACAACGACGTGCAAGACGACGACTACGATCGAGTGCTTCCCGAAGCCGAAGAAGATGCGACCTTGGGGCACGTTGTCGAAGTGAGTGTCGGGCTTCTGTACGAATCCCCCCCTCTGGGTGCCGATCGCTGGCGCCCGTGATGACGAACTGAGCGGTCAGAGCACCCACGAGATCGCGCGCTCCCATGCCGCCGCAGGATGAAGCGCCGCTGCGAATTCTGATTGCTGATACCCTTAGGCATGGGACTCGGTGAGCTAGTCGAAAAACGCGTCGTGATGATCGCCGGCAAAGGCGGAGTTGGGCGAACCACCATGGCCGCCGCCATTGCGACGCACGCTGCGAAACTTGGCAAGCGAGTTCTCGTTGCCGAGATTGGCGAAGACAACAGCAGCGACTATTCGGCGCTGGCGAGGATGTTTGGCCACGAGCGATTACCGCGCGAGCCGGCCGAACTTGCGCCTGGTATTGCGGGCTCGCAACTCGTCTCGCGACTGGGACAGGAGTTGTTCCTCACGAGCGTCCTTCGCGCCGGAGTGCTTGCGCGCGCTGCACTGGGATCGGAAGCGTTAGGTCGATTTTTGTCGGCAGCGCCTTCGCTTCGCGAGATGGGAATTTTCTATCACCTGCTGACCTTTCTCAATGCAGTGCGTTCCGACGGATCGCACGAGCACGAACTCATCGTGGTCGACATGCCCGCGACGGGTCATGCGCTCGCGCTCACGGGTTTGCCCGACGTGCTCCTTCGATTGGTATCGCGTGGTCCCATCTATGATGCGCTCAAGCAAGGTCAGGCCTACCTCAACGATCCAAAGAGTGCGGCGGCGTACGTTGTGGCGTTGCCTGAAACGTTGCCCGTGAGCGAAGCCCTTGAGCTGATCGAAGGCTTGGCAGAAACGAAGGTTTCACTCGGAGGTGTGATCATGAATCGCCTCCCTACGATCGAATTCAGCGACGCCGAGCGCGAATCGCTTATGCCGATCGTGGAGAACAACCTCGTCTTTGGTTCCGACTTGTTCGGTCGACACGTTGGTGCCACCAAAGCGCTCTCACGCATTCGAAGCGCGGTTCAGTGCCCCGTGCACTTGATTGCCGAGTGCGACCCAACCGCGCCCGATTTTCTAAACGCTATCGCGCACCAACTTGTCTCGCCGAAGAGCACGCCGACGGGCCATCAAAACTTCGCGTTGCGAGGACGTATGGCGTTGCCGGTCGAAATTCGTCCAGGCGGACCCGAGATGGCAAAGTCATCCTCCAGCATCGCCGGACTTGTGGCCCGCCAACGTGTGATCGTTTGCTGCGGAGCAGGGGGTGTAGGAAAGACCACGACGGCGGCGTCGCTATCGCTTGCTGCAGCACGCAGTGGTCGACGCGTTCTGGTGCTCACGATCGATCCTTCGCGACGTCTTGCGGAGACGCTCGGGGTGACGCGCAATCCACCAGCACCCGTGTCGTTGCCCGAAGATCGATTGAAAGCGGCGGGCATCGCTCCGCCTGGCGTATTGCACGCGTGGATGCTCGATCCGAAGCGCGTCGCCGATGACTCCGTTCGTCGCCTCGTGAAGTCGCCCGAAGAAGCGGAACGCATTTTCGAAAATCGCGTTTACCAACAGGTGACGCAATTGGTGGCGGGCCTTCATGAGTACACCGCCATGGCGGCGCTCTATCGATTCATCACTGAAGGCAACTACGACCTGGTTGTGCTCGATACGCCCCCATCACGCAACGCACTCGATTTTCTCGAAGCGCCTTCACGCTTGGCGCGTTTTCTTGATGGCTCGATCTTTCGCCTCTTCATTCCCAAAGATGGCGGCCTCTTCGAGCGCGCGACAAGCTCGGTGATCGCGCGTGTCTTGAGCACTGCACTCGGCAGAGATTTTGCTGGCGAGCTGACGACGTTCATGAAGGTGTTCGCTGATATTTTCAGCGCGCTCAACACCGATCTGACCGTCATGCGACAGCTCCTTGCTGGACCCGAAGTGGCCTTTCTTCTCGTGACGTCGCCTGCACCCGCGGCGCTGGTTGAAGCTCACTTTTTTCAAGACAGAATCCGCGAGCTTGGCCTTCCGTTTCGCGGGTTCATTCTCAACAAGAGTCGCGCCCGTGATGAAGGCATGCGCTTTCCCGACGACGCAATGCTTGCGCCGGACGCAGGTGAGATGGAACGCGCGGCGTTTGCCAAGCTTCAAGCTCTCGCGCGAATGGAGCAACTCGAAGTTGTGCGCGATCGAGGACTCTTGGCCGATCTCAGAATGCGCGGTGGCAACGACGCGATCATCATGGCGGTGCCAACGTTACCGCTGGGTGCAGACGAGATGGCGACGTTGGTAACGGTCTCGGATATTTTGACGTCGGAGCGACGGCGAGTGGGGCGGTAATTGCAAACATGGAAGAATCAAGGGATTGAAGCGCTGCACTTCCAGAACCGATTTGTCGCTGAGCTCCCTGGCGATCCAATCGCCGAAAATAGGTGTCGGCAGGTAAGCAAAGCCTGTTACTCGCACACGACCCCAACGGCGGTGTGTTCTCCCACGCTTCTCGCCTTGGTGCCTGAGGTGGCCGAGCTGATCAACCTCAGTACTTCAGAGACCCCCGTGCTTACCGAAGTACTTTCGGGCAATCGTGTGCTTACACCCATGACGCCGTATGCGGCTTGCTACGGAGGCCATCAGTTTGGCAATTGGGCAGGTCAACTTGGCGATGGCCGCGCGATCACGCTCGCCGAGGTCGTCAATGAACATGACGAATCATTCGAGCTGCAGCTCAAGGGAGCCGGAGTCACTCCGTATTCTCGGCGCGGTGACGGAAGGGCGGTTTTGCGTTCGTCGCTGCGCGAGTTTGTGTCCAGCGAAGCCATGCATCACCTAGGAATTCCCACCACGCGCGCGCTATCGCTGGTCGCAACCGGAGAGCGGGTCGAGCGCGATCTTTTCTACGATGGGAATGCCAAGCTTGAACCCGGCGCAATCGTTTGTCGGGTCGCGCAATCATTTTTGCGCTTCGGGAGTTACGAAATCCACGCCGCGCGAGGTGACGTTGACACGCTAAGGAAACTCACAACGTTTACGCTGCGGCACTTTTTCCCAAAGTTCATTGACGGTGACATTTGCGACGTGCCCGCCTTTCTCGAGGAAGTGTCACGTCGGACTGCGAGACTCGTTGTCGAGTGGATGCGCGTCGGCTTTGTGCACGGTGTGATGAACACCGACAACATGTCGATCTTGGGTCTTACGATCGACTACGGCCCGTTCGGATGGGTTGAGGATTTCGATCTCAACTTCACACCCAACACAACCGACGCATCGGGTCGTCGCTATCGCTTTGGCAACCAACCTTCCATCGGATATTGGAACATCGCTCAACTCGGAAGAGCTCTTGCGCCACTTGTGGATGACGTCGCGCAAGTAGAGCGCGCCGTCGATCGCTACAAGCGCGAAGTCGAGACAGCGTACGTCCAAATGCTGCTCGGAAAGCTGGGGCTCACGCGGCGCGATGATTGCGTGGATGACGACGAAACGCTCCTCGGCGGGTTGTTCTCTTTCTTGACGACCTGTCAATCCGATATGACTCTATTTTTCCGCCACCTCGCCAATTGTCAACTAAGTGAACCATTATCTTGCGACGAAGTGTTGGCGACGTTCAATGAGACGTTCTACGACTCTGGCGCGTCGAGCACAAAGAATCACTCCGAACTGCAAGCCTGGGTGTCGCATTATCGTGAGCGTGTTCGGATCGAAAATGTGAGCGACCTCGAGCGAAAGGCACGCATGGACAAGGTCAATCCACTTTACGTTCCTCGTAACTATCTGATTCATCAGGTGATTGAGAAGACCGTAACGGCCGAAGGCGCCTGGGATCGCGCTCCTTTGGCCGAGCTACTCGAAGTTCTGCGCCGCCCCTACGACGTCCAACCGGGCAAGGAAGCGTTTGCAGCCAAGCGGCCCGAGTGGGCACGGCACAAGGCAGGTTGCTCAATGCTCTCGTGCAGCTCGTGACTTCAACGCGGCCGATGCTAGCGTTGCGCCTATGCGATCGATCCCCGCGTTGCTTGTTTCCAGTAGTTTGTGCGCTCTGAGTTTCGTTGCAGCAGGCGCTTGTGGTGGAACCGTTGTTGCTGTTGACGGAAGCGTCGTGAGCGATAGCGCCGCGCTGCCAGACGTTTCAACAGACGCGCCGCAAGACACAACCGCACCGATCGATGCCGCGATGTGGGACGCTGCGATTTCGATTCCCGATAGTGGCAATCCGCTGTCGCCAAAGTGTGCTGCAAGCGGTGGTCTGCTATGTAGCAACGCCCGGTGGACGTTGTGTCCGATCGGCTTTCAACCCATCGCCAGCGGAGATGGACACGCCGATTGCGATCGAGGTGGTTGGTGTTGCGTGCAAGCGCCACCCTCCTCGTGTTCCTCGACAGACGGAGCCAATTGCGTGCCGGGTTTGTGCACAGGCTGCCTCATGAACGCCGCGCCGGCCATCTCCTGCAACGAGGTGGGTCGTTCCTGCTGCGTCTACGTGTGCAATTGAGTTCGTCCTGTGTCGCCTGATCCTCCGCCTACGTCGCACCGCGCATCGAACCAAACCCATCAAAGCGCGCCTTCACGCGTGCTCCAAGCGTGCTCAGGTCTGTCATCGTGAGCGCAGCGGCGAAAAAATACGCTGGCCCAAACACGAGCCCTGGAAGCGCGACGATCAAACCGCGCCGACGCCATACAATCGAGAGAACGAGCACGCCAAGAAGACGAAGCGCACCTGCAATCCACCGCGCCGACACCGGAGCGTCTCCATAGTGACGTGGCAGCATGAGGATGCTCGCGAGCCGAAAAGGGCGTTCAGTCTTTAGGGGCAATGACACGCTCCGAAGGTCGCCTTTTGTGCTGCAGAACGTTGCGGTTGCCATCCACGAATTGCCGTTTGCAGAGCTTGGCGGCGCTGTCTTCACCACTAGCGTGCCGTCTGCAAGGAACGCCACCTTGCCAGACGCAGTCGCAGGGCACGTTCGCTCATGAGCTCCGATGATGTGAGTTTTGCTCTGGGTGAAGATCACTGCGCTCTCTCCCGATTCAAGCTCGACAACGTCGACGATGTTGTCGCCACGAAAGCGTTCCTTCACGTTGCCGGATTGATCGCGTTCAAGATAGCGATCCTGTGTGATCAGTTGAATGCCGGTGAACGTGGGTATGCGCTCGCCCGACCGTGCAACGAAACGTTGAGTGAGAGAGAGAATGGGTTGCTTGAAGGGCGTGCAAGTGTGACCTCGAATGACGCCCTCTTCGCCCCAGCATGCGACCCACTTGCGCGAGACTCCGTCGAAAATTTGGACGTGACGCTGATCTTCGCTGATGAAGAGGTTCTCGAGATCAGAACCCACGCCCTCGCCAAAAATGGGTAAGCGCCGATTGTTTTGAGCGAAGCGAAGATCTGTGCGATTGGATGGCAAAATCGGAAAAAAGATCGCTTCGCCGTTTTGGTGTCGCCCGTGCAGTCCCGTCGTTATTTCGCCGGTGAGCACGGTAACTTCGCCGTCAGGAAACGCGACGAACTCTTCCCAAGGGCGCGATGGCTTGTGATGATCAAACGTCAGGTCGGCAATCGCGGCGAGTGCAACTGCCGCAAACGGAAGGACCCACGCCGCGCGCAAAATGTCGAGGCGTGCGCTCGTCGGACCTCCAACGCGTAGGGTCTCGCTTCGAACAAGCGATGCGCCAAGAACGGTGAGCAACACGAGAGCCACCATTGTGCTCGCTTCGAAAGATGGCAAAACATCGGGGCCCACCTCCCGATACGCACGCTTCGTCAAGGCAGTCCCCAGAACGATCGCGACGCTCGAGGCTGCCCACACAATGCGCGGCAAGAGACTGGTCTCGAAGGCCGCTACCCAGGCCGCGACGAGCACTGCGAACGATGCGGCGAGCTGCTGGCTCGTCCATATCGCGACGAATTGAAGAGGCGACGGGATCGGACCTCCGGGCGCAGGGTGCGTCGACACCCAAGCGTAGATTGCGATCGCGTTAATTGACGCGTGAAGGAGGAGTAGCGCGAGAAAAAAAGAGGTCTTCAGGATCGCGTGACGGCCGCGTGCGATGGGCAGGAGCAGCCAAGTGCCTCGCACGTGCTCTTGGTAGACGCGACGATACCCAAGCCAGGCAGCGATTAGCACGGGAATGTAGGGCTGCGGCGCCTCGAACAGCCTGTCGTACGTGCGTGAATTCGTTGCGAGAAGAA
>JAHFDZ010000219.1 GCA_023248745.1 Myxococcales bacterium | reverse complement strand
GCGAGCGCAAGCTTTCGCGTCGATCGAACTAGCGCTCGAACGTGCACGCTCTGCGAGTCGCGATCGCGAAGTCGGTCAAACGAGCCTGTTTGGTTTGCTAGCGCCGAAGGCAGCGGCACAAGCAACGTCGGGCGCAACACAATACGCAACGAGCGAAGCTTGGGATCGAGGCGAGCTCCTGCGACGCGAGAAGTCTGCACTCGGCTTCTACGTTTCAGGAAACCCGCTTGACCGCTATCTTCGCGGTGAAAATGCACTCGCGAAGTTACAAGCTGTGCCGACTTCGGAATTGGCAGGAATGGACGATTGGGCGGCCGCGCGTTTGGTGGGCATGGCCGAAGGATATCGCGAGCGCATCTTCAAGGATGGCGGTGGCAAAGTAGCGTTCTTCGAGCTTGAGGATCTCACGGGTCGCGTGAACGTCAAGCTGAGAGGAAAGGACATCGAGCAGTGGGCGCCACTCCTTAGTGCGGGGCAGCCAGTTCTCATTTCGGGGAAGGTGAGCTTTCCCCGACGAGAAGAGGGCGAAGAAGAAGAAGAGGGACCGCGAGAGCCAACGTTGCTGCTGAACGAAGTGCGACTATTGGCTGACGTGGTACGCGCCGACACGCGTTCGATGCTTGTGCGCATCAACGTGTCGAACGTTAGACCTGGAGATCTCGGACGACTGAAGTCCACGTTTCTAGCGTCACCAGGCAATTGCCCAGTTTCGCTACAAGTTCACTTACTTGACGGTGCCGAAGCGTCGCTGGTACTTCCGAAGGAACTTCGGGTTGAGGTTTCGGACGCGTTACTGTCGGGGATCGAGCGCATCTTTGGACAGCAAGTTGCCGAGCTCAAATAGCAGCGTTGCTCGATTATTTGATGCCCTTTGACGCCTTCAACGCCGCCCAACTTCCGAAGGTGCCATCGTCCTTTGCGGTTTCGGGACGGTATTCCCAGTGCCAGCACTCACGTTCCACCGCGCGCTTAAAGCCGAACAATCGCCCGTTCTCGACCAGCCATTTGTACTCTGGCGTCCAAGTCGACACGTTGGTGGAGGCATTTTTCTTGCCCATTCTCACCTCGATGTCGAGGGCCTCGCCCGACTGGTGATTCGACTCTCCGGGCCGGCCTGCCTGATTGCCGCCATTGCAGCTTTTCGTCGTGTAGCACTTGAAGAGGTACTCCTGTTCGCCGTAGCTCCTGAAGCCGCTGTTGATTGTGAGTTCAATGCCAGCCTTGCGCGCGGCGGCGAGCATTGACACGTACGCGGTAGCCGTCTTTGTTGACACGAGTTTGGCGCCCTTACCGGGTGTGCCACCGATAACATAGAGCGGAATCACGCCGACGAACTTGCCGTAGTCCCACGCGGCGAAGGGTCCCTTTTCTGACTTATCGGTCGGCTGCAACAAATCGACGATTTCATTTGGAGGAACAGCCGTGCCCCTCTTGTGCGGCGTAATCTTGAGAGTGCCAGAGGTGTCGACCGTTGTTGTCGGAGCAGCCTCGAAGGTGAGCCGAAAGTTGTGTGGCTTCGTGTATACTTTAGGGTCGGCCTCACCGTAAAGGTAGTTGACGAAGTGAAAGACGCGCGTAAACACGGCGAATACGCGATTGTCTGCGTACTGCTGCTTGAACGATCGCGTCACAACTCCGCCGACCGAGTTGCCGGGTTGCGATAAGGCGTTCTCACCCCGGACGAGAGTCAACTTTCCTGACTTATTCTTCTGGTACTCGCACATTGCCACCGTTCTGACGGTGGGATCTCCCGGTGCAGGGACGTACCGAAGCAACCGAGTGCCCGTGATCGCAAGGGGTGGCGTCACAATCGCGTAAACCGGACTGTTCATGCGGCCGTCGGAAAGCCATCCATCAAAAGTCGATACTTTGTCGGAAAATTTCTTACCTCCGTACATTGGAAAGAGCGCGGGGTTTGTGTTCATCCACTGGGCTTCGGTCTTCGAAACGTAGTCTTGTGCGGTCGATAGATGCTCGGTGCACAGATCCCCAATCTCGAAATCATCAGCCTCGATGTCCATCTCTGCGGCGCGAGCAACGGAGGAGAGCGCGCTCGCGGCACCCAACGTAAGCAGCATGAATGCCGTATTTTTCATCGGTCCCACCCTTGTTGAATCAGGCCCCCGCCTAATTTAGATCATCCCCAAACCGAGGAACGGTCGAACTAAGGGTGCTTTAAGCAATTCGGCGCGTTCTGCCGCATTTGGGAGCGCATAACATAGGGATCGCGTGAGTGTGAGCGAAGGTTCGGATCGAAAGTGCAAGAATTGCCCTCTTGACGAGGTAGGCGCGTACGCTGAAAGGCATGCAAATTGGCCGCCTTCGCGATCGCATTGCCGCAGCACTTGGTCTCGCCACGTTCGCCTGCGATCCGCCGCCGCCCCCCATAGTCGTTGCCCCCATCTCGACAACGCCAGTTGAGCTGGATGCAGCTCTACCGAAAGCACCAGGTAAGGTTCTTGACCTTCCAGTTATCGCGCAGTGCTTCGACGCCATTCACTATCAATGCGAAAAGTCGCTCGTTCAAGCACCGGATCAACATTACGGCTTTCCGTTTGCGACTTGTCGCGCAGCACCCAATTTTAGCGCGACGCATACCAAGGCCATTCGGGAGAAGGGCGATGAGAAGTGTTGCTACGTTGAGTGTTACAAGATGGAGGTCGAGGGCCGCCCACTGCGCGCGGACGACCGGAGCATTCGAATCGCCCCGCACGCAGATCGAACTTGTTGGCACACAGAAGAAGCACGTGTTCTCGTTGAGCCATCGTCCGAGTTGAGTGCACGCTGGCTCAAAGCAGCGCTTGCGGAGCACGCTTCAATTGCAGCCTTCTCGCAGATATCGCTTCAGCTCCTCGCACTAGGCGCACCGTCGTCGCTAATCGAGGGAACCCATCGTGCAGCGCTCGACGAGGTACGTCATGCGCAGATCAGCTTTACACTCGCGAGCGCGTACGCCAGTGGCGCCGCGTTGGGTCCGTCGCGATTGTCACTTGCAGGTGTCAGCACGGTGCAATCACTTCGTGATGTTGCGATTGACGCGTTGATCGACGGGTGCGTTGGCGAAGCCGCAAGTGCGCTTGCGATGATGGACGATGCCGATCGCGAATCAAACCCAAACGTTGCGACACTTATTCGTAACATGGCGAGTGACGAAGAGGGTCACGCTACCCTGGCTTGGCGAGTTGTACAGTGGGCGCTTTCTCTCGATGCGCAGTTGCTACCTTCGCTCGTCGAAACACTTGATCACATTGCGCTCGGTTCGGGGCGACAAGCGCAAGTCGCGCGCGAGGTCGCGTCTCCGATTCTGCAACGACTGCCAAGCGCGTCGTTGACCCCGGAGTCTTGCCTCGAAGGAGCAGCCGGGCAGCCGAATGCGGCAACGATCGCTTGAGGCCGTCGGCCCCAGTCGATCCGCACCAGTGTAAGATCCGGGCGCTCTTGGTACGGTTTCAGCCATGCACATTGGAATTCTGGTCCTCGATGGTGTTTTCGACCTCGGACTGAGCTCCATCCTCGATACGCTGGCGCTCGCCGACCGGATATCGGCCTCATCTATCGATCGTGGCCCACGCTTCCGAATAGAAATTATCGGCGTTCGGAGCGAAGTCCGCACCCAGCATGGCTTGGTGGTACCGGTCGGTCGACCCCCCGACGCTCGACCAGACATCGTCATTGTGCCGGCGATGGGCTGCAGTCAGCCGACGCCGCTTGCTGCGATCCTGTCGCGCGACGACACACTCGAGGCAAGCGAACGATTGCGCATTTGGCACCGGGCGGGCGTAGACGTAGCTGCGGCTTGCACTGGAACCTATGTGCTCGCGAATGCAGGTGTGCTTGACGGCGCCCCAGCCACAACGAGTTGGTGGCTAAGCGCTGACTTCCGCACGCGCTTTCCTCGTGTGCAACTCGACGAGTCGAAGATGGTGGTGCCCGGCCCCGGCGTGGTGACTGCAGGTGCTGCGCTCGCTCACGTGGATCTGTCGCTTTGGCTCATTCGTCGCATCAGTCCAGAGCTCGCAAGTACAACCGCGCGCTACCTCCTGTGTGACAGACGTTCTTCGCAGGCAGCCTATGCGATAGTGGATCAGCTTGCTCACAACGACGTAGCCGTCGAATGCTTCGAGCGCTGGAGTCGAGAGCACATGGCAACATTCAACATCACCGACGCAGCGAAAGCGGTAGGCATGAGCGAGCGCACACTACAGCGACACGTTCAGCACGTTCTCGGTCGCTCACCTCTTGCCTACATTCAAGACCTGCGCATCTCGCACGCAATTCATCGACTACAAACCTCTGACGCGACAATTGATCGCATCGCCGAAGAGGTCGGCTACAAAGACGCCGCGACCTTGCGCAGCTTGCTACGCCGCAAGACGGGTCGGGGTATGCGCGAACTCCGCGGTCGCTGACCGTCGAGCAAGCGTCAAAAAGGTAACCGCTCGCGGGCGTAGACAACAGCGCATCACGCCTCAAGGCCCATCGCTACTTTTGGCCCCGCACGCGAGGGTGATCGCGCCATGCTGGCATTTTCGCCATGAAAGCAAGCGTCTCTCGCTCAGCGTCCGAACGCGATAGTCCCGGCTTCTGGCGAAGCTGCCATCCGATCATCTTTTCGAAGCGTTCGTCGAACGGTTGAAGCTCTCCATCACTGGTCGCGCAGTATTGGCAGTAGCGACCTGTGTCGATCGGCATTGAGCAGCTTTCACACGGATGATTGTTCTTCATGGTTTACCTCTTGGATTTCGTAGACGAGGCACGCCCTTCGCGCCTCGAAGAACTAATAAGCGCGCGCGTTCCCTGAAGGAGCATGTCACGATCGCGCGGTTTCATATTTTTCATCGCCGCTTCGAGTGCGGAGAATGAGAGGACTTGCTGATCGTCGGTGAGGGTTCGACGTCCTTCGTCAGTGAGCCACACAACCACGCGACGCCGATCGTCTTCGTCACGCACGCGCGCCAAAATCTGCTTCGCCTCTAGCTGATCGATGATCTCGCTCATCACCGACTGCGCGCGACCGAGATGCTTTGCGCACTCGGTTACAGTAAGCGGACCGCTCTGTGCGAGATGCATCAGTACCGCACGTGACGCGCCGGTGAGGCCTCGCTTCTTTTCAGCGCGACGATGAAACCTGACAAATACCGCAGGGAAAAGTGCTGCGTACGCTGCGGCTGCCACTTCCGGATCGGGTGATGCCATCGCGAGACAGCATGAAATAGGACAATTTCATCGTCAATCCCGATGCATTGTGAAAAGTAGTCCGCAAAGCACGAAAACGACCTACGCCAACTTGTCGATTGCGCGCTCCACGGCTGCGCGATCATCCTCATGCTTCACGATTGCCGACAACGTTGCCTTGTAAATTTCAGGGGACAGCGTGTTGCCACTCAGCGCGATGATCGCGCGAGCCCAATCTATCGTTTCGCTAATTGAAGGCGCTTGTCGAAGGTCAAGTTTCCTTACGGCTTCGGCAAGAGCCGAGAGACTCGCGGCAAGGGCTTCTCCGCACTCGGGCACTCTTCGCGCGATGATTGCTTGCTCGCGCGATGGCTTTGGGTAGTCAATGTAAAGATAGAGACATCGCCTACGAAGCGCATCGCTCAGATCGCGCGCACCGTTCGATGTGAGAACAACAAGCGGAGAGTGCTTTGCCTTGATGGTCCCAAGTTCTGGAATCGTCACTTGTCGCTCGGCGAGGAGCTCAAGGATGAACGCTTCAAATTCCGGATCGCTGCGGTCAACTTCATCGATGAGCAAAACGTGCGCGTCGTCACTCTGAAGCGTTCGAAGAATAGGCCGGGCAAGCAGAAACTTCGCACTGTAAAGAACATTTACTTCCGTTCCAAGGCGATCCACGGCCTGCGCGAGTGACGTAACGCCGCGAAGTTGGTCGGCAACCGTGTCGCGCAGAAGTTGTGTATAGAGAATCTGCTTTCCGTAGTCCCACTCGTAAAGAGCGCGCGCCTCGTCGAGGCCTTCGTAGCATTGCAAGCGCTCTAGAGGGCGTGCCAGCCCCTCACTGAGCGCTCGAGCAAGGTCTGTCTTGCCGACGCCAGGCGGTCCCTCAACAAGCAGCGGACGGTCGAGCGTAAGCGCCAGACTGCACGTGACGGCAATCGCGTCATCGGCAAGATAGCCAACTGATTCCAGTGCTTGACCAACCGACTCGGGTGTCATCAACCCAGGCGTATCACAGGTCTCTATCTGTCGTAGTCAACTCGTTTGACGATTAAGCGGCAACCCGGCGAGAGCCTCCTCGCGAATCGCAATTCCTCGCGCAAGAAGCGGCTTCACGATGCGAGGTCGCACCGCTGATGCAAACGCGCCGTCGTATCCTGCGCAATCGAGAATGCCTAGGTCGGTTCCACCTGCGCACGTTCCGGCGAAGATTTGAGCAAACGAATGGATCGCGTCGCCCGCGACGTTGCCAAGATGATTGAGGTGCGTATCCGAAAGATGAGGCGCAGCCCAATCGAGGAACCAAAAACCAATCTGAGCATGATGACTCTCATCCCTCACAATGCGGGTGAGTACGGCCTTGATGAGTGGCGAACGAGAGCGATCGCGCGACGCCTTCAGAATCGGAACGGTGAGAACTTCACCAACACAAGATGTTCGCACCAACAATTCAGCCGCACGCATCAACGGATCTTTGGCGGCGGGCGGGCGAACCAACTTCTCGAGATCGACTTCGAGGGGAACGGCGCCTCCCAAGCTCATCGCAACGCGAGCGAAGAGCTCGGTGTGAAGCACTTCATCGACCACGAAGTCACCGGCGGCCGCCACGAGATCGATCGGTGCGCCTGCTGCAAGAAGACACGAAGCAATTTCGGAAAACGCTGCGGCGCTTGCGTATTCGCTGAACGCACTTTGCGTCCAAACGAGGCGCGCGTTTTCGCGATCGCCAATGGAAAACATGTCGAGCGGTTCGTGCCAAGGCATCGCGTCAAAGCCTGCCCTCCTGCGCGCGAGCCGGCGAGCCCAAGGGCCGCCCACGAGTTCGAGTTCGAAAAGCCGACTCACCGCAGGCCCTTCTTACGAAGCTCTTTGCAGAACACGCTTGCCTGATAGCCCCTTGGTTCTGAAGACTTGCTGCCCACTTGCACGTTCCCAACCAGCGGATACCCGTCCTTGTCACAGAGCGGCCGAAAGTGCGCCACATTCGAGAATGCAGCACGCCGCTGAACCTCCGAGTCGACATTGTTGGAACTATGAGTGTAAGGGCGCGGTCCTGTGAGTTCGGTTCGTAAGACCTTGAGCGCAGCCAGCTGCTCCGGTGTCACCTCGAGAGCCGCCGAGGACTCTGGCACGCCTTCGGGCTCCACCGCGGTGGGTGCATGCACCTCGCTGGTGGTGCTGGATGCAGGCGTCGACGACGACGTTTGCGCAACTACCGGCGCCTGCGGAGGTGTTTGAACGCTCGCCGCGCATCCCGTCGCAGCCGTAAGCGCGACGACCATCAGTTTGTACGTTTTCAGGTTGCGACGTTTCATAATGTGTCCTTTCTAAGTTACAGTTTATGGCATGTCTGGAGAGGGCTTGCGACCTAGTAGTCGTGCTTCAGCTGACCACGTCGAATCTCGTCCAGCTGCTCGTCGGCGGCTTCAGCGACGATCGGATCTTTCGACTTTGTGAATCGGAGAAGCGCGCCCCAGGCGTGAGCGGGATCGCACTGCTTTAAGAGCAACATGCTTCTACGACGTACAGAATCGGCCCAGGCCATCTCAGTAAATCCGACGGCGGCCCGCACACGCAACGCGGTCTCGGCTGGAGTGTTTGACGGGGCCCCACAAATGCTCCCCAAGCCCCACTCGAGATTCCATACTTCACTGAAAGTAACTTCTTGCCTGGTGCTCGTTGGAGCGGACGTGCGCTTTATCAAGAGCCCGAGCGCATCCTCGCGATGACCCGGACACGATTCGTGCGAAGCGAGCATCGATATTGCGTACGACGACACGTCGCCGTCAGGGACTAGGGTTTGCGCGCTAAGTAGGTCGCAACCCATACGGTGGGTCGCGAGAGCACTGATCGCTGCCCTCTGCACGTCGAAACTCGGATTCGACAGCATCGTGCGAACGATCGCGAGTGTGTGCTCGTTTGGGTGCATCTCAAACGCGCGCGCGAGACCTGTTTGAAAGTGCGGCACTGGAATCTCCGACAGCTTCTTTAGTTCCGGAAGCACTCCGGCTGCCGGAGCATTGACGTTGGCGGCGATGACCCCAATGGACTCCGAATCGTGATCATCGGCGTGCACAGCCGTTGCGAGTGCATACACGCGACGAGCAAGTGTTGGATCCGAGATATCCCGATAGACGACCGAACCTTCAGTTCGTATGCGCGTAAGGATGAGCGCGAGATACTTTTCGAGTGGGTCGTTGCCCTCGAGCATCGACAGTGCCGTCCGAGTCGAATCAGCAGCGGTCCAGAGCGCTTCTCCAGTCTCACCAAGCGGCCAGCGTCCTCTAATCCACTCGTGCATTCCGGGCGAGCTATGACACCAAAAGGTGGCGTCGTGTGGCTTGCAGCCCTTCGCAATTTCGCGAGCGAACGCACGTATCTTCTCATCGAGCTTGTCGATCACCACCGCAGGCGGCTTCGGTGAGACAGGTTCGACAACGACTTGCTCTCTGTGCACGGCCGGCGTCACCGATACTGCTGAGATCGCCTGCGCATGTGGATGAGCTACAGGCGCGCAGCCTATCCAAGTAAGAACTAAGAGAACCCGTGCAGTAAGTGACATCATGCCCTTCCCATCGCTTACGACTCACATTGTGTGACGCTGTTGATCAGATTTGCCGCAATGTCGGTTGCGCTGAATGCGCCGTCGAATCATCCATTCGATTGACCGCCACGCCCAGCGCCTTGGCGAAATCGCATCGCGCCGCTCGCGCTTTCGCCCGACGAAAGCGTGGCCATTCCAAGCGTAAATTCGGTGACCAATGCCTCAGGCGTCGGCAAATGGATCGACGCGAGTGCACTTTCGCGGTCGGATCGCAAACAGGTTTGCGGGAGCGCAGCCAACTCAGTCGCAAGCGCTTCGGCTGCTTCACGCGCCTTGCCGTCCGGCACCACACGATTTGCGAGCCCGATGGCCAGCGCTTCTGCTGCGTCGACAGGCCGCCCCGTTAGAATCAGATCCATCGCGCGCGACAAACCGATGAGTGCGGGCAAACGAACGGTACCGCCGTCAATTAGCGGAACGCCCCAACGACGACAGAACACGCCGAACGTGGCGCTCTCTTCAACGACTCGCAGATCACACCAACACGCAAGCTCGAGACCACCCGCAACCGCGTACCCACTAATCGCCGCGATGACCGGCTTCGTGAGTCGCAACCGCGTCGGACCCATCGGCGCTCGATCGTCAAGCGGCTTACCTGTCGGTGGCTCGAGAATGTTGAGTTTGCCTTCAGCCACTGCTTTCAGATCGGCGCCTGCACAAAAATTGCCGCCTTCGCCAAAGAGCACCGCAACGCGAGCCGAATCGTCGCGTTCAAAGTTACAAAATGCCTCTGAAAGCAATGCAGCCACTTCAGAATCAACCGCGTTCCTACGATCAGGTCGCGCGAGAACTACAGTATAGATCACGCCGCTATGCTCGACGCGAACGCTCACGCCTAACCTCGCTCGACAATGATGCGAACCATGCGTCGCAGTGGTTCGGCGGCGCCCCAAAGAAGCTGGTCGCCAACCGTGAACGCACCAAGGTAGGTCGGTCCCATCTTCAACTTATGGATGCGCCCGATCGGTATCGTGAGTGTGCCCGACACTGCCGCCGGTGTTAGCTCACGGAGCGTGGCTTCCTTTGTGTTCTCAACGATGCGCACCCAGTTGTTGGCCTCGCGCAAGGCTTGCTGAATTTCGCTTAGCGGAACATCCGCATTGAGTTTGATCGTGAAGCCCTGACTATGGCAGCGCATCGCGCCAACGCGCGTGCAGATTCCATCGACAGGAATCGGTGGGTTTTGGTCAAGAATCTTGTTTGTCTCGGCAAAACCTTTCCATTCTTCGCGCGTCTGACCGTCTTCGAGGCCGCGATCGATCCATGGAATGAGACTGGCGGCGAGGGGAGCGCCGAACTCGGACTGAGGGAGTTCGGTGGAGGTGAGTGCCCGCTGCACCGCGCGATCGAGCTCAAGAATTGCGCCTGCGGGGTTGTCAAGATGCTTACCCGCTCCGATGCCTAGCGCACGCATCTGCGAGACAAGTTCGCGCATATTCTTCGCGCCTGCGCCAGAAGCAGCTTGATACGTCATCGAACTGACCCACTCGACCCAGCCTCGCGA
Organism: Myxococcales bacterium; assembly: GCA_023248745.1. Classification (GTDB taxonomy): domain Bacteria; phylum Myxococcota_A; class Polyangia; order Polyangiales; family Polyangiaceae; genus JAHFDX01. Next base: position 271 of record JAHFDZ010000219.1, on the reverse strand, counting down.
GAAGAGTCCGTGAAGCGCCATGAGCATCAGGCTCACGGTGCAATTGCCGCCGATGAAATCACGCGCTCCGCGGCTCAGTGCATCGTCAATGACCGTTCGATTGACCGGGTCGAGGATGATGACAGCGTTGTCCTCCATGCGAAGCGTCGACGCGGCGTCTATCCAATATCCACGAAACCCAGAACGTCGAAGCGCTGGATACATTTCTTTCGTGTAGTCGCCACCCTGACAACTGACGATGATGTCGAAGTCTGAAAGCGCCTTGACGTCT
>JAHFDZ010000433.1 GCA_023248745.1 Myxococcales bacterium | reverse complement strand
CCAGCTTGGTTTCTACGAACTCGAGCTGTTGCGAATCTTAGTCGAGCGCGCGGGGCATCCGGTTTCGCGCGACGAGATCCTGCAACGCGTGTGGGGCCTCGATCCGTTGCCCACAAACCGCACGGTCGATAATTTTATCGTCAAGTTACGGAAGAAAATCGAACCACAACCCGAAAAACCCGCACACATCCTGACGGTGTACGGGTTCGGATACAAATTGCTGGTGTGACGTCCGACACACCCACACGAAACGCGACCCCCGACTCAATCAACTCGCTTTGACCGTCGCCTTATGCGCCTTTACAGCCACGTCCAGCGCTTGCGCGATGGGGCCTGCGACGGCTTCGCCACGCGCCCATTGATTGGCCTTCAGGAGCGTGGTGGATGCGCTCTGTGCGAGTTTGCCCTGTCGCGCGCGCGAGAGGGTTGTGAAGAACATTTGCAGTTCGCTTGGATTGTTGCGCATCGAGGGCGCCTGGTAGCCACGCATGGGTAAATCCTCCGGGGCGCCGTTCGTAACGCGATTGGGGCGTTTTTCCAAGAATTTTCGAGCCGTTGCGTCCGAATCAGAAGACGGAAACGGCGCAGCCGCCAAGCACCTTCCAGTCGAAGAGCGCGCGATCTTTTCGGTCCATATCAAGGTCGAGCTTTGCTTCGAGTCCGACCGTTCCCTCGACCCGCGCGATTCCCGTTGCCTCGAGCAGCGCGGTAACATTGCCGGCGATCTCTTCGACACTCCCCGCTTTGGCGTTGCGCCTTTGGGTGATGAAGTGGCTACAAGGAATGGGCGTCGCGTTGAACGTCAGCGCGCTCCAGAGGTGTGAGCCGATGCCAATGCCACCTTTGATCTCTCCACGGAGCGGACCGAAGTTCGCTTCGCCGTGCTCGAGGGTAATCGTGTCGTTGATGCTGCGTCGGGCTTCGATGACGAGACTCGAATCGATGGGCAGTGAACCCGATTGAAATTTTGCGCCGAAGAGTTTGACCTCAACACGTGCGCGACCGTCGTGATCTTTGGGCGTTAGGGCGACCGTCGCTTCGACTTCAAGATTGGGGTTGTGACCGAGCACGCGCCTATCGGTGAGCCATGCACTGACAGGACCGCGCACAATCGTAAGTGACGCTGTTACAATTTGCTCGTGGTCGATGTCGGCCTTGAGTGTGCTGCTTGAAATCTCCCTCGCGAGCGGCTTCACAACCAACGACGCGCGTCGTGATGCCTCTTTGTAACCGATGGAGAATGTTTTCATCGACATGGTTCCAAAACTGACCTGCATCAGTGACGACACCTCGGCGCGATCGCCATTCGAAGAGATGTTTGCCGTGCTGTCGAAGGCCTCGATGAGCGACGCAGGACCCAATGCGCCTGTCCACGACGCATGAATGGCCGAGAGTTCGAGATCAAAGAGTGCTGGCGCCGACGCGTAGCTCTTGCTTCGCCACTCTGCGTACCGCGAGCGAAGAAGCTCGGCCGAACCGTTTGCTTCAACCCGTACGCCATTCGCGCGTGCGGAGCGCTTTCCGAGCAGCACAACGTCGACCTCCGAGAGCGTCGCAGATACCTCGGGAATATCTTGCGCCTTCGCGCGCACGCCCGTCAGTGAGACCCCCCGGAGGGTAGGTGACGCGCTTTCGATCGTGAGCGTGATGCCGTGTTCGAGCGACCTTGCGATGATAACGTAGACCACCGCACGCGTGGCGATGAAGGGCGTCGCGACGATGAGCAGGGCTAACACAAGGCCCGCGAGGCCCCACTTCTTGCGCTTGGTCATTGCTCCATGCGAGTTACCAGAAAAAGCGCCGCTGGATCGCGTTTCGCTGTTTCTCGCTGACCATTCTCGCTTCAGCCGCGCGAGGCTCAGGGTGATGAAAGACGAAGTGCGACAATCCGCAAGGCGCCGTGTGTTGTGTTTCGCGTGCCATCTGCGTTAATGGCAGAGCCCATCGACAGACTTCCGAGTGCGGCAAACACATATTGGCCATCGGTAAAGAATGCGTTCGGCACGCTTGCGGGATCGGAGAGATCCTGAACGTTCGCGAGCGAAAAGAATGTAGGTCCACGCGCGCCGCCTTCTCCATCGAGGCCAGCGTCGCCAGACTCATTGCTACCGAACGCGATACCCGATGTTGCATACCCAGAGAGCGAGGAGGGCAGTGCGACGGCGACAAATTGCGAGCTCAGCGTCGTCGAAGCCGTTCCGGTTTGCCACTTTGCTGGAGCGTCTCCGTTGTGAATATCAACAAACTTTACTAATGTCCCGGCCCTGGAACGTGAGCTGCCAATCGCGGTCGCTTTCGCGCTTAGATTGCCCCTCGTTGGCTCGTAATTCGTGCCGCAGATGCTCGTGTCGGTAAGCGTCGAACCGACTCCACTCGGCGCGCATCCGGTGACGATCAGCATGTTCGGCTCTCCGAGGGCGAAGCTGACTTGCCCCAAGAAAATGTAGTCAGGTCCCTTCTCAAGGCAGCTGCCGTGGTCGCAGACGAGGGTGGGGCATCGTGCGCCTGCGTCGTCGATCGCATTGAGAACAAGTCTTGCGCGAACCGCAAACACGTCGATAGAAATCGAAGAGCCCTTGTCCTCTGTGTCGAACGTGATCGCGGGAAGGGCAACGGCTGCCCCTTCGGCGATGCCTGGAAAGTTGCTCAAGGGCATCGACTTCGTTCCGTCGGAAGGAAGAGGCGGAAGATCGAGAAGTGCGTTTTGGTATTTGAAACACAACCGGAACGGATACAAATTCGGAGAATCGTTGAACACGTAGAACTCGGCCTTGTTGCGCGTGACCGGCGTTGCTGAGTCAGGCACGGGCGGCGACGTTATCGAGTCCGAGCACGCGCCAATCGTTGCGATTGCACCGAGCGCGATGCCGATTCCGAGGGCGCCTGCGCAAGTGTATCGGTTGATGCGCATCTTGCTCATCGTCGTCGTTTAGTTCGCGGTTGCGCGCGTGCGTACGGCGACAATGCGCAGCGCGAAGGGTTTGGTGCTGCGGCTGCCATCGGCGTTGACGATTGGACCCACGCTTGGACTTCCGAGGATGGCGAATACATAGGCACCCGAACCGAAGAACAGGTCCGGCACGCTCGAGGGATCGGAAAGATCTTGAATCGCCGCGAGAGAGAAGAACGTGCCTGTGCTTGGGGGCGAGGCGCCGTCTGATGCATCTACCGGTGACGCGTCTTGCGGAGATCCAGCATCGACGAAGACGGCTTGGTGTTGAATTGTAACGCCGTCAGATGCATAGAG
>JAHFDZ010000014.1:29783-42276 GCA_023248745.1 Myxococcales bacterium | reverse complement strand
TTGAGCAATCTATTGATGTTGAATTGTTCGTTCGGTCTACGCGCAAGGTTGCGCTCACGAAAAGGGGTGAGGCAGTGCTCGCGCACGCGGAGAGCATTCTTGCGAACGTCGAGCTGCTGCATCGCGATCTCGCTCAGCTCGAAAATAAGATCGCGGGCACCCTGACGATCGGCGCGATGGAGGTGTTTTCGACCGAGCTCTTGCCGGGCGCCATTGCCGAACTTGTGCGCCATCATCCGTCTGTTGCCCCTCGTTGCTACGAACTCGTTCCGCAAGATATGGAGCGCCTTGTTGTCGAGGGGCGCTGCGAGGTTGGCTTCACAATCGGAACCGGGCGTGCGCGCGGTGTTGAGTACAACGTGGTTGGACGTTCGCCGGGCGTTGTCGTTTGCGGGCGCACACATCCCCTCTACAAGAAAGGACGATTCGGCGTGCGGCAAGCGGGCGAATTTTCATTCGTCGTTCCAGAGTTCCGAGGCCGGGAAAATGATCCTTGCATTGATCAATTTCCCGTCGAGGCTTGTCCTCGCGTTGCCGGTGCGACGATCGAATTGATGCAAGCAGGCATCGAGCTGTGTGTGCAAGGTGCCTATCTTGGGTACTTTCCAGAAGTATCGATCCGCAGCGCTCTCGGTGACGGCCGATTGCGCGCGCTTCGCACAACGTTTCAAGGCGAGGACTTTGAGCTCTGTGCGCTGACGCGGCGTTCACGGCAGGCGTCACCGGCCTGCGCGAAACTGATTGAGCTCGTGACCCGGCGACTCAGATTGAAGCACGCTTCATAGTCGTTGCGTCGGTTACCTGGGTCGGTAACGACCCGGAGGCCTCGTTAGGTTTGCGGGTCGCTACATCCACTCTTGCCTGCACCGCGCGGGCAGGGCATGGCGACCCAATGGCACGTGAAAAACGAGTGAAGGCAATGAGCGTGGAACTTGCCGAGGGAACTTCAGGGTCGACGTTCTTATTGGAACTCTTGTCAGACGCCGCGGCCGCTTTTCCCGAAGTGTTCCGATCGGTCAAGATACCTTCCGATGCGCGGCGCTTTCGGTCCACCTTCGCAGAGGTACTCACGCAATTCGAGGCGGCGCGTGCGGCATCCCCAGAGCGCGTCGCAATCGCCGTCGGGATACGTAAGCGTGTTGACGAACGGCTGCGCTTTGTAACGCCAGAGGGTTCGGGCTCCCTTGCGACCGCTCTTCTTCAAAAGGCATCGCCCATTCCGTTGCGCGTCGTTAAGACGTCTGGTCCCGGACGGCTTGTGCCCGCGGTGCAGCTCGAAGAAAGCGGTCCTGTCCTCTCGGACTTGCGCGTGTGGCTCTCTGCCGCGCGACGCCAGCATCAAATGACAGAAGCGGCGCTACTTGCACTCGGTAAGATTCTAGACCGCGCAGACGCCGAAGGAGGCCTGTCGCTTGCGGGCCAAAAATTTGTCGTCTTTGGCGCCGGCGCTGAGCTTGCGCCGACCGAAGCGCTGCTTGCTGCGGGTGCGTCGGTTCTATGGATTGATGTGCAACCGCCACCGCAAACACTTCTCGAGAATCCTGGCTTGGGCGGCGAGCTGCACGTTCCCTCGCTGCCATGTAACTTGCTCGCTTCACCGGCAGAAATTGTAGCAACGATTGGTGTATTTGCGTCTGGCGAACCGGTCCACTTGGGCATGTATGCGTACGCTGGGGGCGAGAGCCAAGAGTGGCGTCTCGCAGAATCAATGAACGCGATCGCTTCGGCGCTTCCTTCTGGCATCGTGAAGTCGATTTCGTTGCTTGTGTCGCCGACGACGGTCATCTCGACACACCCCGCAGACGTCGAGGCAGGTGCGCGCCGCCGGGCGCAGGCAGGTAGCGTCATGCGTTCACTCAGTCGGCTCGGTCTCTTGGGTCGCAGTCATGTTTCGTCGTCGAATGCGGCTGTGGCTTCGGCGATTGTGGCTTTGCAAGGCGCGAGCTATCAGGCTGCGCAATACGTTGGCAAACTCCTTGCCGCCGAAGTGTTCGGTGTGGTCGGTATCAAAGGGACGGGCGCGCTCACGACAAGCGCGAACATCGCGCCCATCACCGCTACGCGTTCGCTTTCGCACCCGCTCTTCGAGGCTGGCTTTCTGTTTGCGCCCAACTTTGGTGTCTGGATCGCGAAGCCCGTTGCGACGCGCGCGCTTCACGCGCTGCTCATGATTGCTGACGTTACCGACCCGCACGCACCTGCTGCTGCGGGAGCACGATACGAATCGGATGCGAAGCGCGCCGCCGCTCTCTTTGCAGAGCAAGTTCACGGGGGCGTGTTCGCTCAGCCCTATGCGTTCGAGGGAATGATTCGAATGGCGGCTCTCGGGGGCCTCACGCAGAAGCCGTCTCTGCTCGCAAAAATTGTTCGTGAAGTTGTCAACTAACGAGACAGTTCATCTTGTTGACGAATTCACGCAACTGCGGCAGCTTGCATGCTTTGCCTGGCTTCCATGATGCGTGGCCAGAGTACGTTGAGTCGGCCCGGTGGGACGCTGTCGCTCTTGGCGGTTCTCTCGGTCGCTTCTAGGATTTCGTTCGTCGGCTTGCCAGCGGCGACGCCGTGCTCGATCGTATCGGCGACCCGAAGGAGCTCGTGGGCAACGGGGTTTGCATGCGTCGCGTCGACGTCATGATGTTCGGTCGCAAGTGCCATAATGTCACTGCCAACGTTCCATTTCTTGAGCACTGCACCCGCGAGATCGGCGTGTGAGTACCCAATGGCATCCTTCTCCAGCGCGCAGAGTCCATCGTCATGGGTTTCGGGCTTGTTTGCGCGGTAGTCGACCGTCTTGTTGCGCACTAGGGTGACCAGGCCAATGTCGTGCACAACGCCGGAAAGAAACGTGTTGTCGCCGCCTTGTTCGCCGTATTCGTAACCTACAATGCGACTAATTGCGCCGATCGCGACCGATTGCTTTCTCACGTTCAATGCAGGAAGCGGCATCCTTCCTCCGCTTGCGTTGAGAATGGCGACGGCTAGTGCGAGTTCGACGCTGCTTCGTACGCCCAGTCGGGCGATAGCGCCGCGAATGTCGCGCAACGGACTCACCGGTCGAAACAACGGAGAGTTTGCGATGAGGAGCAAGCGATCGGCCATCGACTTGTCTTCTTCGAGCGCATTTGCAATTGCAGCTACGGATGCTTCAGCGTCGGCGGCGATTTCGAGCATCTTGCGCGCTGCGGGACTCAGTCCCGGAATACTTGCGGCGAGTGATTCTTTTGAAGCCATTGTGTGTTTTTTTGACCCCCAATTCGTGATCAAAGTACGCGCGTGGTGGACATTTGGCGCTCGAAAAATGTTGCAAATTGGCGTGGGAGTATGTCGCACCACCTCACCAGCTTAACCCGGCCTCTCTCTTGTCCGTTTGACTTCGGTCGCGTTGCGCCGGGAGAGCTGACATGGATCAAGGTTCATCAGGGGATCGAAATGGCCGCGGTCCGATCGTTACGGCTACCGCTTTGGTGGTGAGTGTGGCGCTGATGGGTGTTGGGCTCTACGCGATGTTCGCACGCAAACCCATCGCGACCCCGCCACCATCCGCGCTCAACGCCATTACCGATCCTCCGTCGATCACCACAAAGAGAAACGTGCTTCTCGTCATTCTTGACGACGTGGGGGTGCAGGAAATTCGATCGTACGCGAGCGATCTCAAAACGGCCGCGGCTGCGGCGAGCGTTCCAAAGGCTGCGAAGGGTACTGGGATCCAAGACACGAACTCGAACGGTACGCCAGATGGCGTTGAGGATTCCGACGGCGATGGGTACGCGGACGGAGCAATCGCGACTCCAAAGATCGACTCGCTTGCAACAGCAGGTGTCAGGTTCACGCAGGTGTGGTCGAACCCGCTCTGTTCACCAACACGCGCCGGTATCTACACAGGTCTGTATGGCAGAAATCATGGCGTGGGATCGCCGATCGGTCTGTCGACGATGATTGCGAGCCTTCCGAGCGACATTCCCACGCTTGCCGAAGTGCTCGACGACAATGGGTCGACCGTTAAAACTGGTTTTTTTGGCAAGTGGCATCTTGGTGAGTCGAGCGGGATGCTTCCGACCGATCGCGGCTGGGACTATTTTGCGGGCGCCATCGGCGGTGAGATTGACTACTACGACTGGCAGCGGACCTTGGTAACAACGAGTGGTGGCGCAGCGACCACATCGACGCAAACCGACTACGGCCCCTCGGTGAACGTGACGGACGCCCTCTCGTGGATCAAGTCGCAGAAGGGGCAGTGGTGGGCGACGGTTGCTCTCAACGCGGCTCACACCCAGGAAAATACGCCGCCGACTTACCCTGAACCCCCGCTGACTTGTCTCTCGGGGACCATCACAGGAACGGACGACACGTCGCTCTTTCACAAGACGATTGAGTGCGCGGACTACCTCATCGGCACACTCATCAAGGGCATCAGTTCGGATACGCTCGCAAAGACCACGATCATTTTCGTCGGCGACAATGGAACCGCGGGTGCCGTCAGCCAAGTCTACTCGTCGGCACGTTCGAAAGGTTCCGCCTATCAGGGCGGCGTTCACGTTCCACTTATCATCGCGGATGGTGCAGCCATCGTAAGCCGCACGTCGATGGGCACTGGCAAGATTACGAGTCCTGGCCGTACCGTTTCGAACATCGCGAGCACAGTCGATATCTTCTCGACCATCGCCGACATCTTGGGGACGACGCCGACGTCGCCAACAGATTCGACAAGTTTATTGACTTATCTCAATTCGGCATCTGCGTCGGCCGCTCGGTCCTATGTTTACACCGATACGTTTTCGTATCGCGCGGCGGATGTCGCGGCATTGTCTACGACACCAACCCTTGCCCAGGTGTCGGCGCTCACCCCATCGACCTTGAAGGGAGCGGCGCGCGGCCCGAAGTTCAAAGTGGTCTACACCGGCACCAAGTACGAAATGTACGACTTGGCAACGGACCCATTTGAACAATCGAATATTGCGTGCACCACGTTGACTGTGGTGCAGACAGCAGCGAAAGCGGCGCTCGTTGCGGAGATGCAACGCGTCGACTCGAACTATCCGGCGGCGAGCTGCCCCTAACTACGCCAAGCTTCCGCGCCAATTTTCGAGGCGTATGCGCTCTCTTGCACCGTGAGCGATCAAGGAGTCGACGAGGGCCGTGTCACGCTCGACGACAAGATTGATGAGCGCGTGCTCGGGTCGGCGCATTTCATAAAGTGATCGCAGCAGCGAGCCGGCAATCGCGATGGTTTTCGCTCGAAAGGGAAACGAGCCCGGGAACGTCGGATCAAACACCGCCAAACCGACGGGTTCATCCTGGTCGACGACGGTACGAAGCACACGGCCGAGCAGGCGTCGTTCGTGAATTAGTCCGTCAATTAACTTGAACGATTGCTCGATGGCGTGATCGTCACTTGGTTGAGGTTCGATCACGATGAGTTCACTCGTTGGAAACTTGAGGGCGGTTTGCCACTCGAGCTGCATGACGCAACTCGGGTACGACATCGTCATGCCCATTTGTGAGTAGAGCGCTTTCGCGGCGATGTTGTCGGCCTTCACGTTGAGAACCCACTCCGAACACCCGAGCGCTCGAAATTTCTCGGCCGTCGCAACCATGAGGTACCGGCCGACGCCCCGCCTCCGCGCTTCGGGTACGGTGACGATCTGTTTCAGATAACCCACGTTCCCGAACGCTTGCGAAAAGACGTAAGCAATGGGTTTTCCCTCGAGTTCGGCGATCAACGTGTGTGGCTCAAGCTCGCGCGCCCATTTCTCTTCGCTCGGCATTGGGTCGTCGACGGCAAGATCAACGAATGCGCGCTTGTAGAAGTCGAGGTCGCTTGCTGTCGCACTGCGGAGCGTCAACATTCCTGACCTCTTAGCACGCGCTCGATCCCGATTGGCGCGGCTTCGGCTTTTGCGCCATTCTCCTCTTGTGAGACTTCTGGCCGCGACTTCATTGTCGCTCATCGCAACCGCGTCGGCGATCGTGAGCGCGTGTTCTGATTTTCGAAGTGCGCCACTTGATAGTGGGCTCCCGTCGGATGCACCTCTGGCGCCGCTTACGCTTGTGGCGCATGCGCTTGCAGCGGGCGGAGCGTTCACCTGTGCGCTTCATACAGAGGGCGGAACCGTGCTCCCGTATTGTTGGGGAGCGAACGCAAAAGGACAGCTCGGGATCGGCAAGGAGTCGGATCCCGTCGCGACGAACTCCAAGCCCGTCCTGATTGGAAATCTATCCGGCGCAAAGATCATTGGTGTGTCAGCCGGGGGAGCGCACGCTTGCGCTTGGACCGATTCGGGTAAGGCCAAATGTTGGGGGGATAACGCCAAGGCGCAGCTCGGTTACGGTGAGCTTGATCCGCACTCGAGCCCGCCAACCGCGGTTGCACTCGCGAGCGTCGATTTTTCGATGACCTCGATGTCTTTGGGCTACAGCCACAGTTGCGCGCTTGGTTCTAAAGGGGCGAGATGTTGGGGTAGTAACACCGAGGGCGAGCTTGGTTTGGGCATCAGCGACGATCCTGTGGGCGACAAACCTTCCGATCTGGCCTCGCTCCCCGAAACGTTCATCGGCGGCACGACGTTGCAAGTCTCGATTGGCAAAAATAGTACATGCCTTGTTACAACTGAAGGCGCGCTTAGTTGCTACGGGATTGGTCCGGTGGCGGGTCTTGGGCTTGCGGCGAGTGTTGGTAAGGTGCCTAACGAAGTGGGTTCCAACACCGCCAAGCTCGATTTAGGAGGAAAAGTCCGAGAGGTCGCGACGGGCTATGAGCACGCGTGCGCGATCCTTGATGACGGAAGCGTAAAGTGTTGGGGCAACAACACGCTCGGCCAACTTGGGAGCGCAGCGCTAGAGGCCGGAATCACACTCGCCGCGAACACGAGCCTCGCAGCCGTGCCGCTCGGCGCAAAGGCACTCACGATCTCCGCAGGCGGCGGAACAACGTGTGCAATCGTCGAAGGTGGACGCGTGAAGTGCTGGGGAAACAATGCAAGCGGCCAGCTTGGCCTCGGCAACAAGTCTCCCGATCAGAGCACTGCTGACGCCGTTGCCAAACGCGTTCCGTTTTTGGTGCGGGAGCAACGCGTCGTTGGGCTGGCCGTCGGAACGCAGCATGTGTGTGCCAGCGTCGAAGGCGGTAATATCTACTGTTGGGGCGAAAACGACAACGGTCAGTTGGGCGTTACTACATCAGGAGACATCGGAGACGAGGCCGGCGAAATGGAGGCGCTCATCTCCGTGGATCTTTAATGTCGTGGTGATAGGTAAGTACGTTTACTTCTTGCTCCAGCTCGCCCACTTGCCGCGTGTTGCCCAGTTGTCGTCCTTGTCTTTGAACGCGCCGACGTAGCTTGCGCTTGAGTCGAAGAAGCCGTCGTTGGGTGGTGCGGCAGCGCCGTCGGTCAGCGATGCTTTCGGCCCGAAGACCGGCGCATCACCGTTGAAGCAACCTTCGATTCCAGGATCGATCGTGCGATTGCCGCCGGCCTTCCACCATGCGGCTTCGTCGAGCGCGCCGTCGTCGTCGTAGTCGAGGGCCGCTTTGTCGGTCGTTTGCGATTCGAGGTACGAGACGCCGTCGGCGAGTTGGGCTGCGGGCCCCACGCTGCCGAAGATGATGGAATTCGTAATCGAGAGTGCGCTGCTCTTGGTATGGTCGCGCGTCAGTGCGTCGCGAATGTCGATTCCGGCCTCAAAGCCCATCGCGATCGCGTTGGCGATTTTGGCCTTCGTTCCGCGACGAAGGAGGAAACCGTATTGTTGTTTGGCAACGTCGGCATTTTTGCCGCAAAGGGTTGCATTGTAGATGGTGGGCGAGCTGAAAGGCTCGTTTGCGCTGCCCTTCGCGTCGTTGTCGCCTTCGAAGCCATTGGTATCGTCTGCGAATGTTGGATCTTGTTGAAGTACCAAAAATTGCAGCTTCCCAGAGAAGCCGTTGTCCCAGTCGAATCCGTCGTCTTGGTTGTACTGGCAGGCAAGGTGATGCGCGTTCACCGTGCCGCCGAAGAACTCGAAACAGTCGTCGAGTGCATGGCGGACCTGAACGTAACTGACGCTCGTTCCGCGGCCGACGCCTGCAAGTGTGAGGCCGTTGATTTCGTTGTCGGGGGAGAGCTGAACGCCAGCGTATTCGATGCGGATGTACTTGAGCGTTCCGCTGTTGTCGTCGGCGTTGCTGCCACCGTAAGTGCCACCCGTCGTAATGCCTTCGACATTTCCGGTGGTTGCGGTGCCGTTTGTGTCACGGATATTGACGGGCGCGTTGCCGAGAACAATGATGCCGCCCCAGTCACCTGCGCGACGTGCATCGGCGTTGGCGCGACTCGTGAAGATGATGGGTTCGTCTTCAGTGCCTTCGGCGACGATCTTAGCGCCGGGCTGAATGACGAGAGTCGCCTTGGTCGACGTCTCGCCCATGATGGTCGTGCCCTTCGCGATTGTGAGCGTCGCGCCGGCTTTGACGAAGACGATGCCCTTCATCAGGTAGTCGTTGCTTGCGGTGAGGCTCTTATCTGCCGTGATTTCGCCTGACAATTCGACGACCGGTTTGGGTGCTGATGAGTCGCCACCGCCACCACCATCGTTCGCGCCAGCGTCGGTTCCCAAAGGATCGGTGTTTCGAAGGCCACCGTCGCTACAAGCGTCGATACCGAGAGCGAGTGGAATCGCAAGAAACACGTAAGACAATTGACGCATTGAGACCTCCAGATTGGTTGGTCGCGACGCTACGGAGTTTGTGTGACCTTCTCGCGATCACTCTTCAAACTTGCGGCGAAGACTCCGTGGCAAACTCGAGGCGGCGAGATGGCGTATGACTGCGTCGTCTTCGCGCATCTATCGCGTGTACGAAAGGTTCATCGAGACCGTGGCGCCAATGCGGTAGCTGCTCACTTCGTTTTCAGTGCCGTTTCGATCGACGCCTTGAGTCAAGCGCACCGGCGCGTTGAGCAAGTTCTCGCCGAGAAGGCGAAGCTCAAAGCCGCGTCCGAGCTGCTGCATGATGGTGGCGTCAAGTTGGTGTCTTGGCGCTTCGTACGTGTCGGGAAGTCGCTCACTTCCGACCTGCGCGATGCGGCTTCCAAAAATGTTGTAGAGTACACGGACGCGAAACCCGACCTTCTCGTGCTCGTAGTCGATCGCGGCGTTAACGATATACGGCGATTGTCCAGCCATCGGCCTCTCCGTGCTCGTCTGAACACCCTTGGTCGGATCGACGCTCACGCGAGAGCGCACAAGCGTTAGGTTTGCGAGTACGGTCAGTCCACGCAGCGCAGGGTGCAAGAAGGTGAGCGACTTGCGCGCTTCGAGTTCCACACCCAAGTTGGTCGCACCGTCGGCGTTCGCGAACGAAATGACGCCACGACTTGTGGGGATAATGACGGGTTCGATCGGTTTGGTAAACTGCTTGACGAACGTACTCACGGCGATGACGTCCGTTCCGCTCGGAAACCACTCGAAGCGCATATCGCCGTTGACGATGTTGGTCCGATCAAGGCTCGGGTTACCCAGGATTTCGCGCGCGCCGAAGTAGTCCGTGAATGCGAACGGAGCGAGCTCGCGAAGTTGAGGGCGTGCAACGGTACGGCTCACCGAAAAGCGCAGATTGGCTGCGTCCGTTGCTTTGAAGAGAAGAGCTGCCGACGGGAGCAAGTCGGTGCGCGCGAGTTCGGTTGTCGTGCGCGAGGCGACCGGTGCAAATGGGTCGAACGATTCCATCGTTTGAACGCCGCGCTCAAGTCGCTGTCCGAGAATGAGACGCCAGCGTGGATGAAGCCACATGTCGCTCAGGACGTAGCCGGAGAGCACCTGGCTGCTTGCATCATAGGCATCGTTGGGACGCGTGTACTCGGAGAGCTCCAGTAGTGTTCCGACATTTTCTGGCCGAAAGAGCTCTTCAGCCGGCTTCTGAAATGCCGATGGATCAGCACCAGGAACGCGCAGGTACCGGAAGCGACGCGAGTCGAATTGACGGTTTCGGAACGTGAGCATGGTTCCAAATTTGAGGAACTTCGGCGTCGTCCTTGAATCGGAAATGGGCTGCTGCCAATTGAGCGCCAAGTTGATCGTGCGCTCGCTTTGGTCTGCGAAAAAGTGCGAGCCGCTGAGTGTTGCCTCGGTCCAGTCGTAGCCAAGGCGCTGGTCGCGCGTGTAAATCATCTCGCGCGTGTCGGGTTCATTCATCGCAGCGTTTGCAAGCGAGGCGTGCCAAGTGAGCTTCGCGTCGCTCGCCTTTTTGATCGCGTGTTCGCCGCGAAGCGAAGTCATCGACATCGCGCGACTGATGAACCGCAGCCGTGTGTCGCTGATGTCTGAACGGCGCTCTTCGTTGAAGCCCGAGATCGCCCGGGCTTCGTTTTCCGAGCTGCGTGTGTAGAGGCCCGTCGCCGAAATCGTGTGATTCGGCATCGTCCACGTGAGCGAACCGAAGCCGCTCCAGTTCACGAGGTCTGTGCCAGTTTCAATCGAGTAGTCGTTGAGCAGTCGCAAGGCACCCGGCTTGTCGAGATCGACGGTGTAGGTGCGCGCGATTTCCCCGCTCTTCAAGAGGAACTTGCGGTTGTAGCTGCCGGCAACTTGGTAACCAAGCTTGTGCTCTTTGCCGAGATCAAAACTGTCGCCGACGACGACGGATAGGCCGTGGTTGGGGGCGCTGAGCGAACGGTTCGTGCCCATAGGGCGCATGAGCGTGCGACCGTATGCGTCGATGTTTTTGTTGAGCGAGCCATCCGAAAGCACGCGCTCAATGCGGCTCTTCGGAAAGTCGCGCGGGAATGCGCGGCCCCCACTGTCGATGCCGAGCCAATCGAGCGAGCCGCCTTCGTAACTTAGGCGGTTGCTAAATGTTGATGCGGTGTTGAAGCCGCCGCTTGCCACAATTTGCAGCGAAAACTTCGTTGGCATGTCGCGGGTGTGCACTTGCACAGAGCCGCCCGCGAAGTCGGCAGGCATGTCTGGGCTAAACGTCTTGTGGATCGTCACGTCGCTCAGCACGAGCGTTGGAAACATGTCGAGTGGCACGGCTTGCCGGTCGGGCTCAGGGCTAGGCAGCGGCACGCCATTGAGGAGTGCGTTCGTGTATCGCTCTCCAAGGCCGCGCACATAAATGTAGCGGCCATCAACGACCGAGGCACCGACCACGCGTCGCGTTGCGTCGGCGGCGTTTCGATCGGGAGTCTTTGAAACTTCCTGCGCTCCAACAGAGTCGGTTGCCGTTGCAGCGTTGCGCCGAAGGACCAATTGCGTTGCGGTCGTTGAGCGAACCGGTTCGGCTTCGACTACAGCTTCGGTTTCGACTGCTTTCGCGTCCGGAGTGAGATCGACAGAGATTTTGGCGGACTCGCCAGCGACTACGACGATGTTCCGAACACGTTGTGCTTTATAGAGCTCGTAGACGATGCGCAGTTCGTAAGTGCCGGGAGGGAGCTTGAGCTTGAAGTGACCCTCTTCGTCCGTCGTCGTCTGAAGCTTCTTTCCAACGACATAGACCGTCGCCTCAATCAACGGTTCCTTCTTGCCGTCGGTGGCTTTGACGATGCCTTCAAGCGTTCCCGTCGATGCGTTCACCGCTTTGGTGGGGGGCGCTTCGCCCTTCGCAGTTGCAGGTGCAAGACAAAGAATCGCCGCTGCGGTGCTGATGCACCACCGCATTCGTACAGACATTAAGGTTCTCCTTCGGAGGGGTTAGCTCTGACTTGTCATCATCGCGATATCGCGAGCGCCGGCGCCGCGAAGGACGTCAAGAACACGGACGACTTGTTCGTAGGGGGCGCGATCGCTGGCCTGAAGTTGGACTAGCTTGGTCTTCCCGATTGCGAGCGCGCTGCGCACTGCCTGCTCAAGGTTTTGGATGTCGGTGTCAACTTGATTGACCTTTACCGTTCCCTCGGCAGAAATAACGACCTGCGGTGGTCTCTCGTCAGATGCGGGCGTGTTTGCAGCGGCGGCGCCGTTGCCTACAACGCGAACAGTCACTTGCTTCGTCATCAAGGGTGTCACCACCATAAAGATGATGAGCAACACGAGCACGACGTCGACGAGCGGCGTCATGTTGATTGACGGTTCAGGTCGTTTACTAGATTTTCCGCCGAGTGAGATTGCCACGTGCGCTACTCCTTCTTCGCAACAGCGAGCGAAACCGTTGCATACCCAGCGTGCTGTGCGGCGAGTTGCACTTTGCGCACTTGGCCGTAACCGGCGTGCGCGTCAGCTTTCACTGATAGGCGCCTTGCGGGTGAGGCGGTGTGAAGCTGCGACAGACGCGCTTCGAGCTCGCTCTCTGAAGTTGGTGCGTTGTCGACGACGATCGATCCATCGGGCAGCAGCTGTGTCACGATCGGTTCAGTTAATTTACCTTCGACGTCGGGCCTCGCGGACTTGGGGAGCTCGAGTCCGTTTTGCGCAAGCGCTGGCGTTACGACCATGAAGATGATCAGCAGCACGAGCACGACGTCGACGAGCGGCGTCATATTGATCTCGGGTTCAGGCTGCTTTCTCAAGCTTCACCTCC
>JAHFDZ010000014.1:0-29773 GCA_023248745.1 Myxococcales bacterium | reverse complement strand
AACGACCTTCGGTCGTGTTCATGCGCAGTGACATCGCATTGTGAAGCAACACAGCCGGGATGGCGACCATGAGGCCGAGAGCCGTTTCGACGAGTGCTTCTGCGATGCCGGCGGAAACCGAGCCAAGTCCACCAGAGCCGGTTGCGGCGATGCCCTGAAACGCCGTGATGATACCAACGACCGTGCCGAGGAGGCCGACGAACGGTGCGATGGACCCGACGCTTGCGATAACGCCCATGCCCTTGCGCATGTCGTCGCCGATGGCTTCAAGCTCACGTTCAACTTCGCGACGGGTGAGTTCCGTTGCGTTGCTGTTGTGCGATGTCTCTAAGAATCGCGCCGTTGCGGTGCACGCGAGGCGACCAACGATCGATCGCGGGTTGAGCTTTGCTGTGTTCGCAACGTTCACGTACTCGCGACCGTCGAGAAGGGGAGTGGCCTTTGCGACGAACGCCGCGTCGCTGATCATCGCGGCGCGAAGCCAGAACGCACGTTCAATTGCAACCGCGACGGTTGCGATTGCCATGAGCACGAGCGTGATTGCGATGAACCGGTTGAGCGGCCCCATGGCCTGCCACATGTGAACGGGATGAAATGTCGACATGGCTTTTCCTCACTTCTTAAGGGCAAACGGGATCCGGCTAACGTGGAACACTGCGATGGGATGACCCTCATGCATCGCGGGTGTGAAGCGCCAACCCTTCACGGCTCGCATCACCTCGGCGTCGAGTAATGGGTGACCCTTGATGATGCGGATGTTCGTGACGTCGCCGTGTTCGGTGACGACGTACTTCACGATCACGGTCATCTCGATGCCTTCGGTGCGTGCCGCTTCGGGATACGCAGGGGAAGGCTTGCTCATCGCAACAGGAGCTGTTGCATTTTCCGGCAACGCGATAGGGCCGACAGGCGCGACCTTTGGCGGCGGCGGTGGTGGCGCGACGACGGGTGTGGTGGCGGGTGGCGCGGCTCCGCCACCGGTGCCAAGGCCTGGATCGCCGCCTCCGCTGCCAGGTTCGATACCGTTACCTCCGCCAGGAGGTCCGGGGCTCTTCTCTTCTTGCTTCGTTTCTTCTTGAGCCTTCGCCTTTACCGGCGCTTGCTTGGGCGGCGGCGGTGGTGCCTCTGGAGGCGGTGGCGGTTCGGGCTCTGGCTTCGGCTCTTCGACAGGAGGAAGCGTGAGTTCAACTTCGGGTGCTTCGGCGTTGCGTTGCGCTGAGTTTGCAAACGCTGCGCTTGCGATAAACAACGTCGAAACAGCGCCGCAAGCGAGAGTCCACGCTGCCCACCGCTGTGTGGCGGATAACGTGCTCGACCTGACACCCCAGCTCCGAATGCTCATCAGGGCTCACCGTACGGGCGGAGTTTGCCAATCGTGCGACAACGGCGCGAACTACAGGTCGGAAAGTCGTTTCAGCTTTGCGACGCTTGCGTCACAGTTTTTGACCGTTGTGTGACGATTGTCGCCCGAGACTCAAAACGTGGCGCTCAGGATCGCTGTTTTGCACGCGTTGCAGGTCCGCGATGAGCGACTCAACCGCTGCCTTCGTCCTGTCACGCAATTGTTCTTCTGCACCGTGCGCATGAGGTGCGATAGGGGTGCCAAACCCGAAGTAGAATCGCTCGGGCTTCGGCATCCCTCCTCTTAAGGAGAGGCGTACGAGCGGAGGCACCATATCATCCCGAAGGCCAAGCGCTCGAGCGAGCTGTCCGAACGGGGTTTTGAAGAAGTCGTCAGCATCCTTGACGATGTCAAACGCGTCTTCAACACCAACCGCTGCGAACGGGACGATCGTGCAACCGTGTTCGATCGCCATTCGCGCAAATCCCATACGATTGCCCCACACGAGTCGATAGCTCTCGCCTTTTCGTTTCGATACCTCACGCGCGCCGCCAGGGAACACCAAGATGCATTCGCCGGCCTGCATCAGCGTTGCGCAATTCTCGCGCGTGCCGTCGACCGCGCCCACTTTCGTAAGCCAGTCACGCCAAAGTGGAACGCGAAAATGAACGTGGTCGCCGAGCGATCGAAGGAAAATGTTCTTCTCTTGATACAAATGAGCGAAGAGCAGCGGCGCATCCAGCATGCCGAAGAGCGTGTGATTGCCCACAAAGAGGAGTGGCCTCGTGCTCGGAATGTTCTCGTCGCCCTGAAAGTACGGGCGTGTGACCGCTCGCCAATAGTCAAGCGCCTTTATCATTTGGCGCATTTCACGATCGGACGGTGGCCGAAAGGGAACGATGGGGTGCGAGGTCGTCATGGCTTTCGCTCGGCTATCGTCGCCTCACTCTCGCGGTCGGCCAAGTTACGGTTGGCAGACCGCCGCGGTCTTGCTTTTGTCGGGGCGCGTCGTGCTCGCATAGTCGAGGCGTCCTCGATAGCGTCTGCACGAATCGTTATAGGTGGTCGACGACTGAGGAACGCAGCGACCCGCACTTGAGCAAAACGTGGGTGCCTCGCCGGCGGTGTCGGGGCAAGTTGAGGTGCACGTTTGCGTGCATGTACCGGCGCTTCCGTCGGCGGGCAGGTAACATTTGCCACTTGTGTAGTTACAATCAGCATCGCGCACGCACTCCGCGCCGATCCATTTGGCGGCGACATCCACGGCTGTGCCGTCAGCGAGTCGCTCGACGTCTTGTTGAACCTTTACGGGCGTCTTGATTCCTGAAATGAGCGCGTACACCTCGACGATGTCGGTAGCTTCCATGCGAATGCAACCGTGCGAAACGTAGCCGCGTCGAAGCGCGCCGCCGTTGACGCTGTCGTAGTTGTCGATGGGGCCGTGAAGTCCGTATCCGGTTGTTGGTGCACCGGTGAGTCGGATGAAAGGGAGGCCAGCAAAAACGGGTGAGCGTTCACCGCTATCTGGGTCGGTCCACCAGATGCGGCATGGGTACCAATATCCCCACTGACTATCGGTAACGGTCGTGGTCGAAGAGCTCGTGTAGAAGGTGCCGCCCGACGCGCTTGAGCTTACGGGCGTCTTGCTCTTTCCGCCTTCGATGGCGCCGACGCCGACCTTGAAGACCTTGTCGTATGTGCCCTTGAGATCTTTGAGGTGAAGCGTGAGCCCATCAAGCGAGACCGTGATGCTTGGGCTCTTCAGCTTTGTGAGCGTCGGGATCGATTTGCAGCTCGTTGCATACTTGTACGAGGTGGCAGCGGCAGAGCTGCTTTCGACATCGCCAATTCCAAGTTCGCTCTGCGGCTCATCTGAGCTCTCGACGTTCTCTGCGCCACCTGAGCTGCCGCATGCAGGTGCAAATATGACTATCGCGCCGAGAAACGCCCGAGCAGCTGAAGCGGAAACCTTCATGTGCGCATATGTGCCACATTCGTGACGGACCGCAAGGCTGCAATTTTCTAAGGCAACGCGCGTACACTCTCTTGTTGATGGGCAGAGTTACGGTGATCGGCGCCGGTGCTTGGGGGACCGCACTTGCATCTCATGCAGCGCGGCTCGGGCATCAAACAACGTTGTGGGCACGCGAAGAAGAAGTCGCGCAGAGCATCGAGGAGCGGCGTCTCAACGATCGATTTCTCGCCGGCGTCGCATTGCCGGCGACGCTTCGCGCGACAACGAATGCGGCCGATGCCGTCAAGGATGTTGACTTCGTCCTTCTCGTGCCGCCATCGCAACACTTGAGACTTGTCGCGCGGATGCTTGCGCCATTGCTTTCCGAGAGTGTCACCGTTGCGGTCGCTTCAAAAGGGATCGAGGTCGCCACGGGTAAGTTGATGAGCGAAGTGATGGCGGAGGAGATGCCCGGTGCGCGGCTCGCCTTTCTCTCGGGGCCGAGCTTTGCGAAAGAAGTCGCAGCAGGTTTGCCGACGGACGTGGTGGTGGCGAGCGATCGCGCAGACGTGGCGGCTCACGTTCAAGAGATGATGCACGCTCCGCATTTCCGCGTGTACACGAGTGACGATCCCACCGGCGTCGAGGTCGCGGGCGCTCTCAAGAACGTCGTCGCCGTTGCGGCCGGTGCCTGCGATGGTCTCGGTCTCGGCATGAATGCGCGCGCGGCGATCATCACACGCGGTCTTGCAGAGATGACGCGGCTTGGTGTTGCGCTCGGCGCGAGTCCGCTCACGTTTCTCGGAATGGGTGGCGTTGGCGATTTGGTGCTGACGTGCACGGGGCCGTTGTCGAGGAACCGAACGCTCGGTCTCAAGGTGGCAGAAGGTCTCGACCCGCGCGAGTATGTAGCAAGTCAAGTTACAGTTGCCGAGGGCTTCACGACCTGCAAGGCCGCTCGAATCCTGGCGGCGTCCAAGGGAGTCGACTTGCCTATCACCGAGCAAGTTTACCAAGTCTTGCATGAGGGAAGGCCGCTCCTCGACGCGCTTCGCGAGCTCGTAAGTCGAGGTGGTAAGCGAGAATTGGAAGGGATTGGCTGACCGAGTTCCCGCGCAGAATTGCCACTTTGGTGCGCTTCGGTTTGCTTGTGCGCGCCGCGGTGGTACATACGGCATAGGGGTAGGGCGTACGACAGAGCGCATGCATCTGGGGGTACGCTATGCAGAGGGTTCTACGGTTTGCGCTTGCAGCTGTGCTTGTCGCTGCATCATCGGTGGCGTGCGTCTCGGCCAACTTTAGGACCGAACAGGATGCCGTAGTCGACGACTCCGGAGTGTTGGACGCCGCCGAGGACGCCCCTCCGTCCGCTGTCGCGGATGCACAGCCGCCTTCGCCAACGCTCACCGTTTCTGTGTCGGGCACTGGAGACGGAACGGTCGCATCCGATCCCGTCGGCATCGCGTGTTCGGCGGCTGCAAAAATTGACGATTGCAAAGAGAGCTACACCGAAGGAGCGACGGTGACCCTCACGGCCACGCCGGCGTTGGGCTCAATCTTTGCGGGTTGGGCGGGAGGTTGCGCCGGATCGGCGACAACCTGCACCGTCAATCTGTCGTCCGATCAGGCCGTCACTGCGATGTTCAACACCGCCAGCTTCACGCTTACGGTGGCCGCAAGTGGGACCGGAAGCGGCGTTACGGCATCAAACCCCGCGGGCATCGTCAATTGCAAATCGACATCGGGAGCGACGAGCGGTGACTGCACCGAGAGCCTTCCCGCGGGATCCACCGTGACGCTCCAAGCGACGGCGTCGTCGGGCTTTTTTTTCGGCGGCTGGTCGGGAGGAGGCTGCTCGGGAACTTCGACAAGCTGCACGGTGATCGTGTCGTCGAATTTGACGGTTACGCCTACGTACAATCCGCCGGGCTCCAAAAGTTTGACCGTTTTGCTCAAGGGCACCGGAAGCGCGACGGTCTCGTCGACGACTGTCATCGGTTGCGTCGTCACGTTGGGTGTCGTCAGCGGCGACTGCACCGAGAGCTTCGCGAGCGGCGCGACCGTCACGCTTACGGCAACGAGTATAGGAGGGTCGACATTCGCAGGTTGGTCCGGAGGAGGCTGTTCGGGCACCGCCGCTACCTGCGTCGTCACCTTGTCGGCGGACACAACCGTGACCGCAACATTTACTGCACCAAGCTACGTCTTGGCGGCAGAGATGAGCGGTTACGGTGCGGGTTCGATCACATCGAGTCCCAGCGGCATCAGTTGCGCAATTTTGGACACCAAGGTGAGCGGCGATTGCTCTGAGACCCTCCTGTCGGGCACGAGCGTGACGCTTACGGCCACGCCCGCGGCAGGGTCCGTGTTTGTCGGCTGGTCCGGAGGTGGCTGTTCGGGCACGGCGACTACGTGCAAGGTTGCCATGACGTCGGTTTTGACCGTCAAGGCGGCGTTCAGTCTCGGGAGCTACAAACTCACCATTGCCGGTGACAAGACGACAACGGCGATTGGAACGGTTACGTCAACCTCCAACGGGATCAATTGCAACATCTCTGTGGGTGGTGGATCTGGGGGTACCTGCACGGCGACGATCACAGGTGCCACGTCGGTCACTGTCGCAAAGGGCAGCCCCCTCTCCGCCAAGTCAACGTGGACGAGTACTGCGGCGTGGACGTGCAGCACTGCGGATGTGTGCGCATTCACGATGATCGCGGACACCACCGTTACCGCGAAATTCTACTAGCCCACCGAAGAGGCCCGATGTTTCATCACGATCGAATCGCCGGACTTCTTGTCCTTGCGTCGTTATGTTTGGCCGGCTGTGCCGGCAACAATGTCGCGGCAAACCTCGCGCACACGCCGAGCGTTCCCCAAGATCGCAATACGAGCTGTCGTGTCATTGCGAAACAGGGCGAGCCACTCATCGTGGAGTGGCCCGAAACATCGCGCGGAAAACTGGAAGCGTTGCGCCGTCGAGGTCTTGTCGTTGTTCGCTACGAAGGCTGCGAGATCGAAGTTCTTCCTGCGTGCTCGGTCAAGCTCGAGCGAGGGGAGTACAGCTACGAAGCATTCGAACGTAAGCAAGCGCGCGTTACGATTCGCAACGAAGACGAACTCTTCGCTCAGCTGCCAGTGGGCGCAATTGGGTTGCAAAGCAAGCTTCGCGCGGCAGGACAACTGGTGATCGACATGACCGTCGTGGGTCGATACGAGTCGGGATTTCACAAAGTCCTGCGCGACCAACTGAAGGGAGAGTGTGACAACGCTACCCACGTCGTGACCGATTTTTCTGTCGGTGCGTTCAAGTTCGAAGCGGGTGCCGACGCCGATGTCGGCGCGAGCGTGAAGGCGCCCGTGGTCGGTAGCGCTGGCGGTTCGAGCGCGGCAAAGCGAGAATTGCTCGCGCGCGATGGCGACGTGAGCGCCTGCCTTCAGTCGAAGCGCACCGATGCACTTCCGCCCGAAGGGTGCGGCTCGCTTCTCCAAATCGAAGTCACTCCACTCAATGAGCAGTCGGCAATTTGCGCTGAAGGCTTGCGATGGAACGGACGAGAGTGTGTTGCCGCCGCGAAAAAGGTGATGCTCATCTGCCCAATAGGACAGCATCTTGACGAATTTCGATGCGTTCCCGACACGCATCGCATCGTACAAGCACCGCCTCCACCAAAGGCTTTGGAGACAAGGGCGAAGACCGAATTTGGTGCGAGCGGCGTGTTCGGCTGGGGCCTTGGTTTGGGCTCGCTCGCTGCGCTTGCGGCTGGCGGAACGTTGACCACGTACTCATTTGTTCGCGCAAACGAAATTGCGTCTGGAAGGACTGGCGAATGCGATCCGGTCAAAGGGACGTGCAACGCTGCAGGACAGAGCAGCCTATCGACCATGTCAACGCTTAACCCGATTGGCCTTGTGAGCGTGGGTGCAGGTGCCACAGCTGGCCTTCTATGGATCTTCTGGCCGAAGGTCGCCGCGGCGTTGAATCTCGACGTCAAAGTCTCCGTGGGCACCGGCTCATTGGGCGTTAGCGGCCAATTCTAGCGGTGGTCCTCGTTAGCGAACGTATTCTTGTCGCGCAAAAACTGCGTGACTTGCGCCGTCACTTGTTCGAGCGATTTTCCATGCGTATCGATTCGTAAATCAGCCTGACTATATAGATCCTCGCGAGCCTTCAAGAGCGCTCGAAGCTCCGCCATCGCGTCCTTGCGCTCATGCATGGGCCTTCGATCGCCTTGTGCGATAACGCGGGTCCAATGATCCTCAGGTCGCGCTTTGAGCCATACGCATACCGCGCGAGCGCGCAACAGCGAAAATGCATCCTTGCTTGTGACAATTGAGCCACTCGTCGCCACAATTGCCGGCTCGCCAGCGCCAAGAAGCGTTTCGAGCTCTTTGCGCTCAAGGCGTCGAAAGTAAGGCTCGCCGTGCAGCTCAAAGACGGTTGAAAGCGGAAGTTGGGCCCGCTCACTCACTCTCTGATCGAGCTCGACGAACGGAATGCCAAGTTGCTTTGCGGTGAGCTTTCCTACCGTCGTTTTGCCCGCGCCACGCAGACCTAGAAACGCGACAACCTTAGGCTTGTTCGAAGCCTCCTCGGTCGCTCGCAGGATGTCAGACATGCTGGTGTTGAGCGCACGTGCAATTTGGTCAAGTTTAATGACCGATGGATTGCCGTCGCCTGCTTCGACAAGAGAAATGAATCGCTCCGACACCTTGGTGCTGGCCGCGAGCTCTCGCAGTGATAAGTCGCGCTCGAGCCGCAGCGCTCTGACCTTCTCACCGAGCGCTTTGAGTAGGCCTTTTGCGCGAACGGAAGGCTCTGACATGCCTTTATCATACTGCAGTATATTGCGATCACGCGTGAAATATATTGCTTGCCGACTGTGTTGTCCGAAAGTACCTTTTTCTGATGGCCGACGTGCATCAAAACGCCGCACCGATCCGTTTCGAAACCAGTCCCGAACGCTACCGCCACTGGAAGCTCGACTTCCCGTCCGAGTACGAACGAAAAGTAGCTCGCCTGACGCTCGACGTTCAAGACAATGGCGGGTTGCGTCAGGGCTACTCGCTCAAACTTAACTCGTACGATCTCAGCGTCGATATCGAGCTTGCCGATGCGCTCAGTCGCATTCGCTTTGAGCACCCCGAAGTGCGCGCCATTGTGTTTGTGAGCGGTAAGGACCGGATTTTTTCGGCCGGTGCGAACATCTACATGCTCGGCCTCAGCAGTCACACGTTCAAAGTGAACTTCTGCAAATTCACGAACGAGACGCGGCTCTATCTCGAGCAGATGAGTGCAGAGAGTGGCATCGCAAGTCTCGCTGCATTGAACGGGACCGCTTCAGGCGGCGGTTACGAGCTTGCAATTGCATGCGACGAGATCGTTCTCTCGGATGACGGGTCTAGCGCCGTGAGCCTTCCAGAAGTTCCGCTGCTCGGCGTACTTCCCGGAACAGGCGGTCTCACACGCCTTGTCGACAAGCGCAAAGTCCGTCGTGACTATGCCGACGTGTTTTCTAGCCTCGCAGAAGGCGTGCGCGGCAAGCGTGCGGTCGAATGGGGCGTAGTCGACGAGTCGCCAAGTCGCGCTCAGTTTCAGCAAGCAGTGGAGCTCCGCCTCAAGGCAATGGTGGGGCGCTCGACTGCGCAAACGAGGCCGTCAATAAAGTTGACTCCGATCGATGGCGACTATCACGAAGCAGGGACGCGCTATCGCTACGTAACCCTCTCGGTCGACGCCGCGCGGAGGGTGGCTTCATTGACGATCCGCACGCCCGATAATCGTGAGCCCACAACGCCCGCAGAGCTTGCCGCAAAAGGAGCCGAGGCGTGGCTCGTACGCGCCTTTCGAGAGCTCGACGACGCGCTTCTCGATTTGCGCTTCAACTATGCAAACGTCGCCGCGATCGAAGTGCGCGCTGAAGGGCAGGGAGAAAACGTCCTTCAGGCAGAAGGCATCCTCATCGATCACGCCAGCGATCCACTCGTGCGCGAGGTCACCCATCTGATTCGTCGCGTGCTCAAACGCTACGACAACACCGCGCGTTCACTCTTCGCGCTCGTCGATGACAAGTCGGCATTCGCAGGGCTTCTCTTCGAGCTCGCGCTTGGCGCCGATCGTACGTACATGCTCGATGCGAGCGGCGTCTCGCTTCGGGTGTCTCCGATGAGCGCTGGCCTCTTTCCAATGGCGACGAATTTGTCACGCATACAGGCACATTTTTACGGCGATCCCTCAAGGGCTGCCACTTCGCTCGCCGAAACATCCTCGATCGATACTGCAAGAGCGCGCGAGCTCGGACTCGTCACGTTCACGCCAGACGAGCTCGATTGGGAAGATGAGGTGCGCATGGCGTTCGAAGAGCGTGCATCACTTTCGCCAGATGCGCTCACGGGCATGGAAGCGAACCTCCGTTTTGTGGGACCCGAAACGATGGAGACCAAGATCTTTGGCCGCCTCTCGGCCTGGCAGAATTGGATCTTCCAGAGGCCCAATGCAACGGGTCAAAAAGGTGCGCTCACCCTCTACGGCAAGCCCGAACGGCCCGAATTCGACTTCACTCGCACCTGAAAATTGCTGGGAGCCCCACGTCATGTCGAACGTTATCAACTCGGAACGAATCCCCAACAATGTCGGTCTCTCCGACGACAAGCGGCTTCAGCGCGCGCTTGAAGAGTGGCAACCGAACTACCTCAAGTGGTGGAACGAAATGGGCCCCGAGGGATTTCAGCACGACGACATTTTCCTGCGCACCGCCATTTCGGTCGATAGCGACGGGTGGGCCAATTTTGGGCACGTCAAGATGCCTGATTATCGTTGGGGAATCTTTCTCGCCGATGCGGTCAAAGAGCGAACCATCGGCTTCGGCGACAATATGGGGCAACCCGTTTGGCAACAGGTCCCCGGCGAGCACCGCAACGCACTGCGGAGATTGATTGTCACGCAAGGCGACACCGAGCCCGCGAGCGTGGAGCAGCAGCGGTTGCTCGGCCAGTCCTGTCCGAGCGTCTACGATCTGCGCAACCTCTTTCAGGTGAACGTCGAAGAGGGAAGACATCTCTGGGCGATGGTCTATTTGCTCCACTCGTACTTCGGCCGTGATGGACGCGAAGAGGCCGAGGCACTCCTCGAGCGCCGCAGTGGCGATGTCGACAAGCCGCGCATCTTGGGCGCGTTCAATGAGCCGTGCACCGATTGGCTCTCGTTCTTTATGTTCACTTTCTTTACCGATCGCGACGGTAAGTTTCAGCTGCTCGCGCTCGCAGAAAGCGCGTTCGATCCCTTGTCGCGCACGACGCGCTTCATGTTGACCGAAGAAGCGCATCACATGTTCGTCGGTGAGACGGGCATTCTTCGCGTATGCGATCGCACGGCGCAAGTGATGAAAGAGTCGGGCAAAGATCACCCCGACGACCTGCGCAAGCTTGGCGTGATCGATTTTGGAACGATGCAGCGCTACCTGAATCTCTGGTACTCGCTGTCGCTCGATCTTTTCGGAAGTGAAGTCTCCTCAAACGCGGCGAGCTTCTTTGCAAACGGGCTTAAGGGTCGCGCCAAAGAAGAGCAGTACGAAGACCACCGCGCGCTCGAAGGTGTCTACACGATTGATCGATTTGCCGAGGGGCGATGGTCGCGCGACGACATTCCGCTGCGCAATGCGATGAACGAAGTGCTTCGAGATGCCTACGTCGACGATTGTCAGCGCGGCGTTGACAAATGGAACCGCACGATCGCGTCGCATGGAATCCCCGTCGAATTGAAGCTCCCGAGCCGCAAGTTCCATCGGCACGTGGGGGCGAACGCGAATCTTCCGATTGACGTCGGCGGAAATGTAATCACCGATGCCGCATTTGTCGAGAAGCACGACGCTTGGTTGCCCTCAGCGGCTGACAAAGCGTTCGTACAAAACCTGATGACCGCGCCGGTGTACGATCCGAAGCAGATGGCGAACTGGATCGGCGCACCGAAGCAGGGCATCAAGGGCAGGCCGGTGGATTTCGAGTACGTGCGTCGCGAAGGGTGAGCTGCGCATCGAACGCAATCGGTGCATCGTCAGCGGACGAAAAACGATCCGCGTGCGAATCAGTGGTAAGTCACCCTCATGGCCGGAGGATTCCAGGGCGTTCGCTTCAAGCTCGGGGGCATTCCGGTGCTCATTCGCCCAGGCTTCTTCTTGCTCCCCGCCATGGGTGCCGCCAGTCTTCCGCTCGAGCAAGCGTTTCTCGCGGTTGCCATCGTGCTCGGCTCAATCCTTCTGCACGAACTTGGTCATGCGATTGCGATGCGTCTGTTCGGGCGCGCCGCGCGCATCGAGTTGCACATGATGGGAGGCCTCACCTTTTGGCCTCAAGATGTGCGTCCTTCGGTAGGCGAGAGACTCATCGTGAGTCTCTCGGGCCCGGGCATTCAGCTCGTACCTGGCGCAGTTGCATTTGCGGCGTGGCGCTACGGCGCTTTCGTGCCTGACGTCCAATGGGCTCTGCGGCTCCTCGTTTTCATCAACATCGGATGGGCGTTGGTCAACTTGCTTCCCATTTTGCCTTGGGACGGCGGCAACTCGCTCGACGCATTGCTCGAGCTCGTGACCGGCCGACCGCGACCGAAGTTTGTGGGATGGGTTAGCCTCATTGGTGGGGTCGTAGTCGTTGTGCTCGCGCTCTGGCAGCGCTGGATGATGCTTGGTTATCTTGGCGTGCTTGGCGTTCAACATGGGTGGGCGAGACAACGCTCGGCATCGCAAGTTACCGAAGCGCCACATTGACAATGGCAAGTAAGTTGACTTGTTTTTCGGCGTCAGCGGCCGAAGGATAGGCGACAATGACTGTTCGTTCGGGGCCGGTATCTGCTCCTGCGATCGCCACGTAAGACCCTGGTTTGAGCACCGCACCAATGTCGGTGCGCACCATGAGCGGTGCCTCTTGGTCGGTGTGCCAGTCTTGTCCGACAACCGAGCAGACTTCGTCGTATTCGAGCGTTCCATCGCGATGAATCGCAATCAACCGATTCGTCGGAGTGCACCGCGTAATGTCTTCGGACCATCGATCGGCCTTGAAGGTCACGACCGCGTGATCACCCGACTTCTTGACCGTAGAGACTGTCCGTCCCTTGTTCGTTGGCGCCGTAAAAGTCATGGTCTTCGATGAGGCTTCTTGCAGATTAAACCACGCATCGATCTCTGTGCGAGGGGCCGAGATGTCGCCGTGGCCGCTCAACGAAAATGGCATCGCGGTTGACCGTGTTACCCCTTCTTTGCAAAGCGTGTTTGCTCGAGACAACGCCGCCGCATAATTGTCAACAAAATTGACTTGTAAGTCTGCGTAGTTCTTTGGGGCGACTTCACGGATGCGTGCTGCAAACAGCCC
This sequence comes from Myxococcales bacterium, assembly GCA_023248745.1. Classification (GTDB taxonomy): domain Bacteria; phylum Myxococcota_A; class Polyangia; order Polyangiales; family Polyangiaceae; genus JAHFDX01. The sequence goes on along the minus strand of JAHFDZ010000014.1, from coordinate 17,117 downwards.
GTAGAGGCGATCGCGACATGCTTCGGTATGATCACCAAGCTCGAGTTCGTAGATGAACTTCCATGCTTCTTCGTTTTGGGCGACTTCGGCACGAAATGCCCTCCCGCGCGCTTCGGCGTCAGCGATGCGTTTCGAGTTTTCGCTGAGGAGCGTCGCGAACGTTGTCGCATAAGCTGCCGGTACCTTTGACGCGAGCAACGAGAGAAAGACGTCGTCTCTCACGGACTCACGCAAGTCTCGCGCGAAGGCTCGCGTATCGAGCTTGCGAAACAACAAAAGCGCTGGAAGGTTCTCGTAAGGAGTGTTTTGGCCAGCGCTCCACCAAGGCGATTGAATGTGGACGTTGCGCGCCTCAAGTAAGAATGCGTCGTAGCGTGAGCTCTCGCGTCCCGCGGCGCGTTTCAGGGCCCACGTCCGACGGGTTTGCTCGCTCTTTTCGCCTTTGCTGCAGAAGAAAGCGTGGGCGAGCCCGTTGGGAAATTGTGGGCAACTGTTTTCATTCTTGAGCGCTCTGCGCGCGATCGCGTTGAGCTGCACGTTTGTTAGCTTTTCTTGCTCGGCGAAGGTTTGAATGCCTTTCAGCGTGTGGGCCGCAGGCGTGCCGTTGGCGTATATCGTGTTGCCCTGCGTCAGCGAGTGAAAGCAATAGTTGACAATCGCCTCTTGCATCTCGTCAACATTGTTGACTTCTGTGATGTGACGACCGCCTCCGTCGATAGATGGTGGACAATCAGGCGCCCAACTTCCACCGTCACTCGCGCTTGAGCCACCTCCGAACAAAGGTGACTTCGTGCTTCCGATGCTGCCAAGCGCGAACATGCCCAATGCAACACATGAGGCAAGCTCACGGCTGCCCAATCTGAACCACAACATTTGACTCTACCCCTCGAACAAAAAACCGCGTCTGTTGAAACTCGTTAGCTCTCGTCGTCATCATCATCGTCTTTCGACTTTGAAATCTCCGCGTCGACCGTCTTGCTTGCGATCGCGAAGTACATGTCGAGCCAAAGTTGGATGCGTGCGTCCTTGAGTTTGCCCTTCTTCAGGTCACAAAAATCTGTCGTCATTGCGTTGACCGCCCAAGGCAGGATTGGATCATCGGCTTCTGAATCCGCAATCGCCCGCCCGTCGGGACCCAGGAGGTTTGCACGAAGCACGCAGCGCTCAACCACGGTGTCGCTCGCGTTTTGCAGTGCGGCTTCCACACGCAGGCGAAGATCTCCGTCCTCAAGGTACCGAACGAAAAATGCCCCAAGGAGGTTGACTCCGTTTACCTCTTGCCTATCACTGAGGGGATAGCTTCCGAGCTCTTCGGGAAGATCGCGCTCAGCGACGCGCATCGTAACCTTGCGGCAGAACTTTACGGTTACCGCTGCGCGCAGCGGACCGCGGGTCTGAAAGGCAACCGCGAGTTGCTGGAACCAGGGGTAGAGCGTGATCTCACCCTTCTCGCCTTGCTCGACGACCTCTTCGGCCTTGTCGTTCGCTGAGGCGGCGACGAGTTTGCCATCACGATCGGTGACAACGGTGCTGCTGTCGATCCAGTCCACGTCGTGTTCCCACGAGTTGACGTACGGGATCCCGAGTTCGAGCGAGACGTCTTTTTTTTCTTGAATACTGTATTTGCACTTCTTTAGTTTCATGTCGACTCCAGTCCCCTCGCGCGCCCGGAAAAGGCACCAAGCAATGCGCGTGCCTGAGAGACGACTTCGACCTTTGGTCCTCATTTCCCGCACTCTCGTGAGCGACGCTTCCACATAGATTCTGAAAAGTGTCACCAGTGTTAACCGCTTGGCGACACTGGACGAGTGCGCGATGCGGCTCTAGCCACAGACAAGGAGGCGTCCCAATATGCTTGAACTATTCGACAACGCGTTTAGCCCGTATGCGCGCAAGGTGCGCATGGTCCTCTCATACAAGCAACTTGACTATCAATCGATCGACGGTCTCGCACTGTCGAGACGAGACGACCTCTTGCGTGTCAACCCGCGCGGCGAGGTTCCGGTTCTCGTGCACGGCAAAGCGAGCATTGTGGGCTCCGCACAAATAGTCGCCTATCTTGACGATCTCGTTCCCGATCCAGCGCTTCTGCCGTCTTCGCTTGAAGCACGCGCGGCTGCCCGAAAGTGGCACGAAATTTCCGACGGCCCGCTCGACGCCATTGTGCACGACATTTCGCTCTGGCAGTGGCCGACCCTTTCTCGAACAGACGCGCCTCCTAAGGGGCTAGTCGACGCGGGCATGCGCGCCGCGTACGACGTTCTCAAGTTGGCTGACAGTCAACTTGATTCACCATTTCTGTGCGGCGTATTGTCGATTGCCGATCTCGCACTCTTTCCTCACGTAAGCGCGCTCAAGTTTCTAGGTCTAAAAGGGCATCGGGTTCCCAAGGTTGACGCGTGGTTTCGTCGCATGCGCGAGGTGCCTTGTGTCGCTCGCGATCTTTCGTATCTGAAGAGCGAAGCTGCCTCCGCTTTCTCGCGCCATGATCGTGAGCACTACGAGGCCGTGCGCATTGTTTGGCGTGGCGACCGCATCGAATGGCTCCTCGCGAATGGTTACTTCGACTGGTTCGAGCGTGAGTATCGCGAGGGTCGCGTCGTGATTCCCGGTGTTTCTCCGTAGAACGTTGCACTGTCATCCATCGGGACGACGGGCGCTTCTACGCGAACGCACTATCTCTGTGTTTCTAGGCGGCGCTCATGTCGAGCGCCTTCTGACGAAGACGTTGTAGCGCGCGCGGAGAAACGACAATGGCGAAGGTAGGAAACGGGGTTCTTGTGGTGGCTTGCTTTGGACTCATGCTCGCGGCAGGTTGCTCTGCGAGCGTCGAAAGAGGCGAGGAAGCGACGAACGAATCGAGCGAAGACCTTTCGATTGCGAAACCGATCGCCACGATTACGCCCCTACCGATCTGCCTGGTTGCGCCAGACCCCTACTGCAAGGACGGAACGCGTTACTCGGTCTCGAGTGGCGTCGTGTTCGACAGCGCGCATAGCAACCGTCGATGGCAGCGCTCACTCGGACCCAAGCGAACGCAATCCTCTGCCGCGAGCTACTGCTCGTCGCTTAATCTTGGCGGCACAACAGGATGGCGTCTGCCAACGCAGAGCGAACTGAGCGACATTCGGCTGCACCCCGGTGGTCTCTTTGGCGGGGGTTCAAGTGCGCACTACTGCGTGCCGTCGATCGATCAATATGCGTTTCCTTGCACGCCGAGTAGCCTCTTCTGGACGTCACGCGTCGAGAGCGATGGCACTGCATGGTACGTGGGCTTTGACGATGGCCGCACCCACCGCGATGACGTGAATGACCCGCTCTATGTGCGCTGTACGCACGACTGATTAGCGCAAGGCGCCGAGCCGAAGCTTCACGTCGTCGAGTTGAGCGCGGCTGATGGCCACGAACGTTCCGTCCGACAACTTCGCGGTGTACTTTCTGTCACCTTCGCGCACAAGTTCAACGACGTGTGCGAGGTTGACGATGCCGCTTCGATGAACGCGCACAAACATGTCTGCGTTGAGGCGCTTGTGAAGGCGTTCGAGCGTTTCGTCCACGAGGTGCTCAACGCCTCCCACAATGATCGCCGCATAATCGCCCTGTGCGAGCAGTGCGGTAATACGAGACACGTCAAACACCGCGAACGTCGAGCCCGATCGAACTGCCATTTTTTCAGGTGCTCCGCCCCCGTTGGCGATGAGAGCGTCATTGGTCACCCCGGCCGGCGCGCGACGCTTGCGTACCCTTTCGATGGCATCGGCTAGACGCGATCGGTCAACCGGCTTGACAAGATAGTCAACCGCCGAAACTTCGAACGCCTTCAATGCAAAGTGATCAAACGCGGTCACAAAAACAATAGCCGGCCCGTCGTCGGCGATTGCCCCTGCCGTTTCAATCCCGTTCATTTCTGGCATTTGAACGTCAAGAAATACCAAGTCCGGTGCCAGTGCATCGATCCGTTCGAGCGCCTCGACACCATGTGCGGCTTCACCGATGCATTCGACGTCTGTGCGCTCCGCGAGCAACCGCCGCATGCGGCTTCGAGCAGGTGCTTCGTCATCAACGATGAGCGCGCGAAGAATCATGTTGGTTTCATGGGCAACGTCAGCGTTACCGTTGTGCCGCCGTCTGATGTGATGCAGAGCGACGCTTGATCCTCATAGAGCAAGACCAGGCGTTCGCGCACATTGTCAAGCGCCTTGCCTGATCCATTGCTCTCTGGCGCATTGCCCATTCCTACACCGTCATCGCTCACCATGAGACTGAGTTGATTGTCCTTTTGGTGCGCGCGGATAGTGACGCTGCCTCCAGTCACGCGCGAGCCGATGCCATGTCTTACGGCATTCTCAACGATGGGCTGGAGCAACAAGACGGGAACCGATACTGCGTCCATGTTAACACCAGCATCAACGTGGACGTGAACCCTCAGGCGATCACCGAAGCGCGCCTGCTCAACACGCAGGTAGGCCTGACACAGCGTGAGTTCCGTTTGGAGTGCGTGTTCGGTGCTGCGCGCCGACTGGAGTACGCCGCGGTAGAGCGTTGAGAGTTCGACGACGACGTCTTCGGCACGATTGGGGTCATCGTGCACCAGTGCCGCGACCGTATTGAGTGCGTTGAAAAGAAGGTGAGGGTTCATCTCGGCGGTAAGCGCGCTTACCTGCGCTTTGAGTTGCGCATTTTCGAGCGCGCCAATCTTCGCTTCGGCTTCCAATTCGCGCTCACGAGCATCGGCGCGCGCCGATCGATAGAAGAACAAGGCGGTAATGATCAACCCGAACGCGAGACCGATCCGGTAATCCTGCCAGTCCGCGACCCTCCAAGGACGTCCCAGTGCAGTGGAGACGAGGCTGCCGAGTCGGAAGCTCAACGGCAGCACCAAGGGCAGCGTGCCGATCGAAACGATAAGCCTGTGCGCTGGTTTCCACGCGGCGTTTAGCGATTGGCGTTTGCGAAGTAGATACTCAACGAAGCCGCCGAGCACTACGGCTTGCACCATCGCGACATTGGTGATGGTGAGCGTGACCAGCCACTGCCGAAAGGAACTCGATGATACCCCGTGAAACGTCAGCGTGAACCCGACCGCGAGAAGTGGATTGTAAAGCAGAACGCCTGAGCCGATGGCCTGAAGGCGTGTTCGCGGCCGGATGATCCAACGCATCAGTTCGTCTTCCGAAGCGTTTGGTAAAAAAACTTGACGGCCTTTCCGTGTTCAAGCTCGGTGATGACGAGGCGGATTTTCCCTCCCTCGTCTTTGGTGAGTGCCGTCGCAAATGCGTGGCCGCCTTTTGTCTCTTCGTACAGTTGGCACATGTCGTTGCCGAAGCATCGGCCTCCGCCGTTTCCGCGGTCAGAGACAATGCGAAAGCCGTTGGGACCACCGTCGAATTCTTGCCAGAACCGAATCTCGCGACCGTTCGGTAACTTGACGATTCCGTCGGCGCGGACTTTGTTCTCGCCTGCCGCTTTACGGACGATTGTAACGTCGAAGGAGCTGACGTTCTTTCCGTCGCGCAGAACGACGTTGCCCGAACCTTCCCATGTCCCCACGCCCATTGCTCCTTCTGCGGACGCGAGGCTGGTGACAGATAGGGAGGCCGCGAGAGTCGAAAGAGCGAGCACGATTTTCATGGGAGCATCCTTTTGGTAGCGCCGTCGGGGCAAGTCCCGCGGCAGTAGAGCGGTTGTAAGTCGCCTCGTGTTACGGGTGCGATCGCCACTCGGTGACTTGCCGAAAGAACCCCATGAATGGACGATAATGTGCTTAGCTTTTCGATGGTCAACGAGCTTGATGAAGTGCACGATCGCGCGCAATCCGAGGATATTCATGGCCCATCGACATTTCGTCGCAGTTTTCCCTGTGCTTCTTTTCGCGTGCGGAACATCCGCTGTTTCTCCTGATTCAGGCGCGGCTCTCGACGCGCTCGACGCGAATGATGCCGCTCCTATCGACGCCTCTTCGTCAGATGGCAGCGTTGCGACGAGACCATGGATCGATACGCACGCTCACCCGGTGGGTATCCATACGCAATGCAACACGCAGGCATGTGCCGATGCAGTGGTCGCCACGATGGACAAGTACGGAGCGCGCCGAGCGATTCTGCTTCATCCGCCATCGCCTGCAAACAACACGAGTCTAAACGGCGAGAGCCTCGTCCGCAGCGCAGTCCAACTTCGTTCCGATCGCTTCTTCCTCGGCGTTGGTGGATGCGACTTGAATCCACAAATTCAGCAAACGGACGGCGTTGCGAATGTAACTTCAGATGCACGAAATGCGTTTGCGACGAGCGCGAATCAACTTCTCACCGGAAGTGGCGCCGTGGTTTTGGGCGAGACAGCAGCCCTTCACGTTTCGTACGAACTGGCTCACCCCTTCGAGCAAGTTTCGCCTACCTCGACACTCTTCGCCGATCTCGCCGATCTTGCGGCGACAGCTGATGTTCCAGTCGATTTGCACGTTGATGCCGTGAAGCAAACGATGAGCACGCCGAGTTTTTACACACAAAAGAGTCCGAACAATCCAGCCCAACTCAAAGGCAATATCGACGCGTTTTCACAGTTGCTCGCGCACAATCGCAAGGCGCGTTTCGTTTGGGCGCACGTTGGACGTGACACAACGGGCGACATGAGTGCGCAGCTCGTGGGTCCGATGCTTGCCGCGAACGAGAATTTGTTCATCCAGATTCACGCCGTCTTCCAACCGCTCCAAAGCAGTTCGGCGATCGTGGACGGCGACGGGAATATCCGACCCGAGTGGCTCGCGCTTCTAACCCAATACCCGGACCGAGCGGTCATTGGGAGCGACTCATTCTTTACCGGTGCCGAAGACAACGACGCGAAGTCCCTGCAGCAGATGCAAAAGTTCTTGCAGAAGCTCCCCGCTGATCTCGCGCAGCGCATTGGATGCGACAACCCAGTTCGAGTCTACCGCCTGCCAGGCGGATGCTAGCCGCACCCCGAGGCTAACCTCGCGCCCGGCCGAGCCCGAGGAGGGTGACGATGAGCGCAAAGCCGAAAGTAACCAGAGCAGCGCTCCAGGCCTGGCCTATTTGGAAGAACAATGGATCGAGCATGACGCACCACAAGATGATGCTGCATTGCGTCATGTCAACGGGTTGAGGTCAATTTATGTCATAGAGTGATATTATTGTACCCCATTGTCGGTCCGTTGCTTAAGCAACTGGGAGACCGCAATGGCCAAAATCCCGACGTCGTCGAGCCACCCAACGATGGGCACAACGTCCGGCACCATGTCGACGGGAAGCACCAAATAGGCGAGCGCTGCGACAAAAATGCCTTTCTTCCAAAGGGGGGTCGAAGGCGCCCGAAGCGCGCGCCAAGTACGAATCAAGACGCCAGAATGGTCCACGGTGACAGCTGCGCTTTTCATGAAGCTCAATCTAAGCAGCCTTTCACTACTGTACAGGCGTCAGCGGTTCGCACGGGCTGCGCTCGCTAGCCGAACCCCGAGTGATGGCGAAGAGCTGGGAGAGAAATCCCTTAGTGTTTTGACCACCCGCCAGGACGAATCGGTGAAAACCAGCGCGCTTCTCTGATGAAACTTGGTTTTTGACGAGAAGCTTCGTAGCCTTGTCCGCGGCGCAAGCAGTCCCTACCGCCAAACCCAAGCGTCTGAAGCGTGAAGTCTGCGCCCACCCGCAAGCAAGAATGATGCGCGCACGCGCAAGGTTGAAGCTCCGATTCGCATTGAGTACAAGCGCGCCCGGCTAACCCTAAAGCCACCTGAACGGTCGCGACCGACTCGCCCCTGACTGGGAACGAACTGATGCAAATCTTCCCCCGATCGCTCAATAAGCTCCCGCTCATAGCGGGTGCAGGCGCTGCGCTGGCGCTGCCAGCTGTGGTTTTCGCCGTATGGTATTGGTTTTCGCCCTGGTACACCCAAGTGGGGTATGAGCCGCGGCAGCCGGTGCCCTATAGCCACCGTCTCCACGCAGGAGAGTTGGGTATCGATTGCCGGTACTGCCACACCGGTGTCGAGAAGGCAGCCGTCGCCATGGTCCCGCCGACGCAGACCTGCATGAATTGCCATTCGTCGGTTAAGACGGATTCGTCGAAGCTGGCGCTTGTGCGCGAGAGCTGGAAGACGGGTAAGCCGCTGCAGTGGGTCCGGGTTCATAAAGTGCCCGATTACGCCTACTTTGATCACAGCGTGCACGTCACCGGTGGCGTGGGTTGTGTGAGCTGCCATGGGCGCATCGACCAAGAAGAAGTCGTGCGGCAGACGCAGCCTTTGTCGATGGGGTGGTGCCTTGAGTGCCATCGCGACGTGAAACAGAACCAAGGGGCATCGGCATTTATTCGCCCCGTTTCGCAGGTAACGAACATGGAGTGGGAGCGCAAAGCCGACGAGGTTGTCACCCCGCCTCGGCCCCTCAATCCGCCTGAAAATTGCGGGGGATGCCACCGATGAGCAAGCGACAACCGTACGTTTTTCTCGAACCCAGCGCCGAAATGCCGAAGTACTGGCGCAGCCTAGAAGAGCGCGCCGATCTCGAAAGCGCTGAACCCGCGCTGTACGCCGCCAAGCGCGCTGCCGAGTTTCCTCCCGAGTATTTCACCACGCCGCCGAGCGACGAGGCCGTCGCACTCGGACGTCGCGGTTTTCTTGGCGTTGCCGGTGCATCGCTCGCACTCGCAGGCGCAACGGGTTGCCGTCGCCCCGAAGAGAAAATTGTTCCCTACGGCAAGATGCCTGAGCAAGTCGTGCTCGGCATTCCATCGTTTTACGCAACGGCGATTGCGTCGCGTGGTGAAGCGATTGGCCTCCTCGTCGAATCTCATGAAGGTCGGCCTACCAAGGTTGAGGGCAATCCCGATCACCCTGCAAGTCTCGGCGCAACCGACATTGCAGGCCAAGCGAGCATACTCGAGCTCTACGACATCGATCGCTCGCAAGCGCCCAACAAGGGTGGCAAGCGAGAGTCGTTCGAAGCCTTCGAGGCCGAGCTCAAAGCAAAGCTCGCCGCAGCCGACACCAACAAGGGTGCCAAGCTTCGTTTCCTCGCGCACCCAACAACGTCGCCGACCGAGTTGCGTTTGCGTGCCGAAATGCAGAAGCGGTTTCCGTCAGCAAAGTTGACGGTCTTCGCACCGCTTTCCGACGGCAATGTTCTCCTGGGCGCCAAGCTGGCGTTTGGTAAGTCGCTTCGCCCACAAATCGACTACTCACGCACCAAAATCATCGTGGCGCTCGACGCTGATTTCCTTCAGGTCGAGAGCGGCGCTGTTCGCGCGAGCAAGCAATTCGCTGCGGGTCGAAGGTTGGTGGCGGCCTCCGATACGATGAGCCGCCTCTATATTGCCGAGGCGCACTTCTCGACGACAGGTGCAAACGCCGACCACCGCGTCCGTGTTGCGCGCTCACAGATCGCCAAAGTTGCGAGTGCCATCGCTGCGCGTCTCGCGAAGCTTGGGGTTGGCCTTGCTGAGTTTGCTCAAGGTGTAACAAAGGTCGATGGCGTTTCCGACGCTTGGCTCGACGCGGTCGCTAAGGATCTTTCGAGCAACAAATCGATGAGTGCGGTTGTCGTGGGCGCTTCGCAGCCTCCTGCTGTGCACGCCGCCGCTGCCGCAATCAACGCAGCACTTGGCAACATCGGACGAACCATCACTTACTTCGACCCCGTCGATGCGGCTGAAGGCGACGCGACTGCCGACGTCAAGGCGCTCGCTGCGGAGATGGCTGCTGGACAAGTGGATGCGCTGATCATTCTTGGCGGCAACCCTGTTTACAACGCTCCCGTAGATGCAAAATTTGGCGACGCGCTTTCGAAGGTTGCGTTCTCTGTGCATCTCTCGTCACACCTCGACGAGACGGGATCGAAAGTGACGTGGCATCTTCCACGTGCACATGCGTTCGAGGCGTGGGGTGACCATCGCAGCATCGACGGTACCGTTGCGCTGCAACAGCCATTGATTCAGCCGCTTTACCAAGCGTGGAGCGACGGCGAGCTGCTTTCACGGTTCACGGCCTTGCCCGATCGCAAGAGCTACGATCTCGTGCGACTCACCGCGCGCGATCACTTCCTGGGGCTTCGCGGTTACTCGGTGTGCGGCGGCGAGGGAGGCAACATCCAATGCCGTGACGCAGCGGGCACAACCACGACCGTCAAGCTTGCTGACCTTGAGCGCGAATGGAAAAAAGCGCTTCACGATGGTCGCATCGGAGCGACCCGCGGAGGTACTGCCGAGCTTACCGTCGCCGCCGTCGCCGTCGCGCAAGCGCTCAGCAAGACGCAGGCGCCTTCGCCAACGAAAGACAGCATCGAGGCCGTCTTCGTTCCTTGCGCCAAGATGCTTGACGGTCGCTTCACGAACAACCCTTGGTTGCTCGAGATGCCCGAACCATCCACCAAAGTCGTTTGGGACAATCCTGCGCTTCTCGCACCTGCAACGGCCAAAGATCTTGGCATCGAATCGGGAGACTTGCTCGACGTCAGTGTCGGCGGTCAAACGGTCAAGATTGTTGCCTATGTGCAACCAGGAACAGCCGCAAACGTGATCATTCTCTCGTCCGGCTGGGGTCGCACGAAAGCGGGCCGCGTCGGGAACGACAAGGGCTTTGACATTGGTCCCCTCCGTACTTCAGGGTCGTTTCACGTTGCGAGTGGCGTAAAAGTAACCAACTCAGGTACGAAGTACAAAGTCGCACAAACGCAGGAAGCCCACTCGCAAGAGGGAAGGCCGCTTGCGCGCGAAGCAACATTCGCCGACTTCAAAGCGAATCCGAATTTCGCCGAGCTCCAATCGCCCACACCGAAGCTCTTGCCATTGTGGAAGGCCCAAGATTATTCGCAGGGCTACCAGTGGGGCATGGTTGTCGATCTCAACTCGTGCACGGGCTGCGGCGCGTGTGTCGTGGCGTGCCAGGCGGAAAATAACATTCCGGTCGTTGGCAAAATCGAAGTCGCGCGTGGTCGCGAGATGCACTGGATGCGCATCGACCGCTACTTCGTCGAGGACGCAAAGCAGGGAGCAACTGTTGACGATCCGATGGTCGCGCATCAACCGCTCATGTGCGTTCATTGCGAGACTGCGCCTTGCGAGAACGTTTGCCCCGTCAACGCAACCGTTCACAGCCCCGAAGGCCTGAACGAGATCGCGTACAACCGCTGCATTGGCACCCGCTACTGCGCGAACAACTGCCCGTACAAGGTGCGTCGCTTCAACTACCTCAACTGGCACAACGACAGCGTCTGGCGAAACGAGAAAGAGTATCCCGAGACCTACCAGATGCAGCACAACCCCAACGTCACCGTTCGATTCCGCGGCGTGATCGAAAAGTGCAGTTACTGCGTGCAACGTATTCAAAGCGCCAAGATCAAAGCGAAGCGCGAGAACCGAACATTGGTCGACGGCGAAGTGCGAAGTGCCTGTCAGCAGGTGTGTCCTTCTGACGCGATCGAGTTTGGCAACCTGAGCGATCCCAATTCACGCGTTGCAAAAGCGGCAAGTAACCTTCGCAGTTACGCATTGCTCGGTGAAATCGGAACCAAGCCGCGTACGACGTATCTCGGCAAAGTTCGCAATCCGAATCCAGAACTCCAAAAAGCGCTGGCGGATGCGTCCGGAAAGACTCCCGCTTCTTCGAAGGAGCACCACTGATGGGCTACCATAAGCCGCTCGCAGAACTGGATGAAGCCTACCTTGTCGCGCCAGGTTCGACGCTCGCCGAAGTCACCGAAGACATCGCATCCGTCACCGAGAAAGCCGCCCCAAAGGGTTGGTGGATCGCGTTCCTAGGAGCAGTCAGCCTACTCGCACTCTTCGGTGGCACTGTTGGCTACCTCTTTTATCGCGGCATCGGCGTGTGGGGTAACGCATCGCCCACCTACTGGGCCTGGGACATCACGAACTTTGTTTGGTGGGTCGGCATCGGTCACGCCGGTACGCTCATCTCGGCCGTTCTCTTCTTGTTCCGGCAGAAGTGGCGCACCGCAATCAATCGTTTCGCCGAAGCGATGACGATTTTCGCGGTCATCTGCGCGCTGATTTTCCCTGGACTGCACGTCGGTAGGCCATGGGTTCTTCACTGGATGTTCCCGCTTCCAAACCAGATGGCAATCTGGCCGAACTTCAAGAGTCCACTGTTGTGGGACTTGTTTGCCGTCGGTACGTACTTCACGGTCTCGACGCTGTTTTGGTTCGTCGGGTTGATTCCCGATCTTGCAACCCTGCGTGATCGCTCAACGAACAAATGGCGGCAGCGAATCTACGGATTTTTGGCGCTGGGTTGGCGTGGTTCAAACCGCCACTGGCAAAATTATGAGCGCGCATATCTGATCCTCGCATCGCTCTCTACGCCGCTGGTGCTCTCGGTGCACTCCGTCGTTTCGTTCGACTTTGCAACTTCGGTTATCCCGGGTTGGCACACGACGATCTTCCCGCCTTACTTCGTCGCTGGCGCTGTGTTCTCGGGCTTTGCGATGGTTATGACGCTGCTGCTCATCGCTCGCACCGTCTTCAAGCTTCATCGCGTCGTGCTCATGCGCCACCTCGAGCTGATGAACAAGATCATGCTCTTGACCGGCACGCTCGTTGGTTACGCCTACGCGATGGAGTTCTTCATCGCCTGGTACTCGGGCAACGAATACGAGCGCTACGTCTTCGTGAATCGCGCGTTCGGTCCATACGCTTGGGCGTATTGGACGATGGTCTCGTGCAACGTTCTTTCTCCCCAGGTTTTCTGGTTCAAGAAGTTTCGACGCAACATCCCATTGATGTTCGTCGTGTCGATCTTGATCAACATCGGAATGTGGTTCGAGCGCTTCGTCATCATCGTGACGTCGCTGCACCGCGACTTCCTGCCGTCTGCTTGGGGCATGTTCTCACCGACCGTGATCGACATCACGACCTACCTCGGCACGATGGGCGTTTTCTTCACCCTCTTCCTCCTCTTCATTCGATGGCTGCCAGCGGTTGCCATCTCAGAAGTGAAGGGAACGATGCCGCAAGCTGATCCCCATCTCCATACGGATGTGCACGGCGCACAAACCCACGCTGCCGATCATGGTCACGGTCTCGTACCAGAGGGTGCAGAATGAGCGCGCAACCAGCAACGAGCACTCGCGAACCGAAGAAGCGCGTCGCCGGCGTTCTCGCTCAATTCGACACGGCGGCCGATGTGATTCACGCCGCCGAGAAAGTGCGCGATGCGGGTTACCAATCGTGGGACACGCACACGCCGTTTCCGATTCACGGAATGGACAAGGCGATGGGTCTTCCCGATTCGCGGCTCGGATGGATCGTCCTTGCTGGCGCGCTCACAGGCCTCACGGCTGCGTTCACCATGATGTGGTGGATGAACGGTGTCGACTACCCAACGGTGGTTGGTGGCAAGCCGCCGTTTACGACGCCGTCGATGGTGCCCGTGATGTTCGAGCTCACCGTGCTCTTCTCATCCTTCGGTGCTGTATTTGGCATGTTGGGTCTCAATAAGCTTCCACGACACCATCACCCGGTCTTCGAGTCCGATCGATTCCGGACTGCAACGGACGACAAGTTCTTCATCTCAATCGAGGCCGAAGACCCGAAATTCAATACAGAAAAGGTGCGCTCACTTTTCGAAGGTGCGCACGCGAAGCATGTTGAAGTGCTCGAAGAGGAGGTCGAGGCGTGAAGCGTCTTGCATTGAGCGTCGGTCTCTTTTCTCTACAGGTCTCTCTTGTGGCTTCGCTCACGGGTTGTCGTGGCGACGTCAGCGAAGACCCGCCGATTCTTTTGGAACGAAATATGTTTCAACAGGAGCGCTACGATCCGCAGGCGTTCAGCCCGTTCTTCGAGGATCATCGTTCGATGCGATCGCCCGTTGAAGGCACCGTTTCGCGCGAGCACTACGAAGCGGACGATACGATCGCGACGGGCCGTCTTTTGGACAATAGCGGTTACATTTTGACCATTCCGAACGCCATTGCGGGTCGCCTTGGTGGCCCCGACAAAATGGTCCAGCGTGGGCAAGAGCGCTTCAACATCTATTGCACGCCTTGCCACGACAAGACCGGAACGGGTCGCGGCACAGTGGCTCGCGTGCCAAACGGATTCGCAAAGCTTCCAAGCTTCTACGAAGCACGCATCCGCGAAATGCCCGATGGACAAATGTTCTCCACGATCTCGAACGGCGTACGCCTGATGCCGTCTTACGGCGCACAAGTCCCGGTAAACGATCGCTGGGCAATCGTCAGCTACGTACGAGCCCTCCAAATGTCACAGCTCGCTGCCAACACAACAGGCGCCGACCAAGGAAAGAAGTGACGCGATGAGTGCGGACACCTCCAACGACTTTCGTATTAAGCCTGGCTCCGGATGGGCCGGCGCATGGAAGAAGGCTGCGGCGCTTGGCGTCATCGGCTTGGGACTTGGTGGGTTCGGATTTACGCAAGACGCAAAGCGTTTTGCGTTCTCGTACCTGTTCGCGTTTTTCTTTTTCGTCTCTCTCGGACTTGGCTCCCTGTTCTTCGTGGTGGTCCAGCACATCACGAAGGCCGGATGGAGCGTGACTGTGCGCCGCGTCGCGGAATTTTTCATGGCAGGCTTGCCGGTTTTCGTTCTCCTCATCCTTCCGCTCCTTCCGCTGATGGAGCACCTCTTTCCGTGGCTTCAGAGTCACCATGGTGGCGGAGTACACGAAAAGGCTCACGCCGAGATCGCGCTCGTTCGCGAAGCGCACGCGTCAGATTTGCATGCGCCGCCACCACCTCATGGTCCACCTGGTCACGGCAAGCCTTCGGCACCGCAGGCGGGGCATGGCGCTTCATCCGGAACGCCCGAGGCTGCAGTCGAAGCCGCCAAGGCTCATGAGCACGCCCAGTTACTTGCCGGAAAGAAGAGCTACTTGAACAAGCCGTTCTTCCTCGTCCGCCAAGCAATTTACGTTGTTGTGTGGGCTGTCCTTGCGTTCTGGTTCTTCAAGAACAGTACCGATCAGGACAAGAGCAAGAGCAAACAAGCCACGCTCAATGCGCAAACAATTGCTCCTCTAGCCCTCGCGCTGTTCGGGCTCACGCTCACGTTCGCCGCGTTCGATTGGCTCATGTCGCTCAACCCGACCTGGTACTCGACGATCTACGGCGTCCAGGTATTTGCGGGTGGCTTTGTAGCCGCGCTCTCCGTTCTCGTGCTTGTCACGATGACGCTTCCTGCGCTGAGGAGCGTTGTCAACGTCGAGCACTATCACGACATCGGCAAGCTGCTCTTCGGCTTCAACTGCTTTTGGGCGTACGTCTCTTTCTCGCAGTTCTTCCTCATCTGGTACTCGAACATTCCCGAAGAGCTCGCCTACTTTCACATGCGATGGTCCGACAACGGTGGCACGTGGCGTGTTGTGACGGCCGCTTTGCCGATCGTCCACTTTGCGATTCCGTTTTGGCTGCTCATGTCTCGGAACGTCAAACGTAACTCGTCGGGTCTTATTTTAGGAGCTGTCGTTCTCCTGCTGGTGCAGATCGTCGAGATGTATTGGAACGTGCTGCCAAATTTTGGACCGCTCACGCTTCATTGGCTCGATCTCGCATGCTTCTTGGGTGTTGGCGGCGTCTATCTGGCGGTTGTCTTTCACCGAATGGAAAATTTCTCGCTCGTTGCAGTAGGCGATCCTCGCCTCGATCGAGCGCTCCACTTTGAGAACGCGTGAGGGCAACATGGCTGTTGAACCGATTGGGGTAAGAGAGGGACGCGTACTTGGAGGAGGGATCGGTGCGATCGTCATCCTCCTTGTCGTGCGCCAAGGTCTCACGACTTACTTCACCAAGATGAACGATCTCGAGCTCGAGACCAAACGCGTTGCGGGTGGCGTCGAGCGTATCCACGCGTTTCGTGCCGAAGAAGACAGGACGCTTGATAGAGCACGCACATCGCTCGATAACGCGATGAGGGCGGCGACCAACAAGCAGCGTTCGGCCGATCCCAAGCAGTCGACCGATACGGCGCCTGTTGATGGTTGGAAGGAGCTACCCAAAGGGCCACCGCCCGCTTGGCCGCTTCCTCCTCCATTGCCGGTTCTCGAAGTTCCAGACGGCGGCGCCGACGCTGCCTCGGATGCAGCGAGTTCTGACGCGAGCGCGATCGTCGACGCAAGAGCACCAACCGCTGGGGACGCAAGCGCGCCACAACCACCTCAACACCACCACTGAAGAACTTCGAAGCAAAACGTGAACCCCGAATTGTCACCCAAGACCAATGTTCGCTCCACCGCGCTTCTCGCGTTGGCGCTAGCGCTCCTTGGCTTTTGGGCGATGAAGAATGTGTTCGCCGGAGACTTCCGCGCAGTGCGCACGAGCGTGCACGGGTCAAACCCGATCGAAAATGTAACACCGAGTGAGCTTAACGGCGTTGACGTTGTCGAGCATCTCGGCGGTCAGCTTCCTCTCGAGGCTCAGTTTTTAGACGCCGATGGCAAAGCCGTTCGTCTTGGCGATTACTTCGACGGCAAGCGACCGGCGCTTCTCGTCTTTGCTTATCACTCGTGTCCTATGCTCTGCAGTCTCGTGCTTGATGCGGTCTCGCGCAGCATTGAAAGCGTCGAATGGACCGTCGGAAAACAATTTGATGTCGTCGTCGTGAGCATCGATCCACGCGACACACCGGCCTCAGCCACCAAGAAGCGCACGCAAGTGGCACAGAAGTATACCCGAGGCCACGGCGATACGACGGGCTGGCATTTTTTGGTCGGCAACTACGCGGCCATTGAAAAGGTAACTGCAGCGGTAGGGTTTCAATATCGCTTCGACGCCGAAAGGCAAGAGTACGCACACCCCGCTGCGATGTACCTGACAACCCCATCAGGAAAGCTTGCTCGCTACCTTTACGGCATCGAGTTTCCGTCGAAGGACGTCACGTTCGGTTTGTACGAGGCGTCCGAGGGCAGGATTCTATCCGCTGGCGAGAAACTGCTCATGTATTGTTACCATTACGATCCCAAAGGGAAGAAGTACGTTCCGATGGCGATGAACATCATGCGTCTGGGTGGGGGAGCGACAGCGCTCGCACTCGGAGGACTGCTCACCGTGCTCTCTTTGCGAGGGCGTGGCCGAAAGAACCAGAAGCCATGAAGGTAGTCATGCTCGCACCGACTTCATTTCAACTGCCCGAGCCGATGT
>JAHFDZ010000432.1 GCA_023248745.1 Myxococcales bacterium | reverse complement strand
TGCTCGATTTCCACCATTCGTAGAGCGCGTTCCCCAGCCCGTTCGCTCTTTCGAGCACGTTCTCCCGAACGTCGATCCAAGGCGCTCCGTTCAGCAGAAGCTCGGCTTGTTCGTACTTCGCTACCGCATTGGCGACTCGAATCGTCACCGCGGCTTTTTCAGCGAACAGAGCGCCTTCGTGAATGGGACGAATCTGCAACCGCTCAACGCCGCGCGCGATGCTCGTCAAGCGAATGCCGTCCTCATTGCGGAGCTCAATGCGATCGTCGAAGCGTTCAACGCGCATGCTGGGACACGTTGCGGCGATCGCATGCTCGAGGCCCAAGTCGTCGGCGTAGGAGGCGGCGGCAACGTGGAACAACAGGAACTCAGAAACGTAGTCGCACTGCCCGATCGGGAGTTCGAGTGGAGCTAAGTAGTCGTCGATGGACGCGCGACGCATACGGTCAAAACCGCCCGTCTGAAGGCCGATAAAATCAACGTCCGTCGCGTAGCCGGACGCGTTTTGCTCCGTGAGCTCGCGACCGAAGACGTCTTCAAAAGCCCGCGCGCCCAGACGCTTTGCCAACGTTGGCGCAAGCTCGATCGTTTGATCGATAAGCTCGACAGCGTCAGGGTGACCGTAGCTAACCGACAATCGAACCACGTTGTGGTGCCATGCGAAAAAGAACCATGGCACTCCCTCGTCGGTGTCGACTCTGTAGATATTCTCT
Source organism: Myxococcales bacterium (assembly GCA_023248745.1). Lineage (GTDB taxonomy): Bacteria > Myxococcota_A > Polyangia > Polyangiales > Polyangiaceae > JAHFDX01. Next base: position 2,535 of record JAHFDZ010000432.1, on the reverse strand, counting down.
GCGACCCGTGTTCCTCCGAGCGCTTCGGCAAGATCGCGAAAGACGCCTCTTGCAACCTCCGGAGCATCTCGAACGTCTCCGAGCGATGCGCAGCGCGCGATATGAACGTCAAAGGTCATGTTCATTGCTACCGAGTGGGTAGTTCCTCGTCAACGAACGCATTGAGAGGTCACCAGAATTTGGCGCGTAAGAGCGTCGAGACGCCAAATGGCAACAAACGCTTCTCGAGACAGGCGAGCCTCTCGTCGCATTGGCTCGGTGCGCCATCGCGATCTCCGCAGTGGACATGAGCTCTGTGCTTTCAGATGTTGTGCGCGCGTTGTCGTCGGAACCTGAAAGCGCACCAGATCGAAACCGACGAAGGGATCACCGCGATTCACCAAGTGCTCGCACAACTTTGCGCAGTAGCGTTTCATCGCAACCTGCGGTCACCCGTAGAACGGCCCCGCTCGGGAGCACAACCTCGAGTGCACTTGATGGTTCCGTTGCTTGACTTGTTACGCGAACCTTCACGAGCTGTGGCGTCCGCTCTCGTGCTTGCCGCGCGAAGTGCGACTTGTATCCGCTCAGGCTCTTTGGGTTGACGCCTTCGGCGGCTGCAAACTCGCGCGCGCTTTGACCGCTCGCGATCAGCCGCTCCACGCGCGCTCGCCAGATGTCTTCTTTTGGTTTCATCGCTGCCCACTCTACGAAGCGTGCAATGCCTCCGTCAGGGTGCGGTTCACCGGTCGTTTACATTTCTTCAGGGCTATCGAGGTTACGTGCAGGCGGACGCCGCCAACCTCTACGCTCGCCTCTTTGGAGATGCCTCCGAAGGGGCGAGCGGTGCCAAAGAAGTCGGGTGTTGGGCCCACGCAAGACGCTACTTCGTCGAAGCGCAGCTGAGTGATTCGGCGCGTGCACTCGTCGCACTCGGCTTCGTCAAGGAGCTTTATAAAATCGATCACACCGTTTCGTCGATGCCCGAGCACGTGCGAACCGATGAACGTGCACGCCTCGCTGGGCCGGTGCTCGATGCGTTCAAGACGTGGCTCGACGCGCAGGCCTTGGTCGTGTTGCCGAAGGCGCCGATTGCCGAGGCGATTGGCTATGTGCGCAATCAATGGTCGGCGCTCACTCGCTTTATCGACGATGCGAGGCTGAAGCTCGACAACAACACGGCAGAACGCGCCCTGCGACGCGTTGCTATCGGTCGCAAGAACTGGCTCCTCGCCGGAACAGACAAGGCCGCCGAGCGATCGTGCGTGATCTACTCGCTGCTCGCCTCGTGCCGCATGCACAACGTCACCCCCTTTGACTACTTGCGCGACGTGCTTCCGCGCATCTCGTCGCATCCGGCCGCCGACGTGCTCGCACTCGCGCCCAAACATTGGAAGCAACGCGCGCAGAACCTCGACGCTTCGTAGTCTTGTCGGCGCTGCGTTGGGCATGCCGTGAGCTTCGTGCAATCGACCGGGCTACGAAAGGGTGTGGTTCACCGGCCGTTTACGTTTGATGCAATCGAGTTCGATCTCAGCGCACTTTGGGCCCGCTGATTCTGCGAGGCGTCCGCACGCGAGTGTCATGGGACGGTGTGTCGCTGTTCTCGTCACCGCGCGATGCGCAAATCGCCCGCTTCTGCGCGAGCGCGTTAGCGGCACGCCTGTTGCTGGAGATTCTGGGCGCGCAAATGACTTTTTGACAACCAAGGGACGAGTGGACGGGCGGGACTATCGACGGGGCGTGGTGATGCCAACACCAAATTGATGGGTGCGTCGTTAAACCTGACTCGCAATAAAATGGCTCTTCGCTAGCAGCACACGATTTTTCAAATCGGGAGGGAATCCCGGGAAGGAAACATCTGTGCGCTGCCCGGGAAGCGAGTCAGCGCGCCGGTGCGTCCGACACTCGCGTTCGCGTACACTCGCGTGCGCCATGAAAGCCCATACCGAATACCTCACGTTCCACACCAAGAAGAAGCGCGAGCTCATTCACCTCACGCCCCGATTGGAAATCATCTTGACGACATCGGGCATCCAAGAAGGCTTCATGCACGTCTCCGCGATGCACATTACCGCTGGCGTGTTCGTCAACGACAACGAGTCAGGCCTTCACGAAGACATCTGGGAGTGGCTCGAAAAGATGGCGCCCTTTCGTGCCGAGTATCAACATCACAACACCGGCGAAGACAACGGCGATGCGCACCTGAAGTCGCTGCTCATTCACCACGAGTGCACGGTGCCGATCACCAAGGGAAGGCTCGATCTCGGCACATGGCAACGGGTTTTCTATGCGGAGTTTGACGGGCAACGCGACAAGCGCATGATCGTCAAGATTCTTGGCTTTTGACCAGGGTCCCAATCACCGTCAGGGCGACGAGCTCGGCGCGCAGCTTGCCTTGAGAGTGCGTCGGTGTGACGCGTGCATATCGCCTTGGCGCGTAGGTAAAAGAAGCCCCCTTCGGACCACGAAGCTGCATGCGAACACGTGAGTCGCGGGTACTTGGTGCGGCTCGGCTCGACACCGCAAATTCAGCCGCGGCCCCCAACGTCGACC
>JAHFDZ010000013.1:25910-42618 GCA_023248745.1 Myxococcales bacterium | reverse complement strand
CAGGCGATCGCGTCCTTCGTCGAGAAACGGAAAGACCGCGTTGCCCAGCATCGGCGACGTAAACGTGCGCGTGGGCGCTATGTTGCCTGTTGCGTGCGTGGCGTCGTGGAACGCGAGCACGTTGCTTCCAAAGGTGTTGGCGACGTAGAGAATGTTCCGCGAGTTGTCTTTCCAGATGCCGTGCGGCTGGGTGAGCGTCGTGTTGTCGCTCGCGGGAATGTCGCCGCCGAAAATGTGGCGCGAGAGCGTTGCCTTCCCGTTTGCCTTCGAGACGCCACTGATGACGCCGATTGAACCCGGGTGAACCGGGTCTTGTGGGTTACACGGGCTGCACTGCTGATTGTCTTGTCGTGTGAATAGTGCCGCGACGTAGAGTTCGTCGTTTGCTTCATCGAGGAACATGCCGTGGCCAAAGCTCAAACGCACGCCGCTTGAATCGACAAGATCATTGACGGATAGAGTGCCCTGCGGCTCGAATTCGCCATTGAGACCCTCAGCGGCATCGAACCTAAGAATCGCGTGCCAATTTTGCTTCGCGTCGTACTCGCCCGTGCCCACCCACAGACGCTCGTGGCCCGTTGCAGTGGCATCGCTACCTCCATCCACGCCTATTGCAGCGTCGGGGTCGAGCTTGCCTGTTCCGCACGCGTAAAATGTAACCATAAGTGCGGCAATAACCCGCGTGCCCGGTGTCATGCTGGTTCTCCTGAGTGTTGTGATCTTCGACAAGCGATGCCTTGCAGCGAACTCATCGCACGAGGCCCTCGTCGAGCCTGCGCATGCCCTCGAGCAGCAGAGCTTCGGTCGACTGGTGAATGAGTCGCTGTGTCGGTTTGAACTTGGGGTCGAGGCTGAATTCGCCGTCCTTCAGTTTGAGCATCGAATAGAATGCGTTCTCGCCTTGGCTTTTCCCCCAGCGCGCGTTGACGATGTATCCGTCAAGCAAGTGAAGTTCACCTTCGCCGCTGTTGGTGTGCACGCTGAGGCATCCCGTCTTCTTGCTGTGCCACATGACTTGAATGAGGTCGGCCAAGCCCATCTCGCTAAGGGCGCCGCTCACAGCTGCCGGAATCTTCGATGCACTGCGCAGATCGAGAAGTGCCTTCATCTTGGCGATGAGCATGTCGGCTTCCGCCGGCTTTGCCACAAAGTCGGTCGCGCCGAGCTCAAACGCGCGTTGCACGCTCGCCTTATCCGCTGCGCGCGCGTGCACGATCCAAGGAACTTGCGCTCCCCAAGGTTGTTTGCGCGCTTCTTCGAGCAGATTCAGTCCGTCCTCATCGCCAACGAGAAGTTCCCCTATGACAACCGAGACGCTTCCTGAGGCGAGAACCTTGCGCGCTTGCTCGACCGTTCGCGCGCTACGAACGACGAAGCCTTGCTCGACTAAGCGAAGTTCAAGAACGCGGGCCTCCTCGTTGTCGCCATCGACGAGGAGAATTGTTGAGCGTGTAGTCAACAATCTTGACCGTGCATTTTCGCCGAGAATGGCGTTCGAAAACGCATCGACGATCGACGGGTCAAACACCGCGCTTCTAAAGCGAAAAATCACATCGCATGCTTCGCTCGGCAAGAGTGCCTTGCGGTATGGGTTGCGCGGACTTTGCGTGAGATCTGAATAGGTGTCAGCCACTGCAAGGATGCGCGCGCCGATCGGGATGTCGCGGCCAGCAAGTCCGTTCGGAAAGCCCTTGCCATCGAAGCGCTCATACATGTGAGAGACCGCGTCGAGGGCTTCGCTTGGCAGGTCGATCGGCGACAGAACTTTGAGCGGTGTTCCGACGAGGGGTTTCGCCGCCGTGCGATGCCCGTCATATTCGGCAACGTTGAGCGCCGTCAGGTGAAATTGGCCTGCTTTGCCGAGGTCGTGGGCATAGGCCGCGAACTCGAGTGCGTGCACCATCGCGTCGCTCAGCCCAAGGAAGAGCGCGGTCTTGCGGCATAGTCGAGCGACGTGAGAAGAGTGACCTCGTAACTCGTTTCGTTGCATTTCGAGAAGGCCGACGAGCACGTTGAAGAGTTCGAGCGTCTGATCGCCATGCGGAATTCGCATGAGCGGCGCGCTCTCGCCAGCTCTTTGCAGATGAGTGTTGGGCGCACGCGATGCTTCTTGCGTTGGCGCAGGACTCAGCGCCTTACCCGGATTTGTGAGCTCCTCCTCGGTCACCATCCGTTCGCGCGGAACAATGACCGAGGCTTCGTCGCTTGGTTCCGCGATGGAGGCTGTCAGGCGTTGCCGCTCGAAGGTCATTGTGCCTTTGAATGGATCTCCTGTGCGTTCGAAGCGCGAAAACGAACGGAGGTCGCCCGCGTAGTATTTGAGGATCGCCGCCGAAATCGCGGCTGGCCGCGCAACGAAGGCGTTGATGTTTCTGATGCCCGAGGCCACCTGCACCTCGCGCATGAGGTCTGCGTTATCTGGCGTTGCAGTTACGATTGAGAGCGTGTGGGTTTGCGAATCGAAAATGACGGGACACACCGCCGCTTGCTCTGCGAATCGACGCGGCAGCATGTCACGAAGCGAAGGCGGCATGTCGATGCGCGCGAGCTTCTCGCTCGAGACGTAGAAAGTTTTGTAGTGCGCGGCCAAAACCTTCAAAAGCTCAAGTTCTGTCAGTAATTCGAACTCGAGGATCACTTCCTCGACGGCCGCATGCTCACGCTCAACGTGCGCGATCACGCGTGCAGAGGCGTCGCGTTGCAACTTGCTTTGCGCGAGAAGCAAACCGCACACCTTCTGCGCGTGCGCTACGAGGGGCGAGCTCAACCCCCCGATGGTAGCTGCAAATCGCCTGTGCCGTGCAACTGACGGATCCGCCCTCAGAGACGTGCGCGGACGTGATTGACCAACATGTCGAGCGCAACGCGATTGTCGCCGCCTTCGGGCACGATGACGTCGGCGAATCGCTTCGAAGGTTCGACGAATGCAATGTGCATCGGACGAACCGTTTCGTCATATTGAGCGCGCACCTGAGCAAACGTGCGACCACGCTCATCGAGATCACGTTGAACGCGCCTCATCACCCGAAGGTCGGCGTCGGTATCGACGAAAACACGCACGTCAAAGCGACGACGCAACGCTTCATCGGCGAGCACGAGAATGCCTTCGACAATGATGACGGGCGCTGGTTCGACGGCAACGCCGACGGAGTGGCGCTCGTGCTTAGCGAAGTCGTAGGAAGGCCTATGAATGGTGCGTCCTGCGCACAAAGCGTCGAGGTGCTCGCCGAGAAGGCTGAGTTCGATTGCGTCGGGGTGATCGTAGTTTACCTGCTCGCGTTCTTCTGGAGACCGATGTCCTTGCGACCGATAGTAGTGGTCTTGCTCGAGCAGGACGCCTGAGCCATGCGGGAGCGCAGCCAAAAGCGCGCGTGCAATCGTGCTCTTTCCGGAGCCCGAACCGCCCGCAATGCCGAGGACCATCGCTTTTTGCATGGGGGCAGCGCACTTACCTTGAACCGCCAAAGGGGGCCATGAGGAAAGGAGAAGTGGTCTGAACGCCCACAAAAAGATGATTGAAACCGTATGGTTGACCGTCTGACCGTTGGTCACCTCGTTATTGGGAGAGCACGATGCGAACTGTTGCGTTGACGGGACTTGGGCTGGCACTAATGACCTCGAGCGCGATGGCGGCGTTGCCCAAGTGCGATTCCGAGGCGGTTCGCAAAATTGTCTCCGCTGCGGTCGCGCAAAAACCGACGACTGTGATCGAAGGGTTGGCGATCAGCCGTTGGCGGTTCGGTACGCCTGTTTCGGCCACACTCTCGGCGCCAACCGCGCTCGTCAGTGCCGACGTCAACGTCGAAGGCGAGCTTGTGCTCGAGCTGAAGAACGCCGCAAAGAAGAACAATCTGCGTACGGTCACCTGCGAATTCCGGAGGCCAGCGAAATACAACTCGTGGGCGTCGGTGCCGGTCAAAGAGCTCATCGCCGACGGCAGCTATCGACGCGGCATTCGACCAGGCAAGGCCGCGCACCTTCGTTTCGAAGATGAAGAAGATCCATCGGTTGACGATAACCGACTGATCATCGTCCTCGTCGACGCGCCCGCGAAAGGCAAGACGAGTTTTTCAATTCTGTCCTCGAAGGCGCCACCTCCGAAGACGTTTGCCGCGCCTCAAGTGGTCGCTGTGGCGGATCCAAAGTCATCGACGCCAGCAGCCACTCCGGCAGCGACACCGGCAACAACGCCCGCAGCGACACCGGCAGCGACGCCAGCAACAACACCCGCGGCGACACCGGCAACAACGCCCGCGGCGACGCCCGCAGCGACGCCAGCAACAACACCCGCAGCGACGCCAGCACCGGCAACACCTTCAGCGGCAGCGGGGACGGTCTCTGCGTCCACAAACGGTAAGGTCGTGCTCGACATCGCGCAAACCATGCACGGGAAACCCTACTGCTGGCTCTTCGGCGGTAAGGCGAGAGGCTGCAAGGGACTCACGACTGTTACAGGCGGCAACAACGGTTACCTGGGAGCGCTCGAAGCCACGACCACTGAGGGCAAAGGCAAACTCTATTCGCCCGATCCATTTGCAAACTACGGCACGTACTGCAGCAGCTACACGTTTCAAGTGGCGTTCAAAGCAGCGGACAAGCTCGGATTGTTCAGCAAATTGACCAAGAAGCAAATCGAGCAATGGCGTGTGATGTGGTTCGGTGCTTCGTCCGCCACGGTTGATGTCGACGGAAAGAAGCATTCCGCTGTCCTCGAGCAATCGGCGCTGTCGCTCGTCGCTTTCAAACTCGGCAAGCGACTCGAATCGCTCAGCGAAGCCCAACCGGGCGACTTCGTTCAAATCAATCGCAACGACAAGGGTGCGGGACACTCTGTCATTTTTGTTGACTATGTTCGCGACAGCAAGCGTCGCAACGTTGGCTTCAAGTACATTGCCGCTAACGAGAGCACTGGCGTTTCATATGCCCAAGTTTGCTACGAGCACGATTCGGTTCCAAACGCACCTGAGCTCAAGCAAGCCGAGGATGAGGCCTACACGACGGCTTGCAAGGGAATGCACACCGCCGACTTCGATCGCCTCTACGTCGGTCGCCTCGGCAACTGAATCGGTCACCCGTTTAGAAACGCGAGAATCACCTCGTCGAGCGCGTCGGTGGGCTCGAGCGAATAAGGCGCCGTTGAGGTTGCAAAGAGTGCTGCGCGCACTGTCTTCTCCTCGTGCGTTTCGTCTGGTTTACGGACAAGGTCTGCGGCGTTTACCCGCCGCGAGAACCTTTCGCTCAGCGCCTCAGGGTTGAGCGAAAGGTAGCTCGTGTCCGTTGGTAAGAATCGGGGAACTTTGGGGGGTGGGACCGCTGCAGGAATCGAAAACGAAACCGAAGGCGGAATCGGCCTCAGCGTGTCGAATTGCGTCGCAGGTGGGAGATCCGCGTCGAGATTCGACTGGGCGTTGGGCTCGGGGTTCGAGGGTGGATGCACCACAATGGTGTTTCGCGATCGCGGAGGAGCGAATCCGACGTCGGGTGGATCGGAGCGCAACGTTGGAGGACCCGCGACATCGAATGGCGGCTCGATTGGCTCTTCGCTTGTGATCGCCAATGAAGGGGCTCTGGCCTGGGCGAGCGTGGCCGAGTCGCGTTGAGCGGCAGTGGGCTGCGTGGCGGGCGGCGGATCGGTCGGCGCGTGAACCGTGCTCAGGTCTTGCTCAATAGGCTCGAGCGAAGCAGGTGGCATTTGAGAGGGCCGTGCGGGACCCCTTGCGGCTTCACCCAGCTCGACATCGAACTTTCCTTCACGCAAGGCGACGAGCATCGCCTTGTGCTGCGTTTTCATCATCGCTTTGACGATTGTCTCGACGCCCGCTTCGGTTGCGCGATCGGCGTAGCTCGCTTTCATCGTGTGAAGGATGCGGCCGCCGTCGACGAAGAGATGCGTGATGACGTTGCCGGTTCGTGGACCGCTGTCTTCGGTCTGGATATGGAAGGCGCGATCGCGGTAACGAACGTTGTTGTTGTAGCCAATCTGCGCCATCGCCTCGCTTAACTGTACACGTCCCGTACGCGTTGGGGCGAAGCAAGCCACGATTGCCGATTGTTACTCGCCGACGATGGGGAATAGGCAGCCTTCGCGCGCACGCCGCAGGTCAGTTAAGGAGATTGACCAAGTAGCGGCATCACCTGAAATATTGAGCGTATCGCCAGACACCTTGCCGACGACTTGTACGGGGATCGCGGCTTCTGCTGCGAGATCCGAGAGTCTTGCAACGTGCTCGTCTCGAACCGAAATGAGAATGCGGGAAGGGCCTTCCGCAAAAAGTGCGGCATCGAGGGCCTCGCCTGCGAAGGGCAGTGACACGAACGCTCCCGCGGAGGTTTCGGGATGCGCAACGCAGGACTCAACAAGAGCGCATGCGAGGCCCCCATCGGAAACGTCGTGCGCGCTCTCGATGAGTTGCGCCTCAATCAGGTTGAGTAGCAACGTTTGAAGACGCCCTTCGAACGCAAGATCGATGGGAACGAGTTTGCCTTTTAGCCCGACGCGCGCACACGCGTACTCGCTGCCTGGAAAGTGAAGGGCAGTGGTGTGTTCACCGAGAAGTAAAATAGTGTCGCTCTTGTCGGGCCTGAAGAATGCGCGAGTGATGTTCTCTGGCTTGACGATCTGCCCCACCGCAGCAACCGAAGGCGTTGGTAAAATAGGTTGACCATCGGTTTCGTTGTAGAGACTGACGTTGCCGCTCACGATGGGAACGCCTAGCGCAAGACACGCCTCCGCAAGGCCGTCGATCGCATCGCGGAAGGAGGTCATGACGTCGGGCTTTTCTGGGTTTCCGAAGTTCAGGCAATCGGTAATCCCAATCGGCTCTGCGCCGCTGCACACGAGATTGCGACACACTTCGGCGACGGCCATCTTTGCGCCTTCACGCGGGTCGAGTTCGCAGTATCGGCCGTTGCAATCGACGGCAAAGGCGAGCCATTTATCGTAAAGTTGGTTGTCTTTTCCTTCGGCGCGAACGTGGACAACCGCCGCATCGGAGCCCGGTCCTTGCCAGGTGCCTCCGCGCACGATGCTGTCAAACTGGCGCCAGATCCACTGACGTGATCCGAGGTTGGGACTGGCTACATGCTCAAGAATCGCTTGCGGCAGATCGGTCGTGGGTCGCAAAAACGGCAACGCGGAAGGCTCTGCTCGTTCCCCACAAGGGCGTTCGTACACGGGCGCGTCGTCGGTCAGCGCGTCGATCGGAATGTCGGCCACGACGACGGCGGCCGGCGATTTCCCGCGTGGATCGAGCGGGTCGAAATCGGGCGTGGCGCGTACCACCCATCGTCCGGTGTTCGTGACGACGCCGATGATGGCGGCGTCGAGCTCCCACTTCTTGCAGATCTCGAAGACCCGATGTTCTTGCCCAGGCTTGGCGACGAGGAGCATGCGCTCTTGCGACTCGCTCAAAAGTAACTCGTAAGGTTGCATATTGCGCGCGCGTCGCGGAACCTTGTCGAGATCGATCTCGATGCCGTTCTTCGCACGACCTGCCATCTCGACACTTGACGACGTGAGGCCCGCTGCACCCATGTCTTGAATGCCTTCGAGGATGTCTTGTGAGAACAACTCTAAGCATCCCTCGAGCAGTAGCTTGCCCATGAACGGATCGCCGACCTGCATCGTCGGTCTTTGGCTCGGCCCTTCGTTCGAAAATTCGTCCGACGCCATGGTTGCGCCGTGGATGCCATCGCGGCCGGTCTTCGCTCCGATGTAGAGGATCGAATAGCCGATGCCTGTTGCCCGTCCGTAGAAGATGCGATCGGTTCGAGCGATGCCACAGGTAAACGCATTGACTAAAATGTTGCCGTCGTAGCGTGTGTCGAACTGCACTTCGCCGCCCACCGTCGGTACGCCGATGCAGTTGCCGTAGCCACCAATGCCCTCGACCACGCCGCGCAGCAGTTCGGGCGTGCGCGGGTGATCGGGACGACCGAAGCGCAGTGAATTCAGGCTTGCAAAGGGCCGTGCGCCCATCGTGAAGACGTCGCGGAGGATGCCGCCAACGCCGGTTGCCGCTCCTTGATGGGGTTCGATGAAGCTCGGGTGGTTGTGCGACTCCATTTTGGAGACGGCCGCGAGTCCGTCGCCGATGTCGACGACGCCCGCATTTTCGCCCGGCCCTTGAATGACGCGGGGCCCCTTCGTGGGCAGCCTTCGCAGGTGAAATCGCGACGATTTGTAACTGCAGTGTTCGCTCCACATGACACTGAACACGCCGAGCTCCGTGAACGTTGGCTCCCGTCCGAGTGCGCGCAAGATGCGTTCGTACTCGGATGCGCTCACCTTGTGGCTTCGAAGGAGCGTTTCGGTCACCGGCGGATCGTTCGGCAACGGCTGCACCATGGTTCGGCGTCCTATCGCCGATGGGCTTCGGCGACCAGTCCCTCGCTGATATAAATGAGGGTGCCCCCAATCAACCATGCCCGTAAACCCGATGCCAATCGAGGCGCGTGCATGCGACGAGAGGCTGTTTCTCGGGCCTGACCGTGGTACCCACGCCTGTATGCGTGCTGCTGTTGTGATCTTCCCCGGTTCGAATGCCGATCACGAGATGGTCCATACGCTTCGTGACGTCTGCGGGTTTCAGACTTCGACCGTGTGGCACACCGATTCAAGCCTCGAGGATGGCCTCGATCTCGTCGTGATTCCTGGCGGTTTCAGTTATGGCGACTATCTGCGATGCGGAGCACTAGCGCGGTCGAGTCCAATTCTAAACGCAGTCAAAGCGCACGCTGCGCGTGGTGGCTATGTCCTCGGTGTGTGCAATGGTTTTCAAATTCTCACCGAAGTGGGTCTGCTTGAAGGGGCGCTAACCCGCAACGCCCACCTTCGTTTTGAATGCCGCAACATTCACGTTCGCGTCGAAAATGAAGGCGTCTTCACGCAAGGTGTTTCAAGCGTGTTGCGCTTGCCAATCGCGCACGCCGAAGGTCGCTACTACGCGCCGCCGCAAGTGCTCGAGCGCCTCGAAGGCGAAGGCATGGTCGGCTTGCGCTACGCGTCGGCCCAGGGCGACGTTTCTTCGGCCCACAATCCCAATGGTTCATTGCATCACATCGCAGGCCTGTACGGCGGGCCTCGTCGAAACGTGTTTGGTCTCATGCCGCATCCGGAGCGCATGAGCGAGCGCTCGCTCGGCGGCGACGACGGCCGTCGCGTCTTTGAGCGCCTCATCGCCGCATAGAATCACAATCTGTGGAACTGCTCTCGTTCATCCTTCTGGTCAGCGTCCTCATCTTCATCCATGAGGCGGGACACTTTGCTTTTGCGCGACTCTTCGGCGTGAAGGTCCTCGAGTTTTCGATCGGCTTCGGGCCGAAGCTCATTCGCATTCGGGGTCGAGAAACCGAATACTGCCTCTGTATTTTTCCCTTCGGCGGATTCGTCAAGATGCTTGAAGAATCAAAGCTCGCGGAGCCGCTTTCGGACGGCGAAAAGAAGCGCAGCTTTGAATCGAAAGCGCTCTGGCAACGCATGGTCATCGTACTGGCAGGCCCGCTGATGAACGTGGCCTTCCCAGTGCTCTTGTTTACCGCGGTTTACTTTGGTGATCGCGAGTTTGCGCCCGCAACGATTGGGCAAGTCTTTCCGGGAAGACCTGCTGATGGCAAACTTCAAACTGGCGATCGCGTTTTGTCGATCGATGGTGAAAAGGTAAGCAACTTTCCTGAGTTGACGCGACTCGTTGCCGGCAAGCCAGGCAAAGAACTGCGCGTTGCAATCGATCGCGGTGGTCGGCAAGTCGACGTTGCTGTGATTGCTGACGACGATCGCGAAGTCGATGATCTCCAACGGGTAAAGCACATCGGCAGGCTCGGTGTGATGCCGACCTTTCCCGCGGCGGTCATTGGCGTTGCGCGACCTGGCTCGCCGGCTTCTGCGTCTGGGCTTCGAACATTTGATGTGATCGTGGCTGTGAACGGGCGCAAAATCGAACGCTTTGCAGAGCTCGTCGAACTTCTTTCAAGCAACCATGGCGACAACGTCATCGTGAGCTATCTGCGTCCTGCGCCAGCATCGAGTGCGCTGGGTGGTATGGGAGAGTTGGCGCTCTACTCACCCGGCATCGCAACGCTCACGCCACTGCGACGCGACTCAGAACTCAAGAAAGTTGACAACTTTGACGAAGCGCTCTCGGACCTTCTTTCGAGAACAGGCCTTGAGTCGTCGGATATGTACGTCGCGTTTGTGCCGGAGGGCTCGAGTGAATGGCGCGCAGGTCTTCGCGTAGGCGATCGAATATTGACGCTCAACGGCACGCCGCAACGCTTGTGGCAGTCGTTTGAAGTCCAGATCAAGGCGAACGCGTCGTCGCGGCTCGAACTTGTGTGGACGCGCAATGGGCAGCCCATGGCCGGCTCGTTTCAAGTCCGCAAGGAGCGGTGGAACGACGAGGTGGGCCAGCCGTTTGAGCGATATGTTTTTCGCACGCAGCACTTTCTTCCCGACGCGCAGGCGCGCACAGTTCCAAACGAACACCGGCTGACCTACGCAGTTACGCACGCGCTCGAACAGACTTGGGAGGTCATCGGATTTGTCACCACCGGCGTCGCGCGCATCTTTCAAGGTCGAATGAGTCTGCGCGACATGAGCGGTCCCATCACTATCTTTGACATCGCAGGTCGTGCAGCCGCGCGAGGAACATCCGACTTTATGTGGGCGATGGCGCTCATCTCGATCAATCTCGGCTTGATCAACTTGCTTCCCATTCCTGTTCTCGACGGAGGGCACCTTCTGTTTTTCACGATCGAAGGCGTGATGCGCAGGCCGGTTTCGCAACGTGTGCGCGAAGTGCTGAGCCTGTTGGGCATGGCTTTCCTCATTTTGCTCATGGCCGTCGCTTTCAAGAACGACGTTGAGAAGCGGTGGGACGTGATCAAAGAGCAACTGCGAGAAATTGTATCGTGAGTCGTTATCTTTCGGCCCGATCGATCGCGGCAAGAGTGCTTGTGCGGGTCGAAATGGATCAGGCGTTCGCGTCGCCTGTGCTTGATGGCGAATTGCGATCGGCCAAGCAACTTGACGTTCGAGAGCGCCGCCTCGCGACTGAGCTCGTGTACGGCACTCTGCGAACTATCAAGTTAATTGACGAAATGCTCCTTCGGTACGCTCCAAAAGGGATCGCCAAAATGGAGCCACTCACGCGCGCGCACCTCAGGGTTGGCGCCTATCAACTCATGTTCCTCAGCAAGACGCCTTCGTTTGCGGTTGTGAACGAAGCTGTCAACGCCGTACGCGAAAAGCACGGACCTCGCCTTGCAGGGTTTGTCAACGCGGTGCTTCGTAAGGTTTCGTTGGCGCGCGAGTCATTTGTACCCGAGGCGGTGCTTCTCGACGCGACACCCACGTGGCTACGTACTCGACTTGTGGCCACGCTCGGAGAAGCGGGCGCTGCAGCCCTTGTGGGCTACATTCACGACCCACCCAACGCGGGTATCTGCGTGCCGAGTGCAGTGGATCGCGAAGCCCTTGTTGCCGAATTGTCAACAGAGTTGACAGATGCCGTGATCGAGCTCGCGCCGCACTCACCACTGGGCGTTCTGGTTCGTCACGGTGGCGCTCCGCAGAAATGGAAACCCGTTGTCGAGGGGCGTGCGTGGGTTCAAGAAGAAGGATCCCAGCTCGTCGCCTTGCTTGTCGACGCACAACCTGGCTAGCGTGTGCTCGATGCATGCGCTGGCCGCGGACACAAAACAGCCATTCTGTCGAATGCGGTCGGCCCCACGGGGTACGTCGTGGCCGCTGATCTGCACGAAGCGAAGCTCGATCAGTTGAAGCGCGAGTCTGCGCAAGCTGGTTGGTCGATTGCCGAAGTTTGCCCGGTGGATTGGTCTGTGGGAACGGCGGGGCTTGACCGCACGCCGTTTGACGCTGTGCTCGTCGACGCTCCATGCACGGGCACGGGCACATTGCGGCGGCGACCTGAAATCGCCGCGCGCCGCACAGAGAGTTCGATCGCCGAGCTCACCGCAATTCAGTTCAGCATCTTGACGAACGCTGCAAAGTGCGTGCGAGTGGGTGGCAGGCTTGTCTACTCGGTTTGCAGCGTCCTGCCCGAAGAGGGACAGGAAGTTGTCGCGCGCTTCTTGGCAAGCCAAGTAGGGTTTACGGTCGCACCCTTTGCTGCGCCTGCTGTCGGGGTGGGGTTGTCAGCGCTGATGCTGGCCCCACATACCCACGGGACAGACGGTTACTTCGTGGGCAAGCTTGTCAGGCGGTGACACGCAGATTGCCCTCGTGACTGTCCCAGGGGTATACCCGAGCGTAGCGGGCGGGCCCCCATTGCTGGAGAAGAGCACCCATGATTGAAGTGACATTGCCGCAGCTTGGCGAGAGCGTAACCGAGGGCACAATTTCAAAGTGGCTCGTGCGTGAGGGCGACGTGGTCAAGAAGGACCAGACGCTCGTTGAAGTCGCGACAGACAAAGCCGATGCTGAAGTGCCCTCGCCCGTGGCAGGTCGAATTGTCAAGTTGCTTGTCAATGAGGGGCAAATCGTTCCAGTAAAGACGCCTCTCTGCCAAGTGGAAGAAGGCGCGTTTGAAGCCGTCGCACCCCCCGGATCAAAAAGAGCTTCTGCGCCGCCACCGCCGCCATCAAAGCCTGGCAATTCAAAGAGCGCTACCGGCGCCGTGCTCGCACAGCCCACGGTTCGCAAGGCTGCGCTCGAAAACGACGTCGACCTCAATCGCGTCACGGGCACTGGTGACAATGGTCGCATTACCAAGGACGACGTGCTGCGCGCCTCAGTCCCGGCTGCAACGCCTGTTGCATCCCCCGGTACATCCGTTGGAGCCGCTGCGGCGCCGCCCGCGCGTATTGGTCAAGTTGCTGAACTGATTAACCAGGGCGGCGGCTTTGTCCCCCCGATTCCTGGTAAAGGCTTTGGCGCGTTCAAGGTGCCTCCATATCGCGCCGTCTTGGGCGACAAGGTTATTCCGTTCACGCGTCGCCGTCGCATTACGGCCGACCACATGGGTTACTCCAAGGTCGTTTCGCCGCACGTGGTCACCGTCGCCGAGATCGACCTTCATAAAGCGGCCAAGCTTCGCGAGCAAAACAAGGATCGCTACAAAAAAGAGGGTCTCTCGCTCACCATGCTTGCCTTTGTGGTGAGCGCTACCGCTCGTGCGCTGCGTGAGAATCCCGACCTCAACGCGCGCGTGCTCGACGATTCATACGTGCAATTGCGCGACATCAACATTGGCGTCGCGGTTGATTCACCTGATGGCTTGGTCGTTCCGGTTGTTCGCCGCGCAGACGAACTTGGCGTTCGCGGTATCGTCAGGTCAATTGACGATGTCGCCAAACGGGCGCGGTCGGGCAAGATCACCATCGACGATTTGAGTGGAGCAACCTTTTCGGTCACCAACCCCGGCCTCAAGGGCAACCTCTTCGGCGGCGCGATCATCAGTCAGCCGAACGTAGGCATCCTGCGCATGGGCGAAATCAACAAGCGCGTTGTCGTCGTCGAGGGCGCTGACGGCGAAGATCACATGGCGATCCACCCGGTGATGTACATGGCTCTCAGCTACGATCACCGCATCGTCGATGGTGTCGCCGCGAACTCGTTTTTGTGGCGTGTGACGGAGATCATCGAAAAGAGCGAATTCGACGTTTAGGCGAAGACCGCTTCGCAGAACCTGCTCTCCTGATCACAATTGAGCCAACTCGGCGCAATTGGACCAATGAAAACGTTGAGAAATTGGCGTTTTTGGCGGGCACGGTTTCTGCTGTGTACCTTCTGCTCCCGCGCAAACGGGAGAGAGGTAAACCGCTTTCGAAAGGGGAAAATGCCCATGCGACACGTTGTTCCTTCATTGGCTTTGGTGCTCACGGCGTCGGTGATGGGCAGTGTGGCAGCCTGCGCGGGTCGCACGCTCGAGCCCTACGACAACGGCAATTCCGATAGCGGAACGGACGCACCAACGGGGACGGCCACCTCGACGAGTTCAACCACGCCGACGGGCACCGTCACGAGCCCACCGCCACCGCCGAACCCGAATCCAAAAGGGGAAATCAAAGGCACAATTTCGGGCGATCCGGGGTGTCCAAAAACGCTCGCAGAATTTCAAAGCATGTGCATGACCGCCGGGGCGGTTTGCGACGTGAACCTTTCGGATTCCTGCACGGGGACCAAACTTCGGTACATGTGCATTCGCTACGACCAGAAGAGCCCTGGGTATTGGACCGAGGCGCTTCATCCTTCGCTCGAATGCTCCTGCCCGACGACCCGGCCGTCCTTCGGCGCGACGTGTGCGCCTTCGTTGCCCCGTGATTGCAGCTACGCCAACCCCCAGTGCCCCAACGATGTTTACGCACGCGACAACTTCCAGTGTGTTGAATGGGGCAACGGCAAGGGCGCCTGGCAAGGATACGGCGGTTGGTGCAACGGCCAGTATCCCTATCCGGACGGAGGTTGGGACGAGCCTCCTCCGTGGGGTAACGACGGCGGCAAACCAATCCCTCCGCCAGCGACAGACGGCGGCAAACCGATGCCAGACCTGCCGCAAAGCTCGGATGCTGGCAAACCGATGCCATGACATAAGTGATGCGCAGGATAAATCGATTTCGGCCGAGCCCCGTTAATGTTCCGTGACGGGGCTTTCGCTTCTAAGTTGATCACCATGCGCATTGCGGCTCTCTTTGCAGGTTCACTTTTCACCCTGGTTGGTTGTGGCTTTTCGCCCGGCAAGGTTGCGCGCCCGCCGTCGAGCTCCGCGATGTCAGCACTGGGCGAGCCAATTTCGAGCGGGACGTGCGATCGCAACGCGAAGCCTAAAGAGCTTGAGCCGCTGGTCGTCGACTGGAGAAGCTCCGAGCGCGCTGACCTCGAGGTGGCGATGCGGCAAGGCGTTGTGCCCGTTCGTCATGAGTGCGGCATCGTTCGGCTCGTCAAGTCATGTCGTATCGCGGGCAGTTACGATTTCGCCGGCGTGTCGCGCAAGAGCGAGGTTATTCAGCTCGCTTCCGAAGACGAATTGCGCGCCAACTTGCCGCTTTCGAGCGTGCAGCTCTCGGCCCAGGTGCAAAGCGGCGCGACGGTTGACCTTGCGTTGCTGCTGATTGGAAAGCGTACCACCTCCGTTGCCGATGTCATCCGGACCGAACTTGAGGGCAGTTGCGAAGAAGTGACCCACTTTGTCCGCGCAGCCCATGTGGGCGCGTTTGCATTTACGACGGGTGAAGTGGGCCACGTGACCGCCGCCGCAGAGATTTTCAAACTTGCGGGAGGTGGCGCCGACAGCCAATCGAAGCGCAAGGCCATGCATCGCGACGGCTCTCTCGAAGCGTGCGAGAAGTCGACGCCAGATGCCGAGCGGCCACCTTCAGAATGCGGTGCGGCGTTGCGCGTCGAATTGGTTCCAATTCTTGACCATCGCGTACCACGACACGTTGAGATGGCGGCGAAGGGCTCGCCGGACGAGCAGCCGAATCACACCGGCGAAGCGTCGAAAGACGCGGCCGAAACACCAAAGGATCATCCGGAAGGTCCGAAAGCACAGCACGCAACCGACTCCAAAATTGCTGCCTTACGCAATCCTTGCGAGAGCGGTTTTGTTTGGGCGGGCGGAAAGTGCGTTCGCTCAGGCAACGGTCCGCACCTTTGCGATTCGGCTGACTACGAGGACTGCGAGGCGCAGTGCACCAAGGGCAGTGCGAAAAGCTGTTTCAACCTTGCGCGCATTCTTCAACATGGTTCTTGGGAGGCAAAGCCGAACACGGCTCGCTCGATCGAGCTCTTTCAGCGTGCATGCACCGCGGAGGTTGCAGAAGCGTGCAGCGAGGCGTTCGATCCCTACGCCGTCGATGACGCGAAGTCGCAGCGGGTATGGCTCCAAAAGGGGTGTGACGCCGGCGGCGCGCGAAGTTGCTTGTCGCTTGGGACGCCAACGTACGCCGCATCCGATCTGAAGTTGCCCACCACGCCCGATAATCCGGATGCGAAGGCCACCGAGGCAACGCCTGAAGCGGACGAAAAGCGTTTTCGCTCTCTCGAGCGTGCATGCACCCTCGACGCTACGTTGTGCGAAACGGCCGCTTCTTATGCTCTTTCCGGGAAGACCCGCGATCTCAATCGTGGAGCCAAAATGTTGGAGAAGGCATGTTTCGGTCAAGACGCGCCCTATGCCTGCGAGACGTACGGTGGGCTGAATACGATGAGAAAGAACCTTGTCGATCCTTCGCGTGCCGTTCAAGCGCTCGCGAAGGGATGCGACCTCGGCAATACGGGCGCGTGCGCTTTGTTGGGGCACGCCTATCGCGTTGGCGATCTCTTGCAGAAGAATGCACGCAAGGCATCGTTGTTTCTCGAACGTTCCTGCACGCGCGTTGGCACCGGCGAAGGGTGCTTCGCGCTTGCAGAATTCTACGAATCCGGTGAAGGCGGCTACAAAGCGCCTCTGCTCGCCCGCGACCTATACCTGCAGGTGTGCAGGAGGTCCTTTCGCTCCAACGCGGCGATCGCTTGTGAGCGATTTTTCAAATTGAGCGAGAGCACGCACTCCGCGCCCAGAGATGAAGACGAAAGCGAGGCCCACCTGAGCGCATGCGGCAATGCGCGAGAACCGAGCGTGCGCTCGTGTCAATGGGTTGAAACTCACGTCCTGCCACGATGCGCCCAAGGAAGAGAAGCTTCGTGCAATTCGCTTTTGTACGGCGTGAGGCTGCCCATCCGGCGCGAACTTGTATTTGGGACGCTCGA
>JAHFDZ010000013.1:0-25900 GCA_023248745.1 Myxococcales bacterium | reverse complement strand
AGTGGAGCTTGCTTAGAGCGGGAGCGGTTGCGCCGTGAGGCTGCCGGTGGAAAGAAAGGCGATGACGCTGAAGCACGGGTTCGAGGGTGCGAAGCCGGCGAGGCTTCTCTGTGTGCCTACGTAAAGGGCGCAAAGTTGAATCCTTCGCGTGCCGCTTTGGAACGTGCGTGCAAGCGCTCTAGTTGGACTTGTGCCACCCTTCGTCGTTATTTGGTCGCCGAAGCCAAGGCGAATGACGTCGAAATCCGCCGGTTGGACGAGGCCGTGTGCGAGCAGTGGCAACACAGCAACGCATCGGCGTGTGATCCACTTATTACCTCACTCCTCGCCGCGAAGGAGCGTCCGGACGAACTTGTACGCGCGTCTGAATTGCTTCGCGATCGGGTCGTGCAAATGCATAGCGCGGACGCGCTGATTGATGCCCTCGAAAAGGTAAATCCGCAACTTGCACACCCCATTTGGGAGGAACTGTGTCGCGAGGGCATCAACCGGTCGTATTGGAGCGAGTGGGGCGATCGTCGTGCGTGCGAGGGCTACGAGCGCACGGGCGGAACGGTCGCGTCGCTGCGAGGCAAGAAGGAATCACGGTTGATCAAGCGAGCCGCGCCTCCCCTGCACGGCGTTCATTTTTAGACACCAAAAAAAAGCCGCGATGATTGCTCACCGTGGCTTTTGTGCTCCGAGACGTTGGCGGGGTTAGGAAGGGGGATATGCCAACGACAAGGAACTGAGCACCGCCCCTTGCAAAGTAGGTATGCCTCCGATCACCTACCGTGTCCGCCTACCTGCGGTAACTCCGAGCCTGTTACTCGTCCTCAGCTTTTTCGGGCTCGGCGGCTGTTGCGGTCGTTCCACCGCCCGCGCCCGCGCCGACGTCGGTCGTGGGGACCAGACGCGCCGAAGCGACTGGGTAAGGTGGCGCGTGCATCTCGGCGTCTGTTGCAACGTCGCCTGCGCGAAGATTCATCCCGAGCAGCGAACGAAGTCGGTTTGACAAATTGTTCGTTGCGTTGATTCCGGCTTCGACTTTGTTACGATCGATGATCTTTCGCGCCGCGTACTTCTTGCGCCAGCTGTCGTCGGGATTGAGCGGCACGGTGACAACCTTGTTGCCTTTGACTTCACTCACGCTCTTGGCGTCGCCGAGTTCGCTCGCCTTCAGGTACAGATCACCTTCCCAGTAGTCCGCGCCGAGATTGTCGCTGAAGCGATTGTCAAGAATCTTGAGTTCTTTGTTGAAGCGCCCGTTCGCGATGCCGTAATTGTCGGATCCGACGATCAAGTTGTGATCGAGTGTGACAATGGCGTGCGCGCCGACGCTGATGCCTTCACCGCCGCGCGTGCCGAACGCGTCGTACTTCCACGTGAACAGGATCGAGTTGTGGTCGGCAACGATGGTGGGTGAATCTTTGCCGTGGTTGGTGCTGAGAAGCTCGAGGCCAATGCCGGCGGTGTTGACGATCCAGTTGTCGTGAACGCGTGCGGTGCCGCTACCAAGCTTGAGCGAAATGCCGGTGTGCGTGCTGTTGACGACAACGCACCGGCTAATTTCGACCTTGCCGCCGGTTTCGACGGAGAGCGTTGGTGAGTCGAGAGAAGCGTTGGTGTTCTTGGCGGGATTGGCCCGACGTACGACCGCTTTGTCACCCTTGGTGTACGAATTGCGAGGTGCCATGTCGAAGATCAAGCCGTCGATCTTAACGTCACCTTTGCGCGTCTTGATTCGTAACCGAGGACGAGCACTATTGAGTCCCTTCGCGGTGTTGTCGCCGCTCAGGATCGTCGGATGCTTGACTGGATCGGGAGCGCCCGCGAAGTCGTCTGCGAAGCCACCAAGGACGTTGACGGCCACTTTGGCTTCAGCTGCTGCCGTGTTGCCGCGGCCGAGATAGGTACCTTCTGCAACGCGGATCGTGTCGCCGTCTTTTGCGCGATCGAGCGCCTTGTCGAGATCAGCGAAGGGCGAGGCTTGGGAACCGTCGTTCTCGCTGCTTCCCTTTGTGGACACATACCAGTCGGCTGCGAATGCGCTTTGGCCTGTTAAGAACAACCCCAATCCAACGATCAATCCGCGCATAGATCCCTCTCTCTTGTCTGTCGGCCGGTCGAAAATTCGCCTCTTCCTTGAGACGAATGTCGACGCGAAGCCTTACATCTGCGGTCGTTTATCCCCGTCGATTACCGAGAGTAACCGAAATTCACGGGGCTTGCGCCCCTCGCAAATACTTGCGTTGCCCAAACACTGCCTTTTGCGTCACGCATGACGGCGATGCCAACGCGATCGTATTCGCGCGCCAACATATTGGAGAGATGCGATGGGCTCTCGGTCCAGCCACGGTGAAGCGCGGTCACGCTGCCGGCATTTGCGACGTTTTCGCCAATGGTCTGAAAGTGAATTCCGATTCGTTCGGCGCGCGTCATGACGTCACCACGGTTGAGATCGTGCCCCAAGCGCTGCTCGCGAACCATCTGTTCGGTGTGCTCGCGCGCGACCTGCTCAAGCTTGGCGTCTGCGGCCAGGCGCGAAAGGCCGTGATCGATGCGCATCTCGTTGAGCCACATCCGCAGCTGTTCGGCATCGCTGAGGTTAACGTCTGTCCGAAGATCGCGATGCGCAGGAGGGCCGTTCGGGACGGGCATGTCAACAAAGACGAACGCCTCAAGTATGGGCCTCGGTCCCGCTCCAAACTCTGCCATCACTTGGATGATGCAGCGACCACGTCGCTTACACGTAACGGGGTAAGTTACAGTAAAGCCGTCGGTTTGCACGACGTGTTCGCGCGGGACTTCTCCCTCGTCAGCAACGACGATCGACGCCGATCGTGCGCGCCGTCGAAAGGTCGCTTTGATGATGAGCCCTTCACCGCTTTGCGCCTGTTGCGGCAGTGGTGCGAGTTCACCAAGCACATCCGCCGCGACCGCGACCCACGCGCGACTACCGTCGGGAGACTCGTCAGCCGAGGCGGCGCATCGTCTTTCGCCCTCCGCTTGAAATGTACCTAACCATGTATCAAATCGCGCTTGGGTTTCGGCATGATCGCGCGTTGGCGTAATCATCCAACTGCGAGGCCACGCGTAGGGAACACCTTCGAGGCGCATTGCGTAGAGCAGCAGCTCATCGTTTATCGTAACACCTCTTGTTACATTCCAGCGCACAAGTCTGCTCGCCGCTCGCCGGAGTCGCGCGTCATCACTCGTGCAACCCCGCAGCGTGGGCGAAGGATCTGCAGGCGCCATGAAGCCGCTGACGTGCGCGTCGCCATTCTCGTTTGGAAGACACGAAGCGAGCGCGCATGCGATCGTCAACGGGCGAATCATTTGCGAAGGCGCGCGACCGATCTACGGGCGCCGAAGAAAATGCCCACGCGAACGCCCAAAATGAACGCCGCGCCCGCAATGAGGGCACCAATGACGATGGTCACTTGATCTCAATGATCTTCGTGGCAGGCTGCGGCGCGCCGCCGAATGCGGGAATTTTTCCCTCAGAGAAACGCTGCTCGATGCAATCGCCGACGGCTGTCTTTTCGAACCGAGTGCCGCTGACTTTCGCCGATGCGACTTTTCCGTCATTCGAGAATGTGAGCACGACCTCGGCCTTGCCTGTCGGACCGCCGGCCTTCTTGCAGGTCCCAATCGCGGCTGCGATCTTCCCGAGTTCGGTCTTCGCGGCTTGCAAGTTGAAGGCTGGTGCCGCAGGTATCGCAACTGAGGATGCGCTCGGCACCGCGCTTGATGCGGCAGGGGCCGTGACTATTGTGGATGCGGCCGCCGATGGTGTTGTCGTGGGGACGGGTGCAGCGGAGCGGAGCTTGAGCGTATACGCACCGACACCAAGCGCTGCGACGATGCCGACGACCAATACGCATACGCCCGCGAGCAACAACCCGGTCGAACCCGACGCACTCTCGGTTGCAGGTGCGATGGTTGCGGTCTGCGTTGGCGCGCCAGTCGCCGAGGAGAGGACGGGTGGTGCAAGCGAGCCCGCGAGAAGGCCTCCTGGACTCAAGTTCATGATGTCGTCGACGCGACCTCCTGGAACTGGAGCGTGCTTCGGATTTTGTGCGCGCGCGTTCATAAGCGCACGCATGTCGATCATGCCAGAATTCTCGCCCGGATTGGACTCGGAAGGCGCCGGTGGAGGCGCTTCACCTTTGACGGCCGCAAGCGAAAAGAGAACGCTCGATTCGCCACGTTCGCCCGTCATTTTGATGTCGGGATTGCCGGCGAGTGCTTGTGCAAAGGGCGAAGGTTCAGATGGGGGACCTGAGAGACGATTGAGCAAGTCGGTGCTTGATGGACCCAGCAACGTATTGCCGTGTGACTGCGGCGCGCGCATCGATGGAATGTTGACGCTGCTCGTTCGTGGGTCATCGTTCACCGGCAGTTCGACGGCCGCGCCATCGACGCCGAAACGCATCGAGCCCGACGACGGAGAGCCGGGCTGAGAATTGGTGATGTGCGGATAAGATGGCCGACTTTGTTGCCGAACCATTTCTGCGGGGTTCTGAAAGAGCGCGGCGGGCGGCGCATCGAGGAACGGCGACGGGTACGCTGCGTCTGCAGGCGGCGCATGAGGTGTGAACTCCGGCGCAAAGGGTGGCGAACTTGGTCGCCAAACGTCGGGCTCCGATCGCGGCGAATAGCCCGCGGGAGGCGGTTCGGTTTGAGGAAGCGGACCTGTTCCCGTAGGGCCTGGGATTCTCGAACCGCCGAAAGTCGATGCCGGCAAGACAGAAGCGCGCTCGAATCCCTCGGCGGATGCTGCAATCGGCCTTACGCCGGCTTCACTGAGTTCGATGCTCGAACCCCGAAGTGCCGAAACGAGCTCGCCGATTTCGGCGAACGGCAGCCAATCGGCCATGCCGTCTTTCCAGCAGTAGGTCGCGTCATCGACGCGGCCTTGGCGATACGCCGCGATGAGTGACGTGGTCGCCATCTCGACCTGCTGACCCTCATCGTTTTGCACTTCCCCCTCGGAGGCGAGATGCACCATCCAAATGGTGTCGGGTGCGGCGATAGGTATGGGGGCGGCCGCACCGGTCCTTCCGTCTACGACGATGGTGGCGTTGCACTTTTTGCAACGAATCTTCACCACCTTGCCGATCACTTTTTCGTCGGCGACGGCGTACTTGGCCTGGCACGACTGGCAGCTGATTTTCATGGGTGCTCTTGCGTGAAAGAGGGTACGCGCATCGCTCTTAGGGCACAATTACGGAATCAGTTGAGTGCGACGAGACGATCGCCGTCATGAGGGCAGTAGCTGCCGCGAGCGCGTCGTTTTCCACAGGTGGGGCATACTTTGGGTGAACGGTTTGCCCCAGCAGACGGCCGCGATCGGCCGGTGACGGGAACAAGCTCGGTGCCGTCCTCGGCGCAGTCGGCACGACCATCAACATACCCGCGCCCGCAACTGGGGCAGATCGCAGGACGGTGCGACGGTGCCTCTGAAACGCCCTCTGCGCCATCGAACGCACAAAAGCGCTCTCCAATGCCCAACTGGCGACCGCAAACCGCGCAGTTCCCGCTTTCAAGGACGCGATCGGCGAGCCTCCCGACGCTTGGTTCTTGCGCGGGCGTCAGGTCTTCGGAGACAGGAAGGTTGACGGGTCTGACAGGCGATGGCGCCTCCTTGTTTGAGCGGAACGAAAGCCAAGCGCCCACCGCAGCGGTCAACAAAATTGCAGCTCCGGCTCCTGTTTTCCACGGAAAGCCGCTTCGTCGCTGTTCGTGGACGGCCTGGATGGACCATCCGACGAACGCGAGCCCAAACATGACGAAGAAGATGGATCGCCCGACGCGCATTCAGAGGAGCCACAAACGGTACGCGAGCGCCGAATTCTTTGCTCGAAATGCACGGGCGTGGTCCGTTATGTCGTACCTTTGGCGACAAGTTCGGTTTCGCGCCGCTTATGCGCCAGGCTCCGCTATCGAGGCAGATCCGCACATGAGAAGAACAACGACAAGGCTGCACGGTTTCGCCTCACTTGCGACCGCATTCATCGCGACGCTTGCGACCCCGCAGGCACTCGCGCAAGCGGTGCCCGTTGCGAACGGCGAGGGCTTCGACACGCACCTCTTTCGACCGGCGATGGACTCGAAAGGGCTTTTCAGTGTCAACGGCTCTGAGATTGTCGGCGCTAACGAGTTTAGCCTCGGTCTGGTCATCGACTACGGCCGCAACTTGCTGCGCGTCAACGAGCTTGGGCAGCGCAGCCCGCAGTTGATCGACCACAGTTTTCAGGGCACGGCGATGTTCAACTACGGCATCGCCAATCGCCTCACAGTAGGCCTCGCGGTGCCTGTCAACTTGATGGCGGGCAACGAGCAATTTACGGCTGCGGGCGCGCCGGTGCTCGCGGGATGGGGGCCAGGTCAAGTGGACTCGCAGACGATCGGCTTTATCGGTCTTCATTCCAAACTGCGACTGTTGCGCGTCGACAAAGGTCTCGGTGTTTCGCTGGGTGTGCAACTCGGCGTGCCCGTCACAAGTGCTCCGCGCGATGCGGGTGCGGATCCAGGTTTCTTCTATTGGCCGCAGGTGATTGTCGAAAAGCGTATCGGCAGTAGTGATCAATTTAAGATCGCTTTGAACGGCGGCTTCCGTGGCCATATGGTGAGCGCGACGACGCTCGCGCTGCGCAACGGCACGTTCAAAGATGGCAACAGGGTGACCTATGGCCTTGGGCTCTCGTATCGCGTTCTCGAACCGCTTGATCTCGTGGCAGAAACCTATGGCACGGTGCTTTTTGCGTCGGGCGTAGGTGCGTCGGTGGGGCTCTCGAACGAAGTCATCGGAGGCATCAAGCTCTTTGTCGAGAAGAACAGCTACCTCACGTTGGGCGCTGGCTCGCGGTATACGCAAGGCTTCGAAGCGGCCGATTTTCGCGGCATCGTGGGCTTTATTTTCGAACCTTCAATCGGTGACCGAGACGGCGACGGCATCAAAGACGACATCGACAAGTGCCCTGACGATCCAGAAGACAAAGATGGCTTCGAAGACGAAGACGGCTGTCCTGATCTCGACAACGACAAGGACAGAATTCCTGATTACCTCGATCACTGTCCGAATGTTCCTGAAGACTACGATGGCGATCACGACAAAGATGGCTGTCCTGAGGTGACCGATGGAGATCGCGATCACGACGGCATCTTCGACTCAAAAGACAAGTGTCCTGACGATGCAGAAGACAAGGATGGCTTCGAAGACGAAGACGGCTGTCCGGATCCGGACAACGACAAAGACGGCATTCCGGACGTCAAAGACAAATGCCCGAATGATCCTGAGGACAAGGATAACTTCGAGGACGACGATGGCTGCCCCGAGCCCGACAACGACAAAGATGGCATCCCTGACATTCACGACAAGTGTCCGAACCAACCCGAAACGTTCAACGACATTGACGATGAGGACGGCTGTCCCGATGACGGCAAGCTGATCATCAAGGGCAACACGATTGTGATCCTCGAGAAGATTCAGTTCGCAACGGGTTCGGCGGTCATTCTTCCCAAGTCGTTTGCGCTACTTGATGCGGTTGCCAAAACCCTCAACGCGCATGCAGAGTTCGCGCTTGTCGAAGTTGCAGGTCACGCGGACGAGCGTGACAGTGATGCAAACAACGTGAAGCTCACGCAGAATCGCGTGAACTCAGTCGTCAAGGCGCTTACCCAACGCAAAGTCGAAGACAAGCGACTGCGAGGCAAGGGCTACGGCGAGTATTGCCCTGAAGATCCCGGTCACCACGAGAAAGCATGGGAAAAGAACCGACGCGTTGAGTTTAAGATCGTCAAGACGAAGGACGGACTCACCGGCGTTGAACTCGGTTGCGAGAACGCAGCGAACCACGGCGTGAAGCCGGACCCGGTGAACTGACCCGTTCTCTCTCCTTGACCAGCGTGGCGTGTCGCTGATTACGAAGCGCTCTTAGAAACAGCCGACGTCCTTGCGAGTGACACGTCCGTCAAGTTGCTTGAGAAAGCCCTCGACGATGAAAAGAAGGGACGCCTCTGGAAGCGCGACAAGAAGGGGCAGTGGACACGCCTGCGCGCCAAAGGCAAAGCACGGGCGGCGTAGCTTGATGCAAGGGCAAGCGCATGTCGCTCGGGTCAGAAGGGTGAGGCGAGGCCACACAGCCGCCGACCCGCGAAAATTTGGGGTGGCGGCCGCAGAGCAGCCAATCGATTGTTCGTTACTTCTTCGTCGGAACGAAAACCCACATGTTCATGTTGCGCGTCTTCGATTTCGTGCCGCCGAGCCAACCCCAGCCGTCGTCGTTCTTGTTGATGTAGTCCGACATCAGGGACTTCTTGCCGTTGTACCTGACGACCGCATCGATGTGACCGTACTTGGTCGAGAAGCCCGCGCTGTCGTCATTGGCCTTGTAGAGAATCAGCGAGCCAATGGGCAGCTTGTCTCTCAGCAACGGGAGATCCTTGTACGTGAAGTTCGATTTGATCTCTTTGTACGACGCGCTCTCGAGCCAACGCGTCGTCGGCTTGACCGGACTTCGCAAGGTGTTTTGGAACTCGAATGCCGGGACGGTAGCTTCGCTCTCGTCCACGTCTTTGAGCTCTTGCAGGGTGTCCTTTACGACGCCCAAGCACTTGTGCATCGACTGATTCACCGAGGTGATGCCGAGGTCTTTGTGCCTCGAAGTCATGCTTCCGATGTGTGTGCTGCTGAATGCATCGCCGCGATCGACACCCCAATCGGTGATGCTGTGCCAGTCTGCTGCTTCCACCGGCTTGACCGACTTGCTGGGTGCTGTAACCACGGCAGTGGTCGCTTGTGCGGGCCGAAGGGTCAGCGAGAACTTCGCGTTGCCGATGGTGGCATTGTTGTTCGGGTTTTTGGGATCGAGCAGAACCGCAAATGCCGCGAAGATGCGCTTGTCCGCGTGTTTTGGTTCAAACTTGAACGAACGCACATCGACAATTTTCGACGCCGTGGTCGCGCTCATGCCGAGCCACGAGCTGACTTTTGCCTTCGCCGCGTCGTACGTCGACAGCGCTTGGCTTTCGTCGTGCGGCTGAGCAATGAAGCTCGCGCTGTTGGCAACCTTCAGCGTCGTCCATGACGTTCCAACCCGCTGGTACTCGCATAACACAACGCCGTGGACGGTACCTTCGGGTCCGCCTTTGGCGCTGTAGATCATCTCTTGCGGGCCAGAGAACGCTTCTGGAATCGTCACCATGCCACGCGTGGTCCAACCCAAGTCGCCCGCGAACGCAATGCTGCTCGAGAACTTCTTCTTGTTGCGCATGAGCTGTAGCTCGGGTGTCCACTTGGCCTCATCCTGAGAGAGGTAGGTGACAACGTACTTTTGGTAGTCCGCGCAGGTGAGAACCTTCGCCGCCGCCGAGGCGGAGGCTGTAGTCCCCGCGATTGCAGAGCCAACGAGCAGAGAGAACACCCCAATTTTTGCGTTCATAGCGACCACCAACTCTCAAAAAGAAGACAACCAATCTCGACGCAACCACCACCGAGCAATGGTGCGCCAAAGTCCCACATGAGAGACACTCGTCGTCGGCGAATATTCACTTCGATCGCGAGAGTGAATTCGTTGGCGCGCTAGGTCACACTTTGGCGCCACACGCCGATGACTTTGAGTGCAAAACAGGGCGGTCTCGCAACGAGACTAGTTACCTAACCTGACGATCGCCTGAACGATAGGCTGCGTGCAAGCGGCTGAGGTCGACATCTTGGGCGACTATCGATGGTGACGATGCCACCTCAATAGTGCCTCGCGACTCTTGCGACGACCCGTACACCGTCCTGCGAAAACGACAAGCAGCGCAACGTTCCCCAGAAGTTCTGACGGAACCCTAGTGTTTGACGTGTTGAGCGAACGGTTCACTCGATCCTCGGCTGGGGTGCTCCGTTTGCCTTCGGCGCCTTCTTCACGGCGCTGAGGCACTCCCGGTCTGCGGTGTCTTTGCAGATGCCGCGGAGCAGACGCGTCTCGTCGGCAGAGGCTT
The DNA here is from genome assembly GCA_023248745.1 of Myxococcales bacterium. Taxonomy (GTDB): domain Bacteria; phylum Myxococcota_A; class Polyangia; order Polyangiales; family Polyangiaceae; genus JAHFDX01. Next base: position 15,925 of record JAHFDZ010000013.1, on the reverse strand, counting down.
TGCCGGAGACCACCTTTTGGTAGAGCACGTCGCGTGCTTCGCGCTTTGAGCCGGCCACCGCAAGTTCGCTCGCGCGGTCGAAGTCGGACTTCTGCGTACGGCCAGCGTCGATCGCAGCTGACTTCACAGAAGGCAACTGGTCAGGCGTCGTTGCGGTTGTCGCGCCGTCGAGGGCTGCGATCCATTCGTTGGCGCGTCGCCGAAGCGCTTCGGACACAAGCGTGTTGCGTTCGACTTGCTCGACAAGCTCTTTGGCTTTTGCAACGTCGGGTTCTTGCTCGACGCGTTTGAATTGCAACTCGGCCCAGCGATTTTCGATGTCGCGATGCGCCGCTGATCCTCGCAGTGGACTGTTGTCCGCCAGCTTCAACCGCAGGCGGGCTGTATCGCAGTCGCCGACTTCGCAAGCCTGTTTCAGTTCGGCGAGCAAACGCACGTCGGCGTTGTTTTCTTCGGGCACGGACGCAAGCCTTGTTGCGCGGGCGCGTAGCAAGAGTCCGAGCACGATCGCGCCGATGAGGACGACGCAAAACAAGAAAATGAGCGGCACCAAGAGGGAAGCGCGTCGACCTTCTGGTGGTGACGACATCTGCCTGTCGGCGATCGCGGTCAGTTGCTGACTGTCGGTTGCGCCAGGAACGAACACTTGCCCGCGGCCAATAAACTTGAATCGAACGTCGCCCAGTTCGATGAGATCGCCTGCTTCGATGATGCCGCGCCTTAGGTCTGCGCCGTTGACACGAACACCGTTGGCGCTGCCCTTGTCGACGATTTCGAAGCGACCTTCGCCAAGATCGTGAATTTCACAATGAAGGCGCGAAACTGAATTGTGATTGATCGAAATGACGCAATCTTCTGCGCGTCCAACCGAGAGGCGCGGCTGTTCGAGTGAGAACTCTGCGCCTGGGGTGGGGCCCACGAGCATGACCAATCGATGCGGACGTTCAAGGAGGGACGCTGCACGCGCCGTGTTGCCGAGGGGCTGCGTGGTTTTGGCGCTCAGGTTGGTTTGGGGCTCGGTCGGGAGCGTCGCATCGCCCACCGAGTCGTCTTGCAAGATGATTCGGTAGTCGCCGATTTGGACGAGATCGCCGTGAACAAGTTCTTGAACGGCGTCGATGCGGATGCCGTTGACGTAGACGCCATTGTAACTCGACGTGTCTTCCAGCGTGTAGCCGGTGCCGTCGTTGCGACGGGTGATGCGGCAATGATCACGCGAGATGTTACGCTCTGTGAGACGCACAGTGCAGCCTTCACGACGTCCCACCACGTACGAGTCACGCAGCAGCGGTACGCTGGTGCGCTTGTTCTCGTCGTCTTCGATCACGAGCTTCCACATGAAGGCTAACGGACTCCGCGCATTGAGCGATGCCCTCGATAGTACAGATCCCCTGAACAAGAGCGCAACGCTAACGCGCGCCTTTTGGCCGATGTGGGTCTGGGCGGTTCTTGTGGCTATCTCGTGCGGCCTTTGTGGCTGCAAAACGCTGGACGGCAAGCTCGGAATTTTGGGTTCGTCGTGGGATGGCTCAATCGGTGCCACTTTGAGTCGAAACAACAACACCGGCAGAGTCTCTTTTCAGAGCGTGCCGCGCAGCATGTCGGGGTATTTGGCGGGGCTTCGTTCGGGCGACGAGTTGATCGCGATTGAAGACAAGCCTGTAAAGGGCATGAACGGGGCCGAAATTTCAAAAGCGCTTCGCGGGCGAGTGGGGACGAAGGTCCACTTGGTGATCATCCGCGAGACCGATCAGCTGAACATCACCGTCGAGCGAGGACCTTTTCGCAACTAGCAAATAGGGCAGCTATTCCGAATAGTCCTGGGGCTCGCCTTCGGGAAGTAGCGCCACAAATGCATCGCGCGCGGCACTGACTTGCGCGGGCTGTTGGCCGTCAAACGTGAGCTTTGTTTTGTAACTATCGTGGTGCCATTTGGGGTACGAACCCACCTCGACGTCAGGAAATTGCGCCACGATCGCGTCGAGGAGTGGCCGCAGGTGCCCTTCGTCCATTTGCGTGTAAACTGCATGAGTTACGAATGCCGGTCCCGCAAGACCCAAGTTCTCTCTGAGGACGCCGAGCTTCAAACGAAAGATCTCCGGCACGCCTGGCAAGAGCCACACGTTGCGCATGCGAATCGTTGGCCACGAAACCGATTCGGTGGTCTCAAGCGATGCGCCCGTCGGAACGAGCGCCATGCGGAGGTGACCTTCCGTGCAGCGCGATCCATAGTGGCCGCGGATCATGGCTTCAAGATGAGGATGCGACATGACTTGCGCGTCAAAGGCCAGCCCCACCGCTTCGACCGTGACATCGTCGTGCGTGGGGCCGACTCCCCCCGACGTGACGACGAGATCATACGTTGCCGAAAGACTCCGAACCTCATGCGCGATGGTTTCGATGACGTCTTCGACCATCACGACACGCTGGAGGCGAATACCGAGCGGGCGAAGAACACGGGCGAGCACCACAAGGTTCTCTTCCCCGATCTTGCCCGAGAGAATTTCGTTGCCAATCACGAGCGCCGCTGCGGTCTTGAGGCTCACCACGATCATGTTACCTGGGAAACCCCGAAGACGGATTGATGATGTACGCTCCCCAGCGGACCCTTCGTGCCCCATGGTTGAGCGAGCCGATGCAGACAAAGCGCGAGAAGAGTTCTTCTCAGAAGCGCAAGAGCTGATCGATACCCTCAGCACCGACCTGCTTGCGCTCGAAGAATCGCTTCGCCGAGGGAACGTTGACGCTTCGCGCATCAACGAAGTGTTTCGATCCGTTCATACGTTGAAGGGGCTTTCGGGACTATTTGGCGCTGCTCAAATCGCGGGACTCAGTCACGAATTAGAAAATGTTCTTGACGACTTGCGTTTAGGACGAATTGAGCTGACGACCGAAGCGCTCGATCTTTTGTTTCAAGGTGTCGACCTCTACGGACGCATTTTGAGTGCTGAGCGAAGTGGCGAACAGCTAGCGCGCGGTGAGATTGAACCGCTCCTGTCTGCGCTCGCAAAGCTTTCGAAAGCGGGCTCTGGCCTGGTGGCGCCCTACGATATTGAACCGGGCCTTCTGGGCGTGCTCAGTGACTACGAAGAGCATCGTCTGCGTGCGAACGTTCAATCGGGAAACAGTCTTTACCGAATTTTTCTCGCATTCACGATCAGCACGTTCGAAAGCAGCCTTGATGGATTTCGCGAGGGTGCGCGCGAGCTCGGGGAAGTCATCACGTATTTGCCAACGAGTACCCCAAGCGAGCCTGATGTCATCGAACTCGAAATTTTGTTTGGCAGTCGCTTCGACATTACGGCGCTTCGCACTGCGTTTCCGAATAAGCGCATGGAAGAGGTCGGGCGACGGCGCGATGAGGCAAGCCAGGCGCAGCGCACAGCGCCCGTCCGTCGCGAGACGCCGCCGCAGTTTGGTGCGGTGAATCCGGGCTCACTCACGATTCCGCCGCCTGGGATTCTTCATCACGCTTCCGAGAACGCGGATGCGATTGGGTCACAGCTGAGCACAACACTTCGCTCGGTGAGCCAAACAGTACGTGTCGACATTCGCAAACTCGATCACCTCATGAACTTGGTTGGTGAACTTGCGATCGTGAAGACTGCAATGGCGCGATTCTCAGAACGCTTGCGCGATAGACCCGAGCTTCGGGACGTACGCCAAGAAATGCAACGCTTGCAGCGCAGTTTTGAACGCCATCTCCTGCAGATGCAGGATGGCATTCTCGAAGTGCGCATGGTCCCGCTTGGCCAGGTGTTCGACAAGCTCTCACGCGTCGTGCGCCAATTCGCGCGTGAACTCGACAAGGAAGTGAACCTCGTCATTTCAGGTGCCGAAACTGAACTCGACAAGTTGATTGTCGAAGAGTTGAGCGATCCGTTGATGCACATGATTCGCAATGCGATCGATCACGGAATCGAATCGCGCGAAGAACGCGAGCAAGTCGGTAAGCCGAACGTCGGCACCATCGTGCTCACCGCTTTTCAGAAGGGCAACCACGTCCTTATCGAGGTCGAAGACGACGGGCGAGGCATGGACACAACGGCGCTGCTTGCGAGCGCCCAGCGGCTTGGCATCGTGACCCAAGACGAGGCCGAAACGATGGGAACGCGCGAAGCGCTTCACTTGGCGTTTGCGCCAGGCTTCACCACAAAGCGTTACGCAACCGATCTGTCCGGCCGCGGTGTGGGGCTCGACGTTGTGAAGAACAACATTTCGCGCTTGGGTGGTGTTGTGGACATCGCGAGTGAGGCCGGCACCGGCACCAAGCTCATGGTCACGTTGCCGATCACGCTGGCGATTCTCAACGTGATTCTGTTCGAAGTTTCTGGATCGCTCTTTGGCTTACCGATGGCCAACGTCGAAGAGGTACTCGCGTTTGATGAGCGATCCGTTCGTCACTTCGAGCGGCACGAAGCGATCGCGCTTCGTGGTAGTTCGCTACGCATCAGTCGCCTTGAGCAACAGCTTGAGCTGCCAGCTTCGACGCAGACCTCACGCCCATCGTTGCTTGTGGCGTCGATCGGGGGGCGTCGTGCGGGTTTCGTCGTGGATCGTCTGCTCGGCCAAGAGAGCATCGTGATCAAACCGCTCGGAAAAACGTTGCGCCTTGCGCGTAACATTGCGGGTGCTGCTGAGCTGGGCGATCAGCGTCTGGTGCTCGTGCTCGATACGGGGACTCTCGTAGAAGAAGTGTTTTCAGGTGCACGCGAAGGGCGCGCCGCGAGAGGTCTCATCGGATGAGTGGTCTCGCGCTTGGATCAACGCACGTGACGTTGCAGGCGAGTGATCTTGCACGTGCGGAGTTTTTAGGTTTCACCGTGCAAAATGAAACTTATGCAGTTTCAATTGAGCACGTGGTCGAGATTCTTCGGCAAACCAACGTGACGCCGGTGCCGCGTGCCGGCCGCTACGTCGACGGTGTGCTGAGCGTGCGCGGCCGTCTTGTGACCGTGGTTTCTATCCGTGCGCTTCTCGGATTTGCACGCGCGCCGATTGAGCGCAAATCGCGCATTTTGCTGAGTAACGTTGGTGGCGAAACCGTAGGCTTCGTCGTCGACTCCGTGCTTCAAGTGTTCCACTTGACACCCGAAATGTTTGAGGCGCCAGAGGTCCTCTCGAACAATCCGCCCGAACATTGGCTTGGGATAGCGCGAACGAGTGCCTTCGTGCTGACACTCATCGATCTCGGGAAGTTGCTTTCTCTCGCGCTACCCAATCGTACAGAGGATTGACGATGCGCCGATCGGTTGAAGCACGTCGCTATGTTGGCTTTCGCGTTGGTGCGGTGGAGTATGCACTTCCCATCGAGATGGTCGTTCAGGTGGTGCAGCCGCTTGCGATCATCGAGGCGCCGGGAGCCGTACGCGAATCGGTGGGCCTCGCTCGCTTTCGAGACGTCGTAATTCCTGTCATCGACCTTCGGGTCCGCTTCCGCGCGAAGACCGAAAATACTTCTTCAAAGTGGCTAATCATTCGGAGCGATGTCGATCTCATTGCGCTCGTTGTCGACGTAGTCACCGCCGTGTTTGGAACGCCTCGTGACGAGATGCGTAGCGCACCTCCCGCCACAGGTGACGCACTCGGGTGTGAGGTGCTCGGGATTATTGCACGAGGTAACGAAGCGGTGCTGCTCATCGACCTTCGCGGTTTGGTGCAGCTCGCGCACGGTAAGGCGCGGCTCTCACCGCCTGCGCGGAAACCTCTGCCGGGTTCGAGCGATCGCGGATAGGCTGCTCCGGTGGTTGGCTCCCGTGTGCGCGTTCTCGTAGTCGATGACTCTGCGTTTAATCGACGGGTAATCGCCGATGCTCTTTCTCTCGATCCCGAGTTTGAAGTCGTGGGACGTGCAGGCGATGGAGAAGACGCGCTCAAGCAGACGCTGATGCTGCGCCCCGACGTGATTAGCCTCGATCTCGAGATGCCCAAGATGGACGGCTTTTCGTTTCTGCGGTTGCTCATGGCCAAAATGCCAACGCCCGTGATCGTTTTTTCATCCTATGCGCAACGCGAGAACATCCTAAAAGCGCTCGAGTTGGGCGCGCTCGATTTCGTTCCGAAACCTGACCGTTTGGGACCCGAGCACAGTGGACACGTCGAAGAGCTCATCGAGAAATTGCGCCTCGCGCGCTCGGTGCGACCAAGTCTCATTGGTCGAAATTCGCAGCGCAGAACGAGTGGAACGTGGACACTGGCGCCGCCAAGTGCAGACGCGCCCGAAGTTCCAACCGCGCCGCCTGAGTCGCTTGTTGCGATCGCTAGTTCAACGGGCGGGCCGACCGCACTTCTCGCCGTGTTCGCTCGGCTCAAGCGTGCTTCGCGTGCGGCGTTCATCATCGCCCAACACATGCCCGACAAATTTACACGCACGTTCGCTGAGCGTCTCGCACGTCAAGGCGGAGTCTCCGTATCCGAAGCGCAAGAAGGGGATGAACTCGTCGCGGCGAGTGGATTCGTTTGCCCAGGGCGTCATTGTGTCGAGGTCGTTACAGGCGACGCGCAACTGCGGATGCTTCGTGTGCTGCCTCCAAGCGGCGAGGACCGTTATGTGCCGAGTGGCGATCGCCTCTTTCGAAGTGTGGCGAGAGCTGGCTTGCCAGCGGTTGGTGTGATCCTGAGTGGCATGGGCGACGATGGACTTGAGGGCGCGCGCGCGATTCGCGATGCAGGCGGATTGATCATTTGCGAATCCGAAGAGACTGCGGCCGTGAGTGGCATGCCGCAAGCGGTGGTGCGTGCCGGTCTCGCAACGCGTGTGAGTCCGCTGCCCGATATCGCGGACTATCTCGCAACGCTGTGATGCAGAGTCAATGTTGCGCCACTTGGTCGCTTCGCGCGGTACCCTGAGAGGCGATGCAACAAGACAAAGAGCTTCAAGCGCTCCTCGAACTTGCCGATCGCATGGTGTCGCGTGCTGTGGCTGGCGGTGCAACCGTTGCGGAGTGCGTTGCCCGATCGGGCGCCGAACTCTCTGCAAAGGTCCGTCTCGGCGAACCCGAGCTCGTTGAAGAAGCGGGCCACCGTTCCCTCGGCATGCGCGTGATGAAAGGCAAACGTGTCGCAAGCACTTCGACAAGTGACTTGACGGAAAGCGGCCTCAACCGATTTGTGCACGATGCGCTCGAGTTGGCGGATTTGTCCCAAGAAGATCCCTTTGCGGGGCCGGCCAATCCAGAGCTGTTGTGCGATCCGGCGAGTTTGCCCGACCTGCAGCTCTACGATCCAGCCGGTGGCACTGTCGACGCGGCGACCGCAGTGGCGCTCGCCAAGAAGGGTGAAGCCGCGGCTCGCGCTTTCGATACGCGCATTAGCAACAGCGAGGGCGCAACGTTCGGTCGCACTGCGGGTACGGTCGCACTTGCGCTCTCGAGTGGCTTTCGTGCGGCTTACCGTGGCTCGTACACATCGCTGAGTGTGGTGCCTGTGGCTTCCGACGAGGGCGGCAAAAACCGTCGCGGACACCATTGGTCCGCAAAGCGCTTTCTCGCCGATCTCGACTCACCCGAGTTCGTCGGAGAAGAGGCTGCACGCCGCACGCTTCGCAAGCTCGGTGCGCGTACGGTCGCAACGTGCGAAGTGCCGGTCGTATTTGATCCTGACGCTGCGCGCGGACTTCTTGGCCTCTTCGCCGGTTGCATCATGGGAGGAAGCATATGGCGCAAGTCGAGTTACCTTTGCGATCGCGAAGGGTCCGTCGTTGCGAGCAACATTATCAACATGGTTGACGATCCACTCATCCCTCGCGCGCCAGGTTCAAGGCCATTCGACGGCGAAGGTCTCGTCAGTCGTCGCAATGTGGTTGTCGAAAGTGGTGTGCTGCGGACCTATCTTTGCGACAGCTACTCGGCACGCAAACTTGGACGCGAGAGCACCGCGAATGCGTCGCGAGGAGGCGGCGCGGGGGTTGGTGCAAGCACGACCAACTTCGTTCTTCGTCCCGGAAATACAACGCCGGAAGCCATCATCAAGGACACAAAACGTGGACTGTACGTGACCGACACCATGGGCTTCGGCTTCAACGGCGTCACGGGTGATTTTTCGCGCGGCGCATCGGGCTTTTGGATCGAAAATGGTGAGTTTGCGTATCCGGTCAGCGAAGTCACGATTTCGCTCAACCTCAACGATCTGTGGCAAAGTATCGACGTCATTGGCAGCGATCTCGACCTTCGAAGTTCGACGGCGTCGCCGACTTTCCGGGTCAGTCGCATGACAGTTGCGGGTGGAGCGGCATAGTGACGCCCGACGAACTGAAGGCGCTTCGCAAGGATCTTGGTTGCACCGCAAAAGAGCTTGCCGGCGCCCTCGACCTTGAGCAAAAAACGGTTCTTGCGTGGGAAAAAGGGGAGTTGTTCCCGACAAAGCCATTCATCGACAAGATGAACGCGCTCCGTGCAAAGGGCCCCTCTGCGATTCCACGCAAAGCGCGGGGACCTGAGCCTATGAAGGTGCTGTCCGACCCTGCGCTTTGGCTTCTCGTGCGCAAGCTTGTTGCGAACAAGAAGCTTCGCGACGAAGTGACAAAACTTGCAGGGGCGTACGACGACCCCGCGGCAGACGACGAGTAACTACGACGCCGCACGACTGCGTCAACGCGAGGCCTTGGTCAGGACGACACCGGGGCGTCGTCATCATCTTCGTCGTCATCATCCTCGAAGTCTTCGTCTTCCGAATCTTCGTCGTCATCATCCGAATCTTCGTCCTCGCCGCCGAGGTCTTCGGCCGAGGGCGCCTCAGCGGATGCCTCGGTCGAGGATTCGTCAAGTGTGTTGACGTCGTCACCGCGTTCGAAATTTTGTGTTTGCGCGAACGCTTCATCGTCTTCTTCGTCGAGCGGAGGCGCGCGATCGGTCGCGATTTGGCCCATCTGTGCCGATGCGTCGGACAACGCGTCTGCAGCGGCGAACGTACTCGCGATGGATTCGGTGACCCTTGCCGATGCCGATGGATCATGAGGGTCGACAACGTCACCAAGCTCGCGCTCAACGACGCGCAACGAGTCTTCGTTGAGTTCGGTGAACTCTTTGAGGGTGGGCATGTCCTTGAGCGACTTGAGTCCAAAGAACTCGAGAAATTGCGGCGTCGTTCCGTACAGCAGTGGGCGACCAGGCTCGTCCTTTTTTCCCAGGATGCGAACGAGGTCGCGTTCAAGCAACATCTTCAGTGTGGCGCCTGAATCGACGCCGCGAATCTCGTCGATCTCGGGTCGCGTGATGGGTTGCCGATAGGCAAGAATCGCAAGCGTCTCGAGTTGTGCGCGCGACATTTTCACCGGCTTTTGCTTGGTGAGATCGCGCACGAACGGTGAGAACGCGGCATTGGTGCGAAATACCCATCCACCTGCAACTTCGTCGAGGAGGATACCGCGGTGGGCGTACTCGGCCTTCAGTTCGAGCAGAAGGTCTTGCACTTCTTTGGCTTGCGCGGAGGCTGCCTTGGCGAGTTCGCTTGCTTTGATCGGCTTGTCGCTGACGAACACAAGCGACTCAAGAAGGCCCTTGAGGTGCTGCCTCGTGACTTCTCCTCTGGATGTTTCATCGAGCGTGGCAGCGGGTTCCTCTTCGTGCTCTGCAGCGAAATGTTCCGACTCGGGATCCATTGGCTCATCGACGCTTGCGCCGCCAAATTTGTCGGTGCGAGAGGCTTGTGTCCACTCGTCGTGCTCGAAGAGTTCGCTCGCCTCTTCTGACAAGTGAGGTTCGCTTCCGTTAGCTGCACTTGCTGTGATGGGTTCGTTTGCCTGCGGTTCGGCTGTCGTTTCAGGAAGCGCTTCGTCTCCCTCTTCTTCAGGCATCATCGCTCCGGCGAATGGGTCACTCGCTTCGGGTTCTTCTTCGACGAATTCGTTCCCTGTGCTCACGCGTCACCGCCTTCGATTGAAAGCGACACTGGGGCCATCGACTCAAGTTGTTCGGCGGTCGGGGTTTCGGCAAGCTCGACGTAGAGCGGTCCGAGGGGATCGGTCTGATAGAGGCGAGTCATTTTGAGTCGTGTCATTTCGAGGCAGGCGAGGAATGTGATGACGAGATCGAACTTCGTCGTGAGACCCGAGAAGAGCTCTTCAAAGAGGACGCGCGGCTTGCGCGTGAGCACATCGGCGAGCTCGTGAATGCGATCCGTGATGCTGATGCGATCGGCGATAATGTCGTGCGTAATTTTGATCTTCGTTCGCGCGAGCACGTGCTGAAACGCTTCGACGAGTGAGAACACGGGCACTTCTGCGAGCGGGGCCATGCCGGTGTGCACCGCTTCCTCTATTTGTGCGCCACGAAAGAAAATGTCGTGACCTGCGATGCCGCGCGACGCGAGCTGCTGGGCTGCGTGCTTGTACTTTTGATACTCGAGCAGCCGCCTGATTAACGCCTCGCGCGGATCTTCTTCCTCTTCGAGAAGCGCGTCGTCTTCTTGGCCGGGCGGTGGCGCAGGCAGAAGCATTTTTGATTTGATGTGCGCCAGGGTGGCGGCCATTACGAGGTACTCACTCGCAATGTCGAGGTCCATCAGTTGCATGATGGCGAGATATTCAAGATACTTGCCGGTTACGAAGCTGATCGGAATATCGAGAATGTTGAGTTCGTGCTTCTGACAAAGGTGGAGCAGAAGATCGAGCGGACCCTCGAACATCGGCAGCTGCACCGAATAGGCACCTTCGATGGGCGCGCTTTCGAGCGGTGGGACCTCCGGCTGTTCGGCCTTTGCTCGTCCGGCCTTTTGCTTGTGCGCCTTTGCTTGTGATCCCACGGGCGCAAAGTAGACGGTTGCTTTCCTTGAAGGCAACCCGCGTTTGTTGCAAGCGAGTGGGTTCGCTCTTCTTGCGGCGGAGCCGGTGGAGGCAGATTCGTTACACTTGCCCATGCATTGGCCTCGTCGCTGAACCCCTGTGAGCGGGCAAACATCGAGCATATTTGGGTCGCAGACGTCCTTATTTCGCCACGAACCTTCCTTTCTTTGCCGCGCATCGGGATAATCTTCGAAAGCCGGGTGGGCGCGCCATTTGCAGAACGTGCAAAACGGATTCGTGCGTCGTACGTCCAAAGCGTAGGGAATCGAGACTTAACCGAATGGAAGGCGTGGCAAATGCGTCGCAGCGAACGGGGAAACGCTGCCCAAAGTGCGGACAGACATATCCGCTCGACGCCGCGTTTTGTTCGAATGACGGCAGCGTGCTCAGCGAAGCGGTCGTCGAGTCCGATCCTTACTTGGGCCGAAAAATCCTCGATCAAATTGAAATTGTAGAGCTCATCGGTTCAGGTGCGATGGGTCGCGTTTATCGCGCAATTCAGCACGGCATGGATCGCGACGTGGCTGTGAAAATTTTGCGTCGTGAGCTCAGTGCGAATGCACAGCTCGTGGCACGGTTTTCACGCGAAGCCAAAGTTGCGTCGCGGTTGCAGCATCCCAATGTCGTGCACGCGTACCTCAGCGCTCAACTTCCTGATGGCGCACTTTGCATCGTGATGGAGTGCCTGCACGGTGTCTCGCTCCATCAAGCGCTCGTCTTGCAGAAGCAAATGTCGGTCACACGTTCGCTCCACATTGTGCTTCAGGCCGCCGACGCCATCGGTGAGGCGCATGCCAACGGCATCGTGCATCGCGACATCAAGCCTGAGAACATCATGCTCATTCGGCGTGGCGCGAATCCTGATTTTGTCAAGGTACTTGACTTTGGCGTTGCGCGGCTCAGTTGGGGCGAACAATCGATGGCGACGCAAGCGGGGCTCATTTTTGGCACGGCGCGCTATGTGTCGCCTGAAGGCGCGCAGGGGCAGCCGGTGGGCCCCCCCGGCGACGTGTATTCGCTTGCGATACTGACGTACCAGCTGCTGAGCGGGCGCACTCCGTTTGATGCAGACCAAGCCGTGGGTCTCTTAATTTGTCAGATTCACGATGCGCCGCCCGAGCTGCTTTCGTTGCCTGATACGTCGCACATCCCGCAGGCGGTTGCGAGCGTTGTGATGCGCAATCTCAGCAAGCGTCCTGGCGACCGCGCGCCCGACGCTCGTGCATTCGGCGAGGCGCTTGCAACGGCGGCGCTCGCTTCGGGCATTGATGCGACCAAGCTCGCGGGTGGTGCGTTCGGCCACGATCAAGGGAGCGTGAGTATTTCGCGAGCGTTCGCACGTACGAGCTTGCCACTTGGCATCGATGTCTCTCCGCTGTCCGAGGCGCTCGACGCGACACTCAACGAGGGAGCTGCGCTCAATGTGGCTGGCGGCGGCGTACCTGCCGGTGCAACGGTTCGTGCAGAGGTGGTGGCAACTCCTCCTGCCGATCCCAAACCGAATCGTCGAAGGGCACCGTCTTCGAGTCGAGCAGCGGCAATCATTGGTGCGTGCTTCGTCTTGGGCGCGAGCGGCGCGCTTGCTCTCTCGTATAAATTTGGTTTGGTGTCCTCTACGCAAGAGAGCGATCTCGAGCGTGAGATCAACCGTGCCGAAGACGCGCTCGTTCACGGCAAGTACGATGCGCCGCCGGGCAACTGCGTGCGCGACATCACGCGTGAAGGGCTCGCTAAGTGGCCAAACGATCCTGCGTTGCTTCGAATACGCCATCTTGCCGCCGACGACTCTGTGCAAGAGTCACGCGATCGTCGCTTCGAGGGCGATCTCGATGAGGCGCGCCGTCTTGTGCAGCTCGCGCGTGAGCTGCATCCCGAGGAGCGCGACGCCACGGATCTTGAGCGCGAAATCGAGGCCGAGCGTGCGTTCATTTTCTCTGCCGAAACGAAAACGCACAAGGGCACAGTCCGAGTTGGCATTCGCTTTCGCTCTGCACAAGGTTCTACCGAGCGAGGTACCTTTCGGGTCCTCGCGCTCAAGACGAAGGCACTCAAGGATCTCGAGCTGACAGTAAGCGGAGGAGGCCTATCTAAGCCGAGCACGCTGCCAATGCGGTTCGAAGGCGGCTATTGGACGACGGACTACGCGTTTCCCAAGGAAGGCACGTACGAGATAACCGTCAACGGAATTGACGGAACGGGCGCGAAGCTTCAGGCCTCGCGTCCGTTGGTCATCAACCGATAACGCCTACTTATGGGGCGCAGGCGGCTTCGTTTCGTCTTTCTCTTCCGTTGACTTTGGTGCGTCGTTGTCGCCCGACGGTGGGGCTCCGATGATCTTAAACTCAACGCGCCGATTGGCCGCTCGTCCTTCGCCGCTCTTGTTGTCGCCGATTGGTTTGGTGAGGCCGAAGCCGTCCGATGTGAGGCGTCCGCTTTCGACGCCGTGATCGATGAGCCACTTCTTGACTGAAGCAGCACGTTTTCGGGAGAGATCGAGATTGTACGCCGCGCCCGCGACATTGTCGGTGTGACCTTCGACCGCGATCGTCTTGATGCTTGGTGTGACCTTGAGCAAGTCAACGACCTCTTGAAGCATCGCGAAACTCGCAGGCAGAATTGTAGCGGAACCGGTTGCGAATTTGACCTGTTGCAGCACGCGTACTTGAGACTTCTCAAGTACGATCAGTGTTGGGCAACCGTTCTTCGCCGGGTCGCTGTTCGGCTTGCCCGGAACACGTGGGCACGCGTCTTTCTCGTCGACGATGCCGTCGCCGTCGACGTCTTTCTCGGGGCAACCGTCTTCGTCGTCGATACCGTCTTTGTCTTCGGCCTCGTCGGGGCACTTGTCATGGATGTCGAGGATGCCGTCGCCGTCGCGATCAGGAGGCGCGGGGCAGCCGTCCTTTGGATCAGGATCTTTACCATCTTCTTTTTCGAGCGGGCATGGGTCGACGCTATCGGGCACGCCGTCACCGTCGGTGTCGCGCTGTCCGTCTCCCAGGATGCTCTTTTTGAAGAGATCCTTCGGCGCCAACTCGGGTCGGCTGTCCTCGATGGGGAACGACGTTCCGATGGTTGCGAGCACACGAAGATCAGGTGCGCCGTAGCCTCCGAGGATGCGAGTGCCTGCTCCGGCGCCGGTCCACCAGCGCCCGTGAGGTCCGAATTTCATGCGGAATTCGCCGTTCCACTCGATGGGCGTCGTTTGGTACTTGAATGCCGTCGTGCCGATGATCGCGTCGTCAAAGACGAGCCCGGTTTGACCCATGATCGATCCGCCGACTCGGTACTTCCCATCCTTTAGTGGAACGAACGCACCGATCGCCCAACGCCACTCGGTTCCGACACCAAGACCGTCGTTGTTCGTGGGTTGGTTGATCGCGGTGCCCGGCCGGAAGTGAACACCGGTGTTGGCGACTAAGATGAGGTTCTTCATCGCTGCGTACTCGCCGGTGATCATCGGGAGTACAGAGACTGAACCATTTCCGCCGAAGCCGCCTGTGGAGCCTGTGGGAAGGAAGAGGCTTGCTTGAAGGCCGATCGCGCCTCGACGATCTTTGGTGCGCCAAACAACAGCGCGTGCGTCGAATCGCACGTCGCTCGCGGTTGGACCGTCGGTGGCGACGATCGTCGTTCCGTTCGGGAGGAGGCCGCCGCCGAGGACGTAGTTGGGGTTCTGACCGAGTTGAAGGGGCGTGAACGCCATCGTGGCTGAGACGGTGACCCGATCGAGCAGCTGGATGCCCACGGTGCCGTAGAGGCTCAGTTGATGATCGATTACCGCGTAGTCCGATCGTGTGCGCACGTTGCGGTTCTGCGTGATGTTCGACGTGCGCAGCGGGTTGAGCGAGTATCCCACCGCGAACTGCCCAAACACGAGGGTCTTCTCCTGCGTGACCGGGCGAAAGAGGACGAAGCCGTCTTCAGGGGCGCCGGGGATCTCAAGCCGATCGAGATGGAACGTCGATACCTGCGCGCGAGCCGCCGTCGACAAGGTCGCGGTGCCAAAAAAAGCGGCGAGAAGCAGGCGGGATCGTGCGGGCATTGCCATGGTGCGCTTTATCCTCGAAATCGACGCCCTAATAAAGGGGCTGCTGTGGACATCGTCGCATCTGTGCGAGATGAGGTCGAAAAAGCCGCGATTTTGAGCAACGCCCGCCCGCAACTTTGCCCCATAACGCTTGACGATTCGGAGCCAGACTGCTTTATTGCGCGTCCCCCCGTCTCTTGGGGGCCGAGGAATACCATGAAGCGTACTTACCAACCGCACAACGTTCGCCGCGCCCGTACCCATGGTTTCCGAGCGCGCATGTCCACTGCTGGTGGCCGCAAGGTCCTATCGAACCGCCGCGCCAAAGACCGGCATCGGTTGACCGTCGCGATCTTCAAAAAGTAGTGGTCGAGGGGGGAGTAAGACTGCCCCCCTCGAGCTCCCCCAGCAGTCAGATTCGGAGCCGCGGTACTGTGGGTACCTGCGGCTCTTGGAGTTTGTTGGGGAGTTTTGTTGAATACGGGATTTTCTAGAGCGCGGCGTGTGCGGTTGCGTCGGGAGTATCAGCGGGCCCAAAAATCGGGGCTGCGGGTGCATTCGGCGCATTTCGTCTTCGTGCTGATGGGCAACGAGAGCGGCGTCTTTCGGTTGGGACTCGTGGTGAGCCGCAAGGTGGGGTGCGCGGTCGAGCGCAATCGCGCCAAGCGCCTTTTGCGCCAGTGCTTTCGCACTTGGGAGAAGCCCCTTGAGGGTGGCGTCGACCTGGTGATCATCGCGAAGCCTGGCGCGGGAGACCTGGCGCTTCCGGAAGTGCGCGATCAGTGGCGCAATGTTTGGAAGCTCGTGGAGCGCAAGGCTTCGATGCTCGCGGCGACGCCCGGTGACGTGAGCCGCGACACGCGCTAGCGGTAGTGAGCTCCGATGGTCGTCAGGCTCCTTCTTGCGTTGATCCGATTTTATCAGCGCGCCATTTCGCCGATGCTCGCGCCCTCTTGTCGTTTTCAACCCTCGTGCTCACGCTACACGGCGGCCTGCCTCGAGCAGCACGGCGCCCTGCGGGGTTCCTTGCTTTCCGCGGTTCGGCTGTGTAAGTGCCATCCGTTTCATCCGGGTGGTTTTGACCCGCCACCTTTGCCGCGGGCGCGCCTCGAGCC
>JAHFDZ010000431.1 GCA_023248745.1 Myxococcales bacterium | reverse complement strand
TTCCAGGCGGAAAGCGGTGAGTCGCATTGCCTCGCCATGCGTGAGGACGGCCTCGTCTTTTGTGCCCATCGCGCCGCCATCGGCGTCCAATAACATTCGACACCAAAACTAAACGACGCATGTGCTGGCTCGACGCGAACGGCGTGCTAACTCGAGGCCTTCGGGGAGGAGCAAGCACGTGGACATTCGAGGGATCGGTAACGCCAGCTACGAGCAGATTCACGCTGAAGTTCAGTACGGCGCGAAGTTTGTACAATACACGTACGTCATTTCGTTCGTGGTGCTCACGCTCCGTCTGAAGTCCGATGTGTTCTTCATCCCAAGAGGCCAGAGCGGATTTTCTGAGGGGATTCTGTACTCCTTCATTTCACTCATTTTCGGGTGGTGGGGCTTTCCGTTCGGCCTCATCGCAACGCCGATTCACATCATCATGAATTGCGTTGGTGGAACCAACGTCACCGCAAACGTGATGCGACAGCTCTACGCCGAAGCCTCCGTCTCATATGCCCGTGTTCAGCAATTCGAACAGGCCTACGCACAGCAAGTTCCCTACGGCGCCTACACGCAACAGTCGCGCGCGCTTCCTCCGGGCCAGGGCTACTGAGCGCAATACGCTGTCGATGCGCGGTTTAGGTTTGGCCCGCGATGCATTTGCCCAATGCGAATGCGGCGAAGATGCCTCCGAGCACGAGAAGCACGAAGCCGACAACCCCTCCGCGCTGCAACTTTGAGAGCAGTTCCTCCTCGGACAAATTGGTGATCAAGAGTGCAATAGGCCCGATGAACTCACGCGCTCCGCGTTCAATTCATATGCGGCGCCTTGCACGTTGACACGCGCGTCCTCACCAGAACCATCGTTGACAAAGAAGTCGCGAGCATCGAACTCGTCGACGATCGTTTTCCAGTGCTTGTTGTTTCCGACGCCTCGGCGTTCTTCGACGATTGCGCGCACGTACAAAACCTGACGTCCGCTGAGCGGTGCGACGATGAACCCCTGTTCGCTGGGAACGAGATGCCCATAAATTTCGACGCGAACCTTACCCGTTTGCAGCCGCAATGGGACTGGTTGGTGTGTCCTGAATCCGCTTGCAACGCTTTCGATGACGGGCGTAGCCAAGCCATTTATCGGCTCCGAAGATCAGGAGCATGACTGCTATGAAGGCTGGGACAATGCTGGGAACCGCCTCACTCATCGCGACGGTGAGACTACTCGTGCACGAGCACACCGTCACGCATGGTCCGGTGCGTTGCGCGGTCCCTCGAGAGCACTGCGGCTTCGGTTGCAAGGGCTAGGGCAACGAGGCCGTCGGCTCCAGTCGCGAGCTCGGGCGAGAGAATGGCGAACGCGCGCGCTTGGGCCTCAAGGCCAAACGTTGTGCGAAACGCGAGCACCTTCGACACGTCGTTGATGGTTACTTTTGAGGTTACGAGATCGGCGATGAGCGTTCGCGTTCGCGTGCGGATTTCGAGTGCACGTCGGGGTTCTCGTTGAACGCCACTCGCGATGCTCACGCGCACACCCTTTTCACTCACGAGTTCAACGATTTCTGCGTCGTTCACTTTCTTGACGGTTGCCATGCGCAGAGGAGTTCCGAGGAGCCAACGCGCGAGATCGAAGTCGTGAATTGCGTGCGTGAGCAGTGGCGAGACGTTGGTCGTTTGCGTCGGTCCCATTCGCACAAAGCGCGCTTCTGCGATCGGTTCGGTTCCGAGTGCCCCGCGTACGCAAGACACGGCAGGATGAAAGCGCTCCGAGTGCGCGACAAATAGCGGAACCTGCTTCGCGCCAAATGCCGAGACCAGCTGACCCGCTTCGACGAGGTCAAGCGAGATTGGCTTTTCGACAAGGAGTGGAAGGTTGTAATCGAGCGCAGCAAGCGCGACAGACACATGCGAGGCATTGGGCGTCGCGACGACAATGTGCGAACAAGCGCCAACGGCTTCTTCCAGCTTTTGCACCACGTCGAAGCTGTGGTCTGCGAACGTTGCGCGCGCCCACGGGTTATCGTCCACGCCAATGACCGGCAGCCCCAACGCCGTAAAGGCGTACGCGTGCCGGAGGCCCATCCGACCTGCACCTACAATTGCGACTCGTGGTGTTCCCATGCGCGGACGTTGGGCTAGTCGCATTTTCGCTCGCAGGCACGCGCATTGATAACGCATTTGTGGCCGCGGTCAGTTTCCGCGAGGATGGTGCAAGCATCGTCTGCGTCTGCTCTTCGTCAAACCGGCTAAGGAACCGTCACATCTATGCGCAATCGCCTTGGTAAAACTGTACTCGCGCTGTTACCTTTCTGCCTCCTCGCCTGCGACGTCTATGTGAACGATCGCCCGCGCACCGCCGCGCCGAGACCTGCGCCGCCCGGACCTCCGGTTCCCGGTGCGCCGCCCGGCTACCCGGCAGCTCCCGGTTATCCACCCCCAACGTACGCACAGCCCGGCGCGCCGCAGGCTTACCCGCCCGGTTATGCGCCACCTGGTTACGCGCCACCTGGCGCCGTTCCACCAAGTTATCCGCCGCCGCCTATTCAGCCGGCCGGGCCCGCAGCACCCCCCGCCGCGCCGATGGCGACGATTCCTGGAATGCCGCCGGGTTTTCCTCCAGGCTTCCCGCTGCCGAGTGCGTTTCCCACGGCGCCAGCTCCCGCTCCTGCACCATCGGCCGCGCCCACGGTGGCGAGTCGAGGAGGTCCAATCCGCTACAAGCCGAGCGGCGGCACGATGAATCGCATGCGGGCTGCGCGTGCGCTTCGACCGGCTCCTTCGGCGAACACAGCTGCGCGTCGCAACCCTCGCTATTTTGCGTCCGTTCGTGCGCGTCCCGAGAGCAGTTGCGGGGTGCAAGAAGTGGCGCCCGATGCGTTTGCGAGAATCGACTGCGCCCGCTATCAGCCCGTCACGTTGGCGCAGGTGTTTCCGCGCGAGGTGTTCGATCGCAAGCTCGGGCTCTTCCGCGATGGGAAATTGCGTCTCGACGCGCCGAACTTCGCGTCGATCATGAGCGGTGGTGGCGGCGCAGTGAACAGCACAAAAGCCGGACCCGCTGATGCGCCAGCCAACCCATTCGGGTTACCGTTTGCTTTGCCCTTTCCCACGCCTGGCGCACCGGCTCCAGTGCCCAACGGAGGCGGCGCGCAGCCTGCACCAAGCGGCAACCCGATCACCGTTGACGACTGGACGCAGCTCTGGCCCAAGAGCAATGACGGCAAGCAAATCGTGGCGCCAGGTGATGTCGACCATCGACGCGACGGAACTGAAGGGCCCATCAAAGA
>JAHFDZ010000218.1 GCA_023248745.1 Myxococcales bacterium | reverse complement strand
GTGTGTGTACGTGGGTATTTGCGCAGCAATAGTTCACCAAGTTGACCGTCAGCGACGAGCTTTCGCGCCTGCTCAACAAGGTGATCGGGGTAACCGTCCAGGTATTTCATCGGGAGGAATTTGCAAAAAGTACCGTGTCACCTGTTCGGGTTTCTGGCTTCGGCGCGCGGACGCGTATACCCTACGCTTTGCTGAAACTGGCCAATTTCGAGGGAGACCCCATGAAAACGATTACGAATGCAAGTGGAGCACTTTTTCTTGGCGCGCTGATGGCTTTTGCGACCGGCTGCGGCAAGAGCAAAGCGCTCGAGGCCACTGAGGAATACGAGAAGGCCACATGCGCTTGCAAAGACGTTGCTTGCATCACTGCGGCAGCGAAGAAGTACGGTGAGAGTTCAAAGGAAATGGCGGGCGCGAAGAGCGGCGAAGCCGAAGCGATCACCAAGGCTGCGACGAACGCCGGACAATGCGCCACGAAGGTCACAATGGCGAGCATCCCAGCCATTCCGGCTATGGGCGGCGCACCAAAGCCTTAAGTTTGCGTGACAGTTTTGACGAAGCGACGGGACTCACGTTCCGTCGCTTTTTTTTCGATGATGACGATGCGCTACGTTGCATGAAGATGCTCGCTGCAATACGTGCGGGTTACAACCGTCGGAGCATCGCCGCGCTTGCGTTGCTTGTGAGCTCTTACGGACTTGTGATTGCGGTGTGGAGCGATCTCTTCGACTTCTCGACGAGCGATTGGTTGTTTACGGGCGTCTGGATCGCGATGAGCGCCATCTTGTGCTTTCGCGTCGATGCGCGTCGTGATGTGCCTCGCGTGTTTGTGGGCCTTGTCGGCGGCCTTGCGATTGAGGCATGGGGAACGGTGACAGAGCTGTGGACGTACTCTACGCACGAGCGTCCGCCGTTTTGGATTGTGCCGGCGTGGCCGGTTGCGACGCTTGCGATCGATCGCGTTGCACGCATCGTGGAACTTGTGTTGCCTAGGCACGCCGATCGTTTTGTGACGCCGATCCTTGCGTGGTTCGCATTGCAGATGACGTGGTTTGCGCGCGCAACGCTCGCGTCTCCGGCAACGTGGCTTGTGTGTGCAGCGATGGTTGTGGTGGTTGCAACAACGAGAAACAGACGACAAGATTTGGCGCTGTTCTTGGGTGGCGGGATGCTCGGCGTGTTCCTCGAATATTGGGGAACGAGTCGTGGATGTTGGACCTATTGGACGCACGAAGTGCCGCCGCCAATTGCCGCGTGCGCGCATGGTTTTGCGAGCGTGGCGTTTCAGCGGGTGATCGAGTTCACGGGGCGTTTGCGAGCTCTTATGAGGAACCGTTTGCCGCTTCACGCGTCTTAGACGAGCAACCCAAAACTATCCGGCGTTGCTTAAATCTGCACGACGTAGGTCGCATAGGCGTGCATTTGCGGCTCCGATAGTCGCGATATCGCGCAGCGTCAGCGCTACGAAAATAAAGTTGCATACTGCAAGTGCCAGCACGGCAATCTGAAACAGTGTGATGGCGCCGACGAACGCGAGCACCAACATTGTGATCAGCGTGAGGGCGCTGAGACCAAGCGAGCCAATGGCAACGAGGATCCTCCCATCGCGGATCAACTTTGCGCTTGCGATGTGAGCAACGCTAAGGACTACAAGCCACGCGATGATCATGTTGCGCAGGTTTCCGTCCGTGTACATCAGAAGCTGAAGGACGATTCCGAGTAGCAAGAAAGCAGACGCGATCAGACTGAGGATTGCGACGCGCACCATCGGTTTCGGAAGCGTCAAAATGAAGACGTCGGCATGGTCAGTGGGAACAGCGATCGCGAAGGGGCCGTATTGTGTAGTGACCTCTGTCGACGCAGTTGGGGCAGCGTAGTGGTCTCGCGTGATCACGTGGACTGCTCGTTGTGGAGAGTCTCGATGTGCATGCCTGCGGCGCGCAAGCGGTTTACTAATACCAACCCGAGTCCGGTTGCGGGGGTAAGGATCCCGCCGCGATCGCTGCCGCCGGGGAGGCGATCGCGATCAAAAATGAGCGCCATTGCAGACTCGCAAACCATCTTGACGGTAATGCGGTTGGCGGGATCTCCGCTTGCGGAGAACTCGGCGCGCACCATTTTCCCGGCGCCCCCGCGCGCAAACAGGCGAACGTGCATGAAGCCTGCATCCATCGTTTTGTCTGACGGCCCTTGACCAGGGGAAGGGCCTAAGCGTGCGGCCAATTTGCGAGCGTGTCGCGATCGTCCCATGACCTCGAGGAGTGACATGCCACCCGCCAAACTTCGCGCAACTACCTGGTTCGTAGGACCCATCGCCTCCCAGTAGCGGAAGTTGTCGCCGTACGGACTTCCGTACGCTGCAGAGAGCGCCGCACTTCGTCGGACCACGCGCGTATTGACGGGTGCCATGAAGAAGGGGCCGGCCCAACTGCCAAGATCTTGGTCTGCGATTGCACGATCGAGATCGCGATCCTTCGCATCGTCTTTTGGCCTGCTGCCTTCGGGATTCAGCAGAAATGGATCTTTGATGAGTGCTACGTCTTCCTCGCCCGCGTTGTGCAATGCAGTGGCGAGCGTTCCTCCAGTGAAGCCACCTTTGCCGAGAAAGAATGCCTTGGCTTCGACGCACGCTTGTCCGGCTTCGCGTAGCGCTTCGACGAGCAAAAGCGTGCCGATGTCGGAGGGGATCGAGTCGAATCCGCACGCCGGGATAATGCGCGCACGACTTGTAATCGCGTCCTGATGGTAGCGATCGATCATGCGTCGCATGAAGGGCACCTCGCCGGTGATGTCGACGTAATCGACGCCCAACTTCGCGCACGCGGCGACCAGAGGTTCTCCACAGAGAGAGAAGGGGCCAGCGCTCGTTACAAGCACGCGGGTGCTTGCCACCATGGAGTCAATGGTCGACGGCTTGTCGCTGTCGGCAACGATGAGCCCGGCGTGTTGTTTTAGCCCCTGGGCGATGCTCTCAAGTTTGTTGACGTTGCGTCCTGCGATCGCCCATCGCAGCCCACTGGGCGCGTGCTGGTCCATGTAGATCGCGGTTTGCCGACCTGTGAAGCCGGTCACACCATAGAGAACAACGTCGTACTTTGAGGTGGACACAGTTCAGCCGTATGCGAGCCGTGGCGGTTCGTCACTGGCAAAGTGCGCCAACTTAGATTCAGTGTACCGGCTTCATCTGGTGTCGCGTAGTTGTGGTAACCGACTAGCTCATGGAACCGGATCACGACGCTACCGATCCTGAGCTGATCAAGTTGCGTATTTTGGGTCGCGCTGTTGCAGTGGCCTTTGCGCTGTTTTGTGGCACCGGAATGCTCGGGCACCTCACGCATCATAGTGTTGATCCGCATTCAACGTTCGGGAGCCTTGTGCGTTGGGGGGACGGCGGAGAGCCTCAAGAGGTCATGCTCAGCGCGATCTATTTGGCAATCGCGGGGTACCTTTGGATCGCCGCCGCGCAGCCTTTTCAGCATTGGCTGCATCTTGATTTCGCGCTTGCGGCCAACGTTGCTCACTCGGCGGTGATGGTGCTCCTCTCGTTCATTTGGCCGCATTCGATGCAGCACTTGTGGGGCGACTCGCTCATCACGGTGGTGCCTACGTTGTTGCTTGCGTACGCGTGGCTTCCGATCCGCGGTCGCGTACGAAGAGCTGCTGCGCAACGACAAGCGAGCACCGAGTAGCCAGCGCCAATGGTGCTCGTACCGGTACAACGAGGAGCGTTCTGCACAACGTCAGACCGAGGATGACATGCGTCTTTTGGCGTCAACACGTCGCGCGAAGAAATACGATGCGCTAGATTTGCGTCATGCATCGACTTAGCACCTTCGTACTCTTCGCAAGTCTCTCGTGCGGAGGCATCACCGCTACACAAACTGATGGGGGCGACGCGAGCACGGGCTCAAGCAACACGATACTCGATGCGGCTAGCGACGCGCCGAAGGCTGATGCGACGACCGGCAGTAGTTCCGATCCAGGGGTTGTCACTTGCAACGGATCGCCGTGCGACACCGCAACGAGCTACTGCTGCGACGAAACCACTGTTCCACCCAATGGTCAGCGCTGCGTTTCAAACAGTGTGTCGTCATGCGGTGGGCTCCGACGCCGATGCGATGAAGCGGCCGATTGCACAGGCGGTCAGGTTTGCTGCATCCCACCGAACGCGGCGATGCGCGTGGCATACACGACGGTCTGCTCAAAGGGTCCTTGCACCGATGACGTCCTCAACTATCAAGTATGCAAGACGTCGGCAGAATGCACGAACGGACAACCTTGCGTTACGCAGCAGTGCGCCGGTTACGAAATGCGCACTTGCGGAAGCCTTCCTGTGGAGCGTTGTCGATAGTGCGTCGAATGGAATGCCTACCGAGAACGCAACGATATTCTTGCGGGTAGTCGGGTGCTCGACTCAGTCGCGCGGTGTCGCGAGCGCTTCTGTCACGAATCCACCTGCGGGAGATCCCGTCCGGGAAGTTCGTGATCGGGCAGCTCAAAGGACAGATCTGCGAAGTCGTTCTCGCCACAGGCACTGTGGACCAGACGAATGTTGACCCGCTCACCGCGTATCTTAAGGCTCGGTATGCGGTGCCTTGAGGGGCGCGTTACGTGTTTGAAGCGAAAGCTGTGAGAGACCCAAGGATGTCACGTTGGTGTCTGTCGGAGTCGGCGATGAGAAAGTCGCTTCACTTTGTCAGCTGGCTCCTAGTCGCGAACCTGAGCGGCTGCGCACATCGCTTCAAACACGAATTTTCAATTCGAAACACCGAGGTATTTGCACGTGAGCCAATCTTGGTGCGCAGAATTGGGCCCGGGTGCATGCGCTCCGCCACGCTCATCTGGACGAGCGGCGAGCATCATCCGCTGGAGCCTCCGCCACAGTATCAAGCCATCGATGGCCGACTCATCTTTTCCCTCGAAAAGTTAGGACCTCTCAATCGATGGAAAGTCGACCCGGAGTATCGCGTTCCGGAGCGATTGGACGTTGAAGGTCGCCTCAACATGCATGCTCTCGTCAAAGGCGGGGCCTATTGGTGGGAGCCCGATGGAACCTATATCCGTCTGAAAGTCGAAGACGACAGTCGGGAGTGTGAGGTAATGCAACAATGAGGTGGGATCCATCGAAGACGAACGGGATCGCGTGCGAACGGTTCGCAAGCGCGTTTCGGCGGTAGCGCCGCGCGAGTTGATTGAACGCACCGTCAACTTGTAGTCAATTTTATTGACAGTCACCCTGCGGAACGATCTCGAGGTCGTCGTTCTTCCAGCTGGCGCCAGAGCCTAAACCGCAGATAGCGTTCTTGGCCATGAACTCGAACCCTTACAGCGCTCCAGCAAATCCTTACGAACAACCCACCGGCGGCGGTGGAGGCCCCACAAACGGTGCTCAGTCGTGGGAGGCCACCGAGGTTATGGGTCAGGCTTGGGCCATTTTCAAAGTGCATGCGTTGGTGCTCGTCGGCGCAACATTCGTCGCGGCGCTCATTCAGAATATCCTGTCGCGCGTCGTGGGCACGGTCACGGGTGCGTTCGTGGAGATACCGGCTTCCGGTCTGACGCCAGGGGTCGGTGGCGTTTCCGGCATGGAGACAGAACTGATCCTGAAGATTCTGTCGGCGGCAGCCGTCGGCATGGTGATCGTCTTGCCCGTCACAGCATTTTTTCGCGCGGGGATCATTAAGCTCATGCTGAGCCCAGCCCGCGGCGGCGTTCCGAACTTCGGCGATGTTTTCGGTGGCGCCTCCCGAACCTTGCCCCTGTTGCTCGCGATGATTCTGAAGGGCCTGATTGTCTTTGTCGGCTGCCTGTTGCTCATCATTCCGGGGATCTACGCGTCGTTTGCGTTAAGCCAGGTCGAGTACTTCGTCGTGGATCGCCAAATGGGGCCGATTGAGGCGATTCAAGCGAGCTGGAGCGCCACCGAAGGCCAGAAGATCGGCATCTTCATTTACTGGCTCTTGTCGTTGGTCGTCGCCATCCTCGGCTTGCTTGCATGCTGTGTGGGCGTGCTTGCTGCCATCCCCGTGATCGAGCTGGGTGCCGCTATTATCTTCACCCGCATCACAGGAACTGCGGTTCAGGTGTACACAGACCGATATTGATCAGCAATCGATTCGATTCAGACGTTGAACCGTGTCGTTTGGGAACGTCCGTGAATGCTTGCGATCGCTGAAGGCGAGGAGCGTCTTGTACCCGGTTTTGTGATCGTGCTTGGAGCGGCGTTCACGCAGCCACGAGGACGTTCTCGCGCACGATGCCCGGGTGACGCGCTGCGATTCGCAG
Organism: Myxococcales bacterium; assembly: GCA_023248745.1. GTDB lineage: Bacteria > Myxococcota_A > Polyangia > Polyangiales > Polyangiaceae > JAHFDX01. Next base: position 4,435 of record JAHFDZ010000218.1, on the reverse strand, counting down.
CAGCGCAAGCGCGGGACCCTCGGGAGTGCGTCGGTTTTGCTCCCAGTTGCGAAGCGTATGCACACTGATGCCCAACGCCTGTGCAAATTGAGCCTGCGTCAACCCGACGAATCGGCGCAAGGCCGCGACGTCGCCTGGTGCAAGCTCACCGCGAATGATGCGCGCACGTTGACTCTTCTTGAGCGCGCGCTGAAAGTCTTGGGCAGTTAGCTCTGCGATGTCTTTCATGAGTGTTCCTTCAAGTATTCTGTGTAGAGGCGTGCTTCACCCGGCGTGGCCCATCGCGCACTGATGATGCGCAGCGCGTCTTCCGTGCGCTCGGTGTAAACCACAAGGACCAGTCCGCGACGTATCGGGCCTATCGCGATGAAGCGATCTTCGGTGTGTGAGTGCGCGGCGTCGTAGAGCTCGAGATACTCGACGTTCGAGCCGAAGAGCTTCGATGCCTCTCCGAACGTGACGCCGTGTTTCTTGAAATTGGCTTGGTCCTTCTTCGGGTCCCATTCGAGCCTCACCCATAGAGGATAAGCCAATGGCGGACTAAGTCAATGGCGTACAATCGATAGCGCGGTGAGGCTTGAGGAACGACGGTGTTGCAGCGGCATCAGCTGCTGAGGACTCAAGTGAGGCCATAAGTTATCGAAAATACTTAGCTGAGGTGAGACCGGGTGATACGTGGTGCAACGAAGACGTCGCTTCAGACGTTGAACCGTGAGTCGGTGAAGAGCTCTTGTGATTTGTTATGTCGGTGAGTCTTGGCGATCGTTTTGTACCCGGTTGCGTACCCGGTTTTGTGAAAGCGGCTGTGACCGAGCTGCCTTTGTCGAAAGCGTTCAAAACTCATGATTTAGGGATTGAGCGACGGGTCCGATCAGAAGTCAGCAGAGACATCAAAAAGTGATCAGCATTGGTTGCAAATTCGTCGAAATACGCAATCTTGTCGATCATGCTGAAGCTTCAAAAAGATGCACCACTTGGCCGCATCACTGGTTGGACGTCAGCGAAGCGGCGCGCTCTGTGCGACTTGTTGCGCAATGGCTGCACGATCACCGGCGCTTGTGGCGAACTCCGCCTGAGTCGTGGCCACTTCTATGACTGGATGCGAGCTGGTGAGGCTGACGATGCGTCGCCAGAAGAACGCGAGTTTTATCTCGAAGTCACGCAAGCACTGGGCGAGCTTGAGAACACCGTTGCCTCAACATTCAAGGCACATACGTTCGACGACTGGCGAGCATGCGAGGCTTTCTTGAAGCGCCGTTTTCGTGAAGATTGGGCTGAGCCAAAAGCGAAACACACGGAGCCGCAGGTCGAAGAAGAGCTCACCCGGGAGCAATGGGTTTCCTTGCATGAGCTGATCGGGAAGCGGCTGTAAGTGTTCGATTTTCGCGAGAGACACACACGACTCACCGCGAAAGCGCTCCTTTGGCAGGCGTGAAACGCGCGACCGTCTCGTCGAGCTTGCTACCGCTTCATGTACGTCACAATCGACTCGCGCCCCGGGTAGACGCTCATCGCATTCACGTGAAAGTGATCAAGAAGGTCGAGCAAGTCCGTTGCGTGACACTTGTCTAACGTGCACTTCACGAGCAAGGGCGCAGTAAGCTCCTTGCCAAGTTCAGCGACAAGGAAGTCAAGGTCCGGGGAGCGATTGTCCCAAGTATCCGGCCATGCTGATTGTTCGCATTTCCGCCGCACTAGTTGCGTGAAGCTACCTCGTTGCGCATGGAGGTTTGGATTTGAGTCGGAAGGTGCCCCAATCCACATAATGCCAGGATTGGTACCTCCGAAGCGATCGAAGGCTTCAGTGCTCAAGGCCCAAACGGAAAGCTGACCGCTAGCTTCGTTGCCTTCTTCCGCCACGACATCGCAGGCGGCAAAGTAGGCCGCTATGAGCGGGCTGCGGCTCCAATCGAGCAGGCGAGTTGGTATGCCGTAGTGCTGCGCAAGCGCGTAGATGTAGCGATGTTGGACTCGCGGGAAATTCCAGTGACGATTCTCTTTTGGTTGATACCGGGGATCACGAAGCTCCGGTTTGTCACCCGGCACGGTAAAACCATTCTCAGAGCAATACGTTGCAAAACGAGTGACGAGCCTTTCCTCGGCGTTCCGATGCTCAACGGAGTCGCAGGTGGCGTTCGGTGGAGCTGTAAACCCTCTGAGCCGCTCGAACGGTTTGAATGCATTGGGACGAAATGAGCTCGGAGTTAGTTTCCATGTGGCATCGCGCTGCCCACGAAAAGCCAATCGACTGAGTCCGTGGATCGCCAAATCGACTTCAAATTCCCGCAAATGAAAAACTCGAGAAATTCGCCGGCGCTTTCGGCGTGACGTGTCTCAATGACGCTCATAGGTAGGCGCAGATCATAGAGGAAGTTCTGGCGCCGTGAGCGCGACCTCGAAGCTAATCAATCATTGAGGTCGGTTGTGAGCGACTGAGATGGTTAACTTGCGCTGGTGCAAATTGGGTCGACGACCGGTGACGGTTGTCGGTGCAACCAAAAAGTACCTCATAGGTTCGTTTGTTTTGGCGGCCGCCCCTTGCGGACGGTTCTACTTTTTGGCTTTTCAAATAGTGCCAGCACTTGAATGCCGAGAGCATTCGCTATGCGAACGATTGTTCTCAGGGTGAGGTTTTGCATACCGAGCTCGATGCGTTGCAGGTTGTTCGTATCCATGCCCAGTCGTACGGCCAACAGTTCCTGAGTTAGCCCAAGCGCTGCGCGGCACTCTGCGATGCGTCGACCGACGTCTTTGATGATCCTGTCCGCGTCCTGGCTCCGCACAGGAACACGGTCGTTTGTGATGGCTTTTCAAAACATTGTAACGTGTGATGGTGTTATGGGAGCAAGAACGGCCGTGAAGATCGAGCGTGCCCGCTTATTTTTGATGCTTGGAGTTGTTACCGCTTGTGCTGCAGACCCGCCGCATCCCGAGGCTGCAGAATCTCCGAAGACAATTTTGTCAGGGCCGCTGGCGGACATGCCTCACTCCGTCGGAGGTTTCGATTTTGGAATCCGACTCGACGAATTTGTTGAGCGTTGCAAAGCGGCGGGGGGGCGAGGGTGGAACCACGAAGGAACGGCGGTCTGTACCGAGCCAGCCGTTGATACCGGCCTACCGGTGGCGACTATCTTCGCGAACTCTTGTGGAACGATCGAGGTGTGCGAAATTGCACTTAGTCTGTCACCGCTTCCATTCGGGGCATTGGCGCGTCGCGTACTCGAAAAGTACGAGGGAAAATACGGCCATCCGAACGGACCGGGAATGAGTGTCGACTCTTTGCGAGAGAAGTGCGCTGAGGGCGAGAGTCACAAGACGATTGCTTCTTGGTTCTTTGGTCCGAAACAAGTGCCTGCCCGACCAAACGGGCTTATTCGCGTTGTGGTGGTATGCGACAAAGGGCCGGGCATCAGCATCTTCTACGACGATGAGGCTGGCGTGCGCATGCGTATGGCCGACGCAAACAAGCGAGAAGAAAACTATTGATGAGCACCATGTCCAATCTGGGTCTGCTCGGGACAAGGGGTGAGCGCTTTCGCGTCAGCGCACTTTCTAAATTTGCGTCATCGATTGCTATCGCCGCTTGTGCAAGTTGCGCTTCGGGACAGTCGCAAGAGAAAGATGCCAAGCCGTTGACCGCAAGCGTGTTTTCACCGAGGCCATCTTCATTTCCGGTAGCGCTTCGCTCGCCTTGGAACGGTTTTGCCCCAACCCCGCAACAATCGACGGGCGAGCTATGGAAGTTCGATCTCACCGGCGGAGTCCTCCACGGCTGGAAGGAAGCTACAGCGACTCGCTTTGATTGCGCCGATGCACCGCGTTCGACGGGTGGACGACGACGCAAGACGTGCCAATTCGTCCAGGTAATGCTCTCGGAAGGGCGTCCCAAAATAGTCGCGAATTTTGATGAACGTTGGACGAAGTTTGCGGACAAGCACGACGAAATGACTGCTGCCATTCGAGAAGTCGCATCGAAAAACTGCGCGAACGGACCTCCAACACCTCGACCGTCTGCGTTTGCTGAAGGTGACACGACTTGGCGAGCATTTTGTAGCAACCCCAGTTACGAAACGTATCGCGCAGCGTTGGTTGCTCACGAACAAGTTGACCGACGCAGCTGCAAAGTTTCCTTCAATCCTTACTCACAAGTCGTCGAAGAGAAGGACAACGATACTTGGGAGTCAGGCATCTTTGAGAGTGGATGCGAAGTGACCGGTCAAGTTTCGCTAACGCGATCGACCTATGGTTGGCGCTACCGCCAGGTTCGCTTCAGACCTGCAAAACCGCCTTCGGATCCGAAGTGCAAGGACTTCGAGAAAACGCTCTCAACCGTTATCGAACTTGAATCGATGCCCCAAGGATATTGGTGGGGATGCGACACGTTTGTGTTTGAGTGAATCGTTGAAGTCGACCTAACCAGTAGCTAAGCACTCTC
>JAHFDZ010000430.1 GCA_023248745.1 Myxococcales bacterium | reverse complement strand
TCTGTCATACCCTTCAGGTGCTCGAGGCCTACGTCCGTTACTCCCGTGAATGTCAAGTCGGGCTTCTGCAGCTTTGTCATACCCTTCAGATGCTCGAGGCCCGCGTCCGTTACTCGCGTGCCTATCAGGGTGAGCGTCTGCAGCGACGTGACGCCCTTCAGGTGCTCGAGGCCCACGCTTGTTACTGGCGAGGCTCCCAAGTTGAGTTCCTGCAGCTTTGTCATACCCTTCAGGTGCTCGAAGATCGCGCCTGTTACGTTCGTTCCGATCAAGTTAAGCTTCTGCAGCTTTGTCAGGCCCTTTAGGTGTTCGATACCGGCGTCTGTCAACCTTGTTCCCCATATTTTGAGAGACTTAAGCGATCGAAATTCTACGATTCGCGACAACTCACTATCGCCAACATCGGATAGCGCCACATTGGCAGCGGTTCGTAGCGGTGCCCCGTCATCGAGCCCTAGCAACTGAGCGAGCGGGCAGTGCAGGACGATCTGATTGGCGTTGAGCCACGCTACAAATTCCGACTGCTTGGCGTACGGGCTGTCGCACGTCGAAAAGACAATATCATCCTTGAGTGGGACTCTGACACCTCCCGGCGCTCGAGGGTCAAGAAGGCGCATTCCTTTGTAATCGTATAGGGCATCCAAATCTCCCGGCTTTTGCGGCTCTTGCGGGTCAAGAAGGCGAACACCTAGGCGAACATCCCACGGTCCGCTCACAACGCGCTCCTCGTCGCGTTTGACATTTCCGGCAAGGGGCGCAACGGTCGACGCCGCTGCGGAAGGAGCAAGCGCCGCAGCGGGCACCTCCGCGATGGTCAACTTCACGGCACGCGTCGCGGGCGTGCATGCCGCGATTGATGCGAGGACGATGACCGCGAAGCCCGAAAGACGTACGTGCATCTCGGTAGCCTCGCACTCGTTGGCACGGGCGAGCAATGCAATGCGTCTGTGCGCGTGCAGCCGAGTGCGAACGCAAGCGCTCGGTCTATCATGTAGTCAATATTATTGACCATGAGGCGTCAGTGGCGCTTGCTGCTGACGGACGAGTCGAGATCTTCGGCGACGAAAAGCAAGTGCAGGGCAGACTCTCATGCCGAATCGGACCACGCTCGTTTCCATTTGAACTTTGTGAAGAACGGTTGCTCACGCCGGGCTTGGTCAAGAGTGTGTTGGGACAATGATCATTGTCTACCGTGGATACAGCCGTTCGAGTTCCGCCTTCGTGTGCCACTCGGCGATGGCACGCGGCCGTGGCCTTTCTATCCCAAGCGAAGCCCCGCTGCCAGTTCGGAACGAAGTCGTTGCCTGGCTCAAGGCACACTGATCGCAGATTTGGCGCCCGCAAGTTCGCGCATCAAGTCGTGCGGCACGTTCGTTGACCCCGCCGTCAAGGATTGCGACTCTGGTCGCGATGCCACACTGCCGACTTGGTTTGTCGCTGCTCACTCTTGCAGTTCTTTCGTGTGCGGGCGATCTCGTCCAACCGCCATCGCACGCGCCCACCATCGCCGCACCTGCATCAAGTGCGGCGGGCGAACCCGAAGCGGATTCAACGCCGCTCGAGCGCACCTTCAAACGAGGCCCGAGAAGAGCCGTCGCGTTTGGCCCACTCCAGATGTACTCGCTCGCCAGTTCGAGTGACGGAGTCGACCCCGTTTTGTATGCGCCAAAGGGAGGCAAGCGCACTGTCGCCATCGGTTGGCTGCTTTTGCCCGAGCGCGATGGCATGCTGGTGCCCGACCTTTCGCTATCGCGCGGTTTGGTCGACCGCGATAATCTTGGCGATCTGAGCGCCGCGGAACCAAGCGAGATTCGACTCGACGGTACGCAGAAGAAATTTGCGTTGATTGGCAGAGGCGAGGACGGTCATGCGAATCCGCTTGCCATGAACCTCTCTTTCATTTGGCAACACGACAGGTGGGTAAAGACGTCATCAATCGCCCTGGACCGCATTGAACCCCATTTGTACAGCCGGCCTCTCCAGCGAGAGGAAAGCGCAAACCTTGCCATTAGTCAATACGATTTACTATCAAGGACTAGCGGAAATCGTGCCGAGAAAGTATGCGACAGCATTCGCGACAAGGTGACGCAAGCGACCATGCCCGGAAGCCTCGTTCGAACGATAAGGACGGCCGTTCCGTGCGACTCACCCAAAGGTAAGGATGACTACTATCGAACACGAACGCGCGACCCCGAATCAGGACTTTGCGATGCCGATGAGTTCCCGCTGACAGCCGAACGCATCGTTGTTGGAGTTCATTGCAAGACGTTCGTCCCTTCGTGGTGGTCTTCGAAGAAGAAGCGCATGCAGCCTTTGGATCCAGCGGCGAGGAAGCCCCACTTCGAGGTCTTGCAATGGAAGTCCACGGGCTCCGACACTGTTTCGGATGATCGTCCCGCATTCATTGGCCGAGCGCGTGGAGAGGGAGACGAACTGATCGTCGGCTTCCACACTCACAACGGCCAGGAGCACGTCGCGCGCTATGCGGTCTACGAAGGCGCGCGCTTTCGTACGATCAACGTGAGCGAATTCGAAACGCGCAACATTGCGCTGCGACGCAAGCAAATCGCAGCATGTCAAGCTGCGAGCACGCTTCAAGCCGGTGATGTGCCGCTCGCGGAATGCGATGACGTGCTTTGGGTAAAGCAAGGAAGCGACTGGCTCTCTCCGCTCGCATTGGCACCTCCAGGGTCGCTCGCTCGCCGCTTCGAGCGCGATGCCAATGGTGACCCGTGGCTAATTTTGGAAATCGGGCAAGAGGTCGTCCTTTATAGCACCCGCCCCAATCTTGACATGGTGACGCTTGCGAGCACCAGTGAGTTGGAGACCCTCGCGGCGTCGATCTCGCTTCCGTCAACGTGGGTCGAGTTCGAGAAGGGAGATTCGTGCGGCACGTATTTTCTCGACGTGCGCGCGGCCAGCGATCCGACGCTGCCTGGTGAAGCAGAAGTCACGAGCCCCTTGCAGAGCATTCGATATAGAGGTGAGAAGCGCCTCGGATATCAGGGTGACACTGGCGGATCGGGCAACCCGCAGGCCAATCGGCCGCTCCGCGAACTATTTCCGAACGCGCGCGTGCATTGCCATGTGGTGTACGAGCCGTAGCAACGTGCTCTTGGCGCACGATCCACGCGCCAAGCTTTTCGTAAATATACTTTATTATTCGTTTTCCCGCTCGCCTCGCATCAAGAACGCTTGCGTGCGCCGCGTGTGCTAACAGAAGTTATGCTATCGAATCGGTATTGGTTGATCGCCGCAGGGGTTTGCGCTTGCGCGC
>JAHFDZ010000429.1 GCA_023248745.1 Myxococcales bacterium | reverse complement strand
ACGGATCGCTTTGGCTCTATTGGCAGACCTTTACGCCAGCATGTGAGGCTCAAGACCTCATGCTTGCGAATCGCGCTCCTATTTCGGGCGCATTCGAACAGGCCGACGGTACGCTTTCGGCCGTAGCGACGGTGAAGTTCCCGAGCGAAGCATTCGAGACTGACACGGCGAAACACTATGCGACAAACGGCAATCCTATTGCGTTGCCAAGCAAGGAAGCGAAGAGCGCTTTCGATGCATGTTTCGGAAGGTAGGCACAAGCAACGAAGCGGCTGGGCACCCACCGAACTGACTGCATCGTCGAGAAACGTGGCGACGTTCCACCGAGACTCGGCGTAATACGCCCTCGATTGGCGTGAGCGCGCCGTCATAGAAGATGCTCTTGGTCGCCATTGTCAAAAATCGGTCGTCCCCTGGGCGCTGATCCGCACCTCAGCACCGCACCGTGGACAGGCGACGTCGCCGTGAATTGTATTGTACGTGCCCATTCGAAGCGTCAATAGTAGGGCAAGGCGTCTTGCATCCTTCATTAGTTGCGCCCCTAACGGCGTACGACGAAGTAAAGGCGATCCATCGCGCGTTGTTTTCGGCGCCGGAAATAGCGCGATCTCCCATTATTTATGGGGTTCCGTGAGTAATTCTCCGGAAAATCGACTTTCGTGGGACCCCTTGGGACATTCGCCCCCGTCCCGCGCTCACCGTCCTCGTCCTGCACGTAGTTCGGGCGTCGCGGTTCTGTTGATGACCGCCGCCACCCTTGTCATCTGGCCTCACGTTCCTTCGCAAGCGTCGCTTCGTGCTACGTGAATGGTTCTTATTGGTTCGGGGAAGACGTGGACGCCGCGATCGAAGATCCGGGTAAGCGACGGTTCTTCAGCGAGGGTTAGCATGAGATCTTATGCCCTTATTGTAACAATATGTGTTTCATTGGTGATCGCGTGCGGAAGGAGCGGATTGCTATCGGATGATGACGGAGGCATCGCTGACGCTAAGGTGAGCGCGGTCGACGCAAGAATCGCTGACGTCGGTGGAAGCGTGGTTGACGCAAGCATCGCAGACGCGGGTTCGCGAGTTGCGATAGCGGCCGGTGGAGCTCATGCGTGTGCGATACTCGACACCAATCACGTGAAGTGTTGGGGTACCAACAGCCGTGGGGAACTCGGTGCGGGAGACACAAGCGATCGCGGTGATGCCGCGAACGAACTGGGCGACAACTTGCCCAAGGTCTCACTCGGCACGGGTCGCTCTGCGCGGACGATATCTGCGAGCGTCGGACACACGTGCGCGATACTCGACGACAACAGCGTGAAGTGCTGGGGTGTGAACTATCGAGGCCAATTGGGCCTTGGCGACAAGGACGGTCGCGGCGTTATGGCGGGCCAAATGGGCGACAACTTGCCGAGAGTCTCGCTCGGGACAGGCCGCACGGCAAAGGCCCTATCAGCAGGTGACGAGCACACGTGCGCGCTGCTCGATGACGACAGCGTGAAGTGCTGGGGCGCCAACTCCTTGGGTCAACTGGGCCAAGGCGGCGGCCACCGCGGCGGCCAGCCAAACGAGATGGGCGACAACTTGCCTAAAGTGGATCTTGGCACCAACCGTACCGCGAAGGCGATCTCGTCGGGTGCTCATCAAACGTGCGCGCTGCTCGACGACGACAGTGTGAAGTGCTGGGGCAGCAGTATTTTTGGCCTTCGTGGGGGCGCTCCAAATGAGATGGGCGACAAGCTTCCAAACGTCGACCTTGGGACAGGTCGTTCGACAAAGGCGATCTCGGTGGGTGGCTACCATGCGTGCGCAGTGCTCGACGACGACAGCGTGAAGTGTTGGGGGTACAACTTTGACGGTCAACTTGGCCTTGGTAGCCGGGGTAACCGCGGTGATGGCCCGAACGAGATGGGCGACAATTTGCCCAAAGTGAATCTTGGGGCGGGCCGCACGGCGAAGGCGATCTCGGTGGGTACCTACCACACGTGCGCGTTGCTCGACGACGACACTGTGAAGTGCTGGGGTCACAACGGCAAGGGTCAACTAGGTCTGGGCGACGGCCACGACCGCGGCCTCGAACCGGACCCAATGGGTGACAAGCTGCCCACGTTAGATCTCGGAACAAGTCGGACCGCGAAGGCGGTATCGGCGGGCCACTTTTTCACGTGCGCGCTACTCGACGACGATCGTGTGAAGTGCTGGGGCGCCAACTCCTCGGGTCAACTGGGTCAGGGCGACACAAACAGCCGCGGCGGCTATCCGAACGAAATGGGCGACAAGCTGCCCGCGGTCGACCTTGGGACGAAGTAGATAAGTCGTACGAATTGTGAAGCACTCCGGTTTGGAAGCACGGCATAAGCCATCAATGCGTTGGGACTTGCCCAGCGTGACCCGCTTCGCCCATCGCGGATTGCGTGTCACACTTCAACCCCGATCCCCGATGTACAACGATCACCGCAGCGTGTTGTGATCACACCCCTGGAGTCACACGTGACGAAAGCATCGCGGCCGGCATCAATCGATCGGCGAACCATCCTTAGGCTCACCGTAGCGGCAATGGCGTCATCCTCTTGCGGTCGAGCCGCGATTTCGCCTGCGGCAGCGCGCGTGGTGTCGGCTGATTCAGCCAAGGCCGTGCGTGTCGCGCTGGTGAACGCGGACAACCACTTGGTTGCGCTTGAGACTGCGGTCGATGTGGTGGGCGGGCTCAACCGCGTGCGCCATGGTGATCGCGTTGTTCTTAAGGTGAATACGAATTCGGGCGATTTTTTTCCGTACTCAACGAGTCCTGACGTGGTGCGCTGGTTTGCGGATCAGCTCGCGGCGCGAGGTGCACACGTCGTCGTCGGCGACCGCTCTTTTTGGGGCGATACCGATACGGTAGGCAACTTCGAGCGCAATGGCATCGCAGCAGCCGCGCGCGCTAGCGGTGCCAAGTTAGTCGTCTTCGATGAAGACGAAGCGTGGGTCGACGTCGATGCGAACTTGGTTCCAAGCTGGAAGCCCCCGGTGCGCATTCCGAAGGTCATCGCCGAAGCGGATCACGTCATCAATCTCGCGTGCCTCAAGACGCACTTCATTACGAGCGTTACGCTCGTGCTCAAGAATGTGTTGGGCATCGTTCATCCGGTTGATCGCGCACGCCCCGGGAACTTGCGAACGCACACGCAAGAACTCATTTACGCCCAGGTCGCCGAGATCAACCGCGCGTGGTCGCCAATGCTCAACATCGTTGACGGTTATCGCGCGCTCATCACCGGCGGTCCGACGCCGACGAGCGGAGCAGGTCC
>JAHFDZ010000012.1 GCA_023248745.1 Myxococcales bacterium | reverse complement strand
GTAGTTTTTTTCCTGAGGAGATAGCCCGAGATGGAGCAAGCGAAGCTGTTCGTCTGCAAGTCGTGTTCGACACCCGTACCCACGGGCCACAAATTTTGCGGTCGCTGCGGAGCAGCTGTTCCTAGCGACGTGCTCGCGATGAAGACTTCGTACTACGGGGCGTTACAAACTCCCGGTCGCGCGAAGGTCGTCTTTGTGCGCGGCGAAGGTGTTGAGGGTGTGAGCTATCAACTCAACGCCGACGAGCACGTGATTGGCCGGAGCGGGCACCTTGTGCTCGGCGATGATCCGTATGTGTCGCCGCGACACGCGAACTTGTTTTACCGCGAGGGACATCTTGTGGCGCGTGACGAAGAATCGCACAACGGTGTATTTCTCCGCGTTCGCGAACCAGCCACTCTGTCGTCCGGCGATTTCGTCTACGTTGGAGAGCAACTCCTTCGGGTCGATCTCGTCGCTGCGGCTTCCAATCACGACGCCGATGGCGTGACCTACTACACGTCGCCCCATCATCCCGGGCAGTTGCGGGTCATTCAAGTTCTCGAGGGCGGCGTTGACGGTGCCGCGGTCGTTCGTGGAGAGTCCGTAACGGTGGGCCGTGAAGGCGCGGACATGTGCTTCATCGACGATCACTTCGTAAGCTCATCGCATTGCCGTATCGCGCTCGACAACGGCAAGATTACCGTTGCCGACTTGGGAAGCCGAAATGGGACGTTCGTCCGCATTAAAGGCGACCAAGATCTCGTGCACGGTGACTATTTGTTCATCGGCCGTAACCTTTTGAGAGTCGAAATCACGGTTTAGCGACGGCGGCTGGCGCCAGATAGCAAAGCCCCCTGCCTTTCGGGGCCGCTAATCTTTCAACGCCGTCTCATCCCGGAAGAAATGGGCCTCACAGGTTGAGCCACCTCCGCTTTCGAGGCAGCTTGCGCGCCGCGTCCCTCAAAGGCGGCGCGCTTCTCGGAAGGGAGTTGTTTTATGCGAAAGTCGTTATTCCGCGGGCTCGCGCTCGGAGCGTTGCTGGTGTCTTCGTCGGCGCAGGCGGCTACCGTTGGAGTGCGCCCGCTATTTGTAGCCTCGCCTGGCGTCGATATGCGTCTGGCCCCGACGGATACGTCGGGTCGAGCACGCTTTGCGCTAACCGCGATGAGACCTGAACTGACGCGGTCGGTGCTCTCTACAACGCGCATTGATCGCTTCTCGGATGGAGATCGCATCGTTCGCTTCGAGCAGACGCATCACGATCTTCCCGTTCTCGGAGCCGTTGCTGTGGTGCGACTCGACAAGAACGGAAACGTCAAGACAGTTTCCGATCAGCTCTTGGACGAACTCCCATCGTCGACCGTTCCATCCGTCACGCGTGAGGCGGCCGTTGCAGCGGTGGCAAAGTTTACGATTTTGCCGACGTCGGCGAAAGATGCCTACCTCGCGATTGCCGATACACGAGAAGGTGCACGCCTTGTCTATGTTGTTGTGCCGCCGCAAATTCCGGGCATCCCAACGTCGCCGACGTTTACGGTTGATGCGCAGACCGGCGTTCTTCTTGCCGCGCGCGAAGGGCTCGTGTTCGCGAAAGCGAGCATGTATCCAACGAACCCATCCGTTTCGCAGCTCGCTTCGCTCCCACTGCCGATGGATCCGACCGCAAAAGGAGATTCGGGCAACTTGAAGCTCGAGAACGACTTCATCAAGTCGCTTAACTGTGTCGACAAGGGCGAAGTTCAAACCGTCAATCTCGGCATTTCGATCACAGCGCACATCTGCTCGCTCACGCAAGACGCCGAAGCCGATGCCGATGGCAACTTCAACTATACGCCGGTCGACAGCTTGGCCACAGAGCCGAAGACCAAGGAAGCCCCTTCGCGCAGCGACAAGTTTTCCGAAGTTTCGATGTTCTACCACGCCGCGCGCGCATATCAGTTCTTCCGCGATTTGCAGGGCGTGCCCGATGCGCAAGTCGTTTCAGATAAGCCGTTTCGCACCATCTCGAATCTGATGATCCCTGCGGGCTTCAGCACGTTTGATCTTGCGAAGGTTGCAGATCCAACCCAGCCGCTCGATCCATTTTCGAACGCGTTTTTCCAGCCCGGAGGCTCAGGCGGTCAGAGCGAAATTTTCGAATCGATCTACGGCTTCAAGGGCGGCTCGATGTGGTTCGGCCAAGGGCCTCAGCGTGACTATTCGTACGATGGCGACGTCATCTATCACGAGTTCACGCACGCAGTGGTCAACCAGACACTTCGTTTGGGCAGCGCATTCGTGGATGCTTACGGTCTCTTCGATTCTGAAGGCGCAATGAACGAGGGCCTTGCGGACTTCTTCTCATCAGCAATTACAGGCGACGGAAATTTGGGCGAGTACGCGTCAACTGATCTTGCATCTGGAAGAACGTCGATGCGCGAACTCGACAACAACGATTCGTGTCCGGGCAACATTGCGGGCGAAGTTCACTACGACTCGACGCTCTTTTCGGGTGGCCTTTGGAAGGCGCGCAAGGCGCTGACAAGCGATGCCGACAAGAAGAAGTACGACGTTAGCGTTTACAAGGCGATGCGTTCAACGGCGGCAAGGGGCAACCTTGGCTATGGGGATTTCGTCAAGTTGGTGATCGAAGTACTCAAGACCGATTTGCCAGCAAGTGCGACGGCACTCGAAACTGAGATGACATCGCGCGGTGTCCTTCCGGGGTGCACGCGTATTTTCGACGCGAAGAGTGGACCGATTAATCCGCCCAAGGGTTCCGGCTTTGAGACCCTCGGATTTTCGACCTACGGAACGCCGTACGTTGGCTCGGCCAAAATCGCACCGGGTTCGTTCCAAGCGAAGCTCGATGTGACCAACGCGGCGACGGTCTCGGTGTCATTCACAAGTCGCAGCGAAGCAGCCTTTGCGGGCGGCATCTTCGGCGGTGGCGGAACACCGTTCGCGCCTGTTCTCTTCGTCAAGTACGACGAGCCTTTGCAGTGGACCACCCACGGTACGCTTTCGAGCAACGCCGATGCGACGTACAAGGGCGACACACTTCCAACCACGGGCGCGAAGTCTACCGTAGAGTTCGACGTACCCGAGGGTGTGACCTCAGTTTACGTTCAGGTTGGCAATAGTGGTCAATCAAATGGACAAGTAGGTAACTTGACGGTTGCCTACACGCCGCTTCCTGTGCCAGAAGAGCAAACGCCAGACGGCCCAGCACCAACTCCGCCCGCGGCAGGTGGCTGCGCTTGTGTCACCGCAACGCAACGACCTGTTGAAACGCCGCGATGGCTGGCGCTGTTCGGATTTACTGGCGTCATGGCTGCGTTATTGCGCCGTAAGCGATCGCGCTAAGGCGAACCCGCGAGCGCATCGCAGCTTTAGATAGCCACAAGCACGCGATGACATGCGCGACCTGCCGAGATAGGGTAGGTCGCGCGCTTTTGTTTTGTTCGTTGCTCTCTTGAGCGGAGGCATTGCCAGTGAACCCTGCCGTCGAAGTGGCCCTGATCGCAAACCGTGAAGTGAAAAAGAACTTCCGTAGCGTGAAGGGAATCTTGCTTGCCGTGCTCACCATCATGGGCGGCGTTGCATTCACCTTCATCTTGAGCGGCTCCGAGAAGGTTCGGAGCAAGATCGAGCAGCAAGCGAAGCTGCAGCAGCAGATGCAAGAGCAGATGCAGCAAGAGAATCTGCCGCCCGATGGCTCGGGCGCGCCGGCGCTCGATCCGTTGCAAAGGAATGCGCCGCCGCGTGGAAATGGAAGTAGCGGGAGCCATCGGCCAACAACTCCCGGCAAGCCACCGGGCGAAGCAAGCAAGCCGGCCGAGATAAAAGTAACCGCCGAAGATCTAAAGAAGTTCAATACTGCGGTCTACGAAGAAGCTGGCCTCGCACCCTCGGTTGCCGCGTACTTAGGCCGCGCGCCGATGTCGCTTGTCATGGTGCTTTTCGTCTCGGTGTGGCTGTCTCCGCTACTGGTGTCGCTCCTCGGCTTTGATGGAGTCTCGTCAGACCTGCAATACCGCGCCTACCGTTTTTGGGCGACTCGTTCGCGTCGGTGGTCGTTCCTGCTTGGTAAGTTCCTTGGCTTGTTTGTGTCTGTGGCGATCACGACGCTGGCCATGAATTTCATCATGTGGATTGCAATTGCTGCGCGTGGCGAGGAGCCGTTCTTCACATGCGTCAGTTGGGGCTTTCAGCTGTGGATGCGCGTGCTGCCCGCGGTAGCGGGCTGGATGGGAATTGTGACGTTGATCAGCGCCAGCGTGCGCGTGCCGATTCTCTCGTTGCTTACAACGTTCGCGGCTTTTTTTGCGGTGTTCGTCATCTGGATCATTGGCGTTAACGTGGACAATGACTTCCTCAAGATGGTCTGTCCGTACGGTTACGTGACGCACCTGCTCGACACAAAAATTGATCAATATTTGATCGGTTTAATGTTGAGCCTCGGTTCGGTCGGCGTGTGGATAGGCGGAGCGGTCGGGATCTTTCGATGGAGGGACGTATGAGCGAAGCAGAAGAGATTGGAGAGAGTTCCGACGTCGCCCCGTCGCCCAAGAAGCGAAATGATGGCGAAACCGCAGTTCACGTTCGTGGCGTGCGCAAGCAGTTTGGGAGCAAAGTTGCCGTCGATCGCGCGACGATGCACATGCGATCGAGGCGTATTCATGGGCTTATCGGGCCCAATGGCGCGGGCAAGACCACGACGTTTTCGATGATGGCGGGTTACTTGAAGCCCGACGAAGGCAGCGTTGATGTGCTCGGCTTCGATCCGCGCAATGTCGATGCGCTGCGCGGACGGCTGGGCGTCTTGCCGCAAGATGCCCAACTTCCTGCGTCCGATCCCGTTGGCGAATTTCTGACTCATCTCGCAAAGTTGCAGGGTCTTGAGTCAGGTGCGGTTGAAGAGATCGCGAAGAAGGCACTGGTCGAAGTGGGCGGTGCTGACTGGTGGAGCACCCGGTGCGGCGCTCTCTCTCACGGTATGGCGAAGCGCGTCGCGCTCGCCCAGGCCATGATGGGCTCGCCAGAGGTCGTCTTGCTCGACGAGCCGACGGCTGGGCTCGATCCACGCAACGCGTACGAGGTGCGCCAGCTTGTCAAAACACGTCGCGGAAAAACCACGGTGATCATCTCAAGTCACAACTTGCAAGAGCTCGAAGAGATTTGTGATTTTGCGGTTGTTCTTGATCGAGGTGTCGTGGTCGCAAGCGGTAAGATGAGCGAACTCACCGCAGCCTCGAGCGAAGTGCGCATCACGCTCAAAATGTCCCGACGTGATCACGGCGGCAACACGTTCCGTATTCCAGAGAGCGACTTGCCTTTGCCAGCGCTGCGAGAGATTGCGGGTGTCACCGCGGTGATCTTTGAGGGTGAGCGTAACGAGCTCGTCCTCAATTTCGACAAGAAACTTGTCGAAGCGGAGGTGGTCATCGGGTTCGCGCTGAGCGTGCTGCTGCAGCGGCAGATGTTGATCAGCGGCGTCGGTAAGGGTCGTGGGCTTGAGGCGCGGGTGATGGATCTAACGGACTGACACGCCCCGTCCCGCCCCCCCGTTACCGCGCAGCGGCTGTTGCGGACATAGCCCTGCGTCGACTCGCTTCCCGGCGTCGGCGTACACATTTCTCCTCCCGGGATTCCCCGGTTTCTCGAAATGACTGCCGCAACGAAAAGAGCCACTTTTTTGTTGAGTCAGGTTTAACGACGCACCCGCAAATTGTTGGTGTTGGCATCACCACGCCCCGTCGATAGTCCCGCCCATCCACTCGTCCCACTTCTTACTGCAAAACTGCGCGCGCCCATTCACCACAGCAATCCCCGTGCCGTGCGTTCCGACGCGAAGTCTCCGATCCCCACTCCGTCCCCGACACTTCACGGGTGCCCCGCGACACCTAGACACGGGTCTCCCTCACGCAGGAGCACGTGCAATCTCCAAGGCTCACTCACGGTTGCATTGTCAACGATCGTCTCACCTGAAAACACGTCGCGCCATCGCCCACTTGTCGGTACCGCCTCAGGTCCTTTCGGAGATCGCGTGACTACGATGAGCGCCCGATCACTCTCGCTCTGCCTTTCGAAGACCCACCAGTCATCGCTTACCGCGACGGTGCGATACGCGCCTCGACGCAGTGAACTGGAACACGTGCGCAACTTTGCGATGCGGGCCACTCGTTCACGTACGCCGCGTTGCAAATCGGTCAGCAACTTGTCATTCGGCATTACGCGTCTCGCGTCTGGATCCGCATGGCCCGCGAGGGCGATCTCGTCTCCGTAGTAAACGACAGGTACGCCAGGTAGCGCAAAGAGAAGTTCCAGTGCGAGCGCTTGCTTTGCGTACGGTTCTGGCTCCGAAGGTTGTGGCGCGGCGCTCCACGGATCGCCGTCGGCGCCCTCTGCTGCAACGGTCAAAAATCTAGGCACGTCATGATTGCCAATCATCGTGGCCATGGTCGCACGCGCGTCGCCCCAAGCAGAGATCCCGTGATCGATTGCTTCGGCGATTTTTGTCAACGAACCTGACTTCTCCGCGATCGCACCGCGAAGCGCCCACATGAGTGGAAAGTCGAACGAACCATTGAGGCCGTAAGGCCCCAAATCGTACCGGAGGTTGACATATCCATCCGGGCCGGTGAAGTGCTCTCCAAGTAGATAGAGGTCGTGCTTCGTGTGCTCAAATCGATCGCGCGCGGCGAGCGCGATACGCCGGGATGCGCCTCTCGGCATCATCGGTACGGCGTCGATGCGAAGCCCGTCGAGATCGAAACGGTCAATCCAGTTGACTGTGCTGTTGGTGAAGCGCGCGTGGGCGCTCGGCTCGTCCCAATTGACGTCGGGGAGGTAGCTGGCAAACGCGCAGCGTTCGATTGCGGTCCCCCAATCACAAGATTGGCCACAAATACACTTTGATGGATCGCGAAACCAAGTTGGCTGCTCTGCAACAAGCGGATGATCCTCGTGGACGTGGTTGGGCACCACGTCGAGCAGCACGCGAACACCGCGCGCGTGCGCCTCCGCGACGAGTGCTCGCAGGTCGGCGTCGGTTCCCAATCGTGGATCAATCTCGCTCTCGGCGATTGGCCAGTAGCCGTGGTAGCCCTCGTGCATCTTGCCGTCGAGCCCCAAAAAAGAACCGACAGGGTTACGATAAACTGGCGAGAGCCAAAGTGCGTTGAAGCCCGACGCTTCAAATTCTCCGCTCGCGATGAACTGCGTGACGCCGCGAAGGTGCCCGCCTGCCCGCGCAGCCATTGGCGCAGGAGCTGTGAGCGGATCGCCATTGGGGCCGCGAAAACGATCGATCATGACTTGATAGATCGCCCAATCCGCGAGTGAGCGTGATTGGGGCTCCGCCCAAACAAACGCATCGCGTAATGCCACTCGGCCACTGGCGTCTCGCGCTTGAAGCCGCAATCGGTGCTTGCCTAGTCGCAGGCCCGAAAGGTTCACGCGTGCAGTCGTCCCATCGAGGACGGCGCTTGCGCCCCCCTCCTCGGTAATCGAAACGAGCGGCGCCCCGTCGCTCGCGGCGACATATTGTAACGTTACAAGTGACGAAAAGCCGTCAGTTCCCGTGCGCGTGTCAATGGATACGACCGACAGCGTTGGGTTTGCACATTGCGATCTGCGCGAGACTGAGACCTCACGTCCATCGACGTTGGTGGTGAGTGCCTCGAACGGGTTGATGAATTCGGATCCGGCGACACTCAGTGTGTAGGCAACCTCGTCTTCTCGCGCATCGATTTGTGCGCGCAACCAACCGTCTTGCGCCGGAAGAAGTGGAGTGCCCGGTCTCGCCCAAGCGTTCCACGCGCCCACTGCGCGTACCTGCTCCGTAACGCCGGCTGCCGGCTTGTACCAAACGACGATTGGACAGGAAGAGGTCGCTTCGCGCGTGCAATCCGCGCTTGAAATCAGGATCGACAGAGCTGCTACGAAACGACTACGCGCCTGCAAGCCACATGGCGTAGATCGAACCCCAGCTCATGGCGAGCAAGATTGCAAATGCCGTCCAATTGAGCCACTCCGACTTGCGAAGTGCCGCCTTGGTTGAAACCAAGCCCCAGCCCATCGCGAACGTCGTGATGCCGTTGGCCAAGTGGTACGCAACGGCAAGCGTTCCCAGAACGTAAACAATAAGCGTCGGCGGGTGATGACGCATGTGCCATGCGATGTCTTCGAAGCGTTCGCCGTGACCAGTCCTGAGGCGTGGTTCGATCATCGCCTTGAAAATGTGTGCTGCGAGGAAGAAGAGGACGCCGATCGCGGAGAGCCGCTGCACCAGATACTTTACGTTCTCCCACATCGGATAGTGGCCAACGTTAGGGCGGGAAGAGAACAAGCGACCGATTCCCCACACCGTGTGAAGCATGAGCGGTACGAGCACCAAAATCCCGGTGAACATTTGTGCGACGGGATGCGAGTAATCGGTAACCGATTCTTCCCAAGCTTTTCCGCCCCGAAACGCGCTTAAGTTGTTCCAAAGGTGGTTGACGGTCCACACGCCCAAGGGAGCAACTGCGAGGAAGGAAGCCACGCGCCCCCTTAGAAAGCTACCCGAAGTCTGTGCGGTGGCGGAATCGGCAGCGGTGGACATAGGGTTCCCCTCCGAGGGTTTAGCGATCTAGGGTGGCCTTCGCCCAATTGGCAAGTATCAATTCGGTGCAAGGTACACAAGCGAGCCGATTTCGCGCGAGTCGAGTTACGATCGCCCGATGCGGCTTTTGGCCTTCGGCATCATGCTCACGCTTTCGACACTCTTTCTGTCGGGCGTTGCTTCCGCGCGCGTGGCTCCTCATCCGCGGGTCGATGGCGCGTCGATTGCGCAAGTTACCGTAACGGGACCGTCGTACCCAAAAGGTAAGGTGCTTGACTGGTCGACGTTGAGCACGACTGCCGTCAAGGAGGGTCTCTATGTGCTTCGCGCGTGGGTTCCGTCGGGTGGGCTCATCGACGCGGTTGAGATTCCGACGTGTGCGGTTCGCAAACGCATCGTGTTCGACGGCAAGCCTGTTGCATCGCCCGATCGCGGTCCTGCGGTTGTCCAAATGGAGGGCCAAGGCGGCCACGATCTGACGGTTGAGGTGAGCGTTTCAAGTTACGAAAGTCGTATCGCGTGCGGAGCGCCCATTCGGGTCGGCAAGCGAGTGGGCACGCGCGAAGGATGGACCTCTTTTCGCTACGCGAGCGACGACAGAAAAGTTGGTGGAGGCCAAGCGGCGATCTTCATTCCGCAAGGTCACGACCTTGAGAAGCCATCTGTCGCGCTCGTAGGCCTTCACCCGTGGAATGGCGATATGTGGACCTATGCTGCGTACGAAGAGTTGGCCAGTGAGGCCAACGTTCGCAACGTCGTACTCATCTTGCCGCCTGGGTTGGGCAATTCCCTTTACGTTGCAAAGGCCGAACGCGAAGTCATCAAAGCGCTTGAAGCGGCAGCCGACGAAGTTGCGCTTGATCAAGGCGCGGTTGGCCTTTGGGGTGCGTCAATGGGCGGAGCCGGCGCAACCACCATCGGCTTTCACCACCCCGACCTGTTCTCAATGGTTGTGAGTTACTTCGGTGATTCTAAATACGACATGTCAAGTTACGTAAGAAACGTCCTCAAGGATGAAGACGGCGCGAAAGCAGTCAACGCGCTTGACGTTATTGAGAACGCCCGCAATCTTCCGGTTTGGTTGATTCACGGATCGGCCGACAAGGTCTCTTCCGTAAAGCAGAGCGACATTCTCGCCGCGGCGCTCAAGCAACAAGGTTTCGAGGTGACGTTCGACAAGGTCGCCAACCGCGGCCACGAAGGCTCTCTTGTCGCTCAATTCTTGCGACGTGTCGTCTTTCGCGTCGAGAAGGCGCGCGTGCCCAATGTCACGAGAGTGACGTATCGCTCGTTTCGCAATGATGATGCTGCTGCGTATGGCGTGCACTGGTACCGCGCGAAGGGAGCGACCGAGGTGTTTGTCGACGTCGAGCGCAAGGGTGACTCTGTGATCGTCAAGCGCGCTGACGGCATTGCCAAGATTAGCTTCGACCCGAACGCATTTGGCGCAAAGACCAAGCTGAAGGTTGTACGCGAATCTGGAGTGAAGGCCGAAGCTGTTTGGTAGCGTAGTCCACGCAATGAACAACGAGCGCGTGCTCCGTCTGACGATCGTGACGTCAATTGCTTCGCTTCTGGTCGCTGCGTTGTCACTGCGCCTTGCGTCTCCTACCGAAGGGCTTGGCGCGCGGGTATTTGCCACAGCCGTCCACGACGGGCGAGCCGTTGTGCAAGTGCAGGCGATGCGCAACGAACAAGTGCTCACATTTGGCATACCCGATACCAAAGTCGAGGTGCGACTCGATGGTCAGAAGGTTGCGCAGGTCACGACAGACGCAGAGGGTGTTGCCTACGCTCGCATGCCAGTGAAGGCGGGCTCTCAAAAAATTCAGGTGCTTGACGACAAAGGTCGAGTGATTGCCGAAGATACACACACTTGGGAGCAGTCGCCGCCTTGCGCAGAGCCTCTCGAATGGCCCGCCGATCGCGCTCGCCCCACCGTGACGGCGATGCGCGTCGAAGGGGGACAGGGGCCCCAGCTCGCGATGGAGGTCTCATTGCTTGGCGATGCGCTCACGCCTACGTTTTCGACGCCTGCATTCGTGCGCGTCTTGGACAAGGTCGGCGGCAAGGGTGTCTCAGGCGCAAGTCTGGTGCTCGAAGGTGAAGGCGCGACCGTTGTGCCCTTGTCGCTAGAGGCGCGTGAAAATGGTGTCGCGACATTTTCGATCAACCCAAGTTACCATTCAGTCGTCCTGCGCATAAACGCGACCGTCGACGCACACAAGGTCGACTTCATGGCAAGCCTGCCGGTGGCTCCGGCCGCTGGTGATATCGAGCTTGAGCCAACGCTCGCAGAGCGCACGGTCGTTCGCGGTCATGCGCGTTACGCCATAGGTCATCGCGGCGGGTACCTCGAAATCATGCGTGGTGACGCGCTCGTGCACGCCGAAGCATTTCCGTTTGAGACGATCAACAAAGGAAGCGAGCATGCGTTCATTTTGCCAGAGCTCGACGCGGGGCTTTACTGGGCATTTTTGTCAACGAGCCCGGCAGGCGCAGATGCACCTCCGCTCACTTTGCGCGCGCAGCCCTTCGTCGTCGGACGTGATCTCCAGCCGCTTTCCAAGGCGTACGCGCTGTGTGGCAAGGTCATGCCCACCGATCGCGACGAAGCATTGATGCGAGCGCCACGGCCACTTGCAGCGAAGAAATTGATCGCCGATGGTATCATTTCGCGCGGCATGGTAATTCGCGCGCGATCGGCGACTGCGAAGCGCGTTGCGGTTGGAGCGCTTCTGTCAGCAGTTGCACTCAACCTTGCTGCCGTGTTCCTGCTTGGCCGCAAGTCGCGCTCGGAACTCGACCTGAGCATCGCACGGTCGAGTCGTTGGGGCCTCGCCGTGGGCGTGGGGCTTGCGGCGCTGCTGCTCTTAGTAATCGCGGGGCTAATCGCAGGAGCGGACTAAATTTGTCGCGCCGCATAGTCGTGCGCGGTTTGGCGCAGTGCACGTTCAACGATACGACCCAAGGCGATCGCAAGAAGCACAAAGGCGGAAGCAGAAGCGATGTAAGCGCGCATGAACTCTCCTTTCCCGTCGGGAACTGGGTGCGCTCGATTTAGCTCGTTTTGGGGCCTTCGAAGTGCGTTGGCGTGACGAGTCGCGTTTGGGCGCGATATGCCCGATCACCGATCGCTGCGCTAAACGCGTTGGCGCTTGCGCCATTCTCGCGGTGAGTACCCAAACCACCGTGCGAAAGCTCGGCTGAAGCTCGTCATGTCCGAGAAGCCGAGCAAAAAGGCGACTTGAGAAATGCTGACGCCTGGCTGCGCGAGATGAACTTGAGCTGTTTCCTTACGGACGGCCTCGAGTTCATCGAAGAAGGTTGTTCCGCGCTCACGAAGGCGCCTTTGAATGGTCCGCGCGGAACTACTCATGCGCGATGCGATACGCTCAATGCTCGCGTCTGCGGTGGGGAGCGAAGCGCGTAGGGCTTCGTCTAACCGTTGGCGAAAGACATCCACGGGGGCGCTCTGTCGTCGCTCTTTTTCCGCGACGGTTGTCAGAATCGTTTGCAGTGCGGCATCTGCCGTTCGGATGGGCAATTCAAGAATCGACGCGTCGAATACAAACTCGTTTTGCGCCTGCTCAAACGAGACGGCAGAACCTAAGCAGCGCGTGTATGGCGCGATATCGCTCGGCGCCATGTGCTTAAATGTAACTTTATTGGGTACAATATTGGTACCCGTTGCCGCCGACGCAAAGCGCACAAACAACGCGAAGCCAAACTGCGCCGAACCGATTGTGTAGAGATCGTCTGCGCCCACCAATCGTCCCTGCAGAAGTCCATTGCCGATCGTGACCTCAAAGCGAGTCGCCTGATGCACCAGAGATTGGTAACGGTGTGCGAGCGTAACGGCATCTGCGAGCGTCTTGCACGTGCCAAGGACATAAAACAGCAAGTGCTCCGCAAGTGGATCGACAACGTTTGCGCATGAGATGCCAAAGCACGGATCGGCGGTGAGAATCGCTCCACACGCCCATACGGCGGCTACCTGCTCTTCGCTCACACGTGCGTCGGCATCGCTGAGAATGGTTTGATCGAATTCGCTTTGTGTAAAGAGAATTGACGAATTGACTCCCGCAGCTTCGACGGCGCGCGCCGCCACTTTGATCAGAAACGGTGACGCACCAAAAGGATTCGCGCTTGGGCCAGATTCGATCGTGGACTGCATGTCATTGAGTCGCCGGCCGCGATGGAGCGGTCTGTACAGGGAGATTATGCGTTCCTGAGGCACTTTGTGGATCAGAAGGCGGTTTTGTCGTCGAGCCGCTGCGCGGAAGATACGCACGCAAAAGGGGCGAACGTGTCACGACGCGCACTTGCGAAGATGCAACGATAGGTTTCGGGTTCGTGAGCCACCGAAACATGAGGTTGTTTGCGTCAGGGCAGTCTTCGCGCTTTGTCGTTGAGGGACACGTCGGTGTGTCGGGATACGGATCCTCGAGGGCGTCGTCGGTTGTGTACGGCAAGCCTACCGTGCGTCCGAATCCTTGAAGCATGGCGAGGACGTCGGACTCTGCCTGACTGTCAACGTGCTGTACTAAGACGTTCATCAGATTCGTGTCCGAGAAGCCAATGGCCGCAGGTGAGCGCGGAACGGTTACGCCCGCGGTGTTGTGGTTGGAAAACACCAAGGAGAGCGCTTGTGCGTTGGGTTCACCTGAGGCGTAGTCTTCCAACGAGCCTTGAGGCATATCGTGAAAAACGATCGTCCCTCGATCGATATCGAACCATTGCTTGAGCGCTTCAAAAAACAGATCGAGGCGAAATTGCATGGATCCGTCCGTGAACGCGTTTGCCGCGCAGAGTGTGTGCTTTACGGCCGGATCGCTGATGGTTGTTCCGTCTGGAATGAAGATGTGAATATCGAGGGCACTGCCTACGTAGGTTCCGCCCGGAATCGTCTGCAGTATCGCGCGCACTCTCCATCGGGAAGGCGAGTTGACTTTCAATGAAATTGACCAAACGCCACTCTCAAGCGCGTTGCTGCTGATCGCATGGAGCGGAATTGCCGTGGTTGCGACGCGTGCTTCAAGGTCGTGTTGGGCAATCCCCGATGAGCCCGAGATCTTGCCATTCGAAAGTACGAGTGATCCTGAGGGGCTCTTGACGGTTTCAAACCGCGCGCTGCCCTCGCTGCCCTCGGCAACGAGGGAGACACCGACGGTATCGGGAGGCACGGTGAGTGAGAACACCTCTCCAGATGCGAACTCACCGAGCACAACGCGTGTTGCCGTGACCAATTCGGGTAGACTAGGCGTCCGCTCAGTGTCGGTACTCGCGTCCCGTCCGGTTGTTGACGACGAGTGCCCCTGCGAACCGCCTGGCCCCTCGGCGCCCTCTTGGCCGAAGCCGCTGTCGTTGCTGCAGGCCACGGCACAAAGCGCGGCAAAGGCAGCGAGGCCTCGTCTTGCAAGCGCCATCTTTGGATGGAGTGCACGAGCCATAACGAACAGGATTACGGCTATCCCGAGAGGGCGCGTAAGGCTCAATCCACAACTCATTTGCGAAGGTTGCCGCGGACGAATGCGAGCGTGATATCAACGAAATGGCGTGTGGATGAGCTCTCGCATTGGTCCTCTCCTTATTTCGGCCGCACTCGTGTCGTGTGCGCCTGCCGTTTTTTCGGGGCACGAGTACAACGATGGTCGCGTTCACTTCGATTTGCCTAGGCTCCCTTCGTCGTACGAGCGCATTGACGTATCGACCGCAACGATCGCGTTCCGTGATCGCAACGATCGCGCCTCGGTTTTGATCAACGTGCGTTGCGAAACGCGTGATGAGGACACGCCGCTCTCTGCACTCACCAATCATTTGCTGATGGGTACGACCGAGCGTGACTTCCGAACGCAGGCGGTTGAGCCATGGAGCGGGCGCGAAGCTCAACACTCCCTCGTTGTTGCAAAGCTTGATGGCGTTCGGATGCTCTACGACATGTTCGTCGCGAAGAAGGACGGATGCGTTTACGACTTCGTTTACGTCGCGAGCCCTGAAGCACCTGAGGCCGGCCAAAAGCAGTTCGAAGACTTGTTTCGCGCGGTTCGCGTGTTGCCGGGCGCAGGTCATCGATGAGCGAGGGGCCTTCTTCCAGATCGATCCCACTGAGTGGCCCGCCGTCGTCACGATCTCCATTGTCAGAGCGACGGCCGCCGCTTGAGCCACTGCTTCAGCCGCCACCGATAAAGCGCCTGATCGAGGCGATCGGTGAGGTTGGTGTGCTCACGCTCGATACGTTCAAGTCGATCGTCCGTCGTCCTTTCGAAGTCAGCTCCACGGTTTACCAAATTGAGCAACTCGGGTTGCGATCTATCGCGATCGTCGCCGTCACGAGCATGTTCATCGGTATGGTTATGTGCGTTCAGTTCGCCTACGGACTTAAGCGATTTGGCGGCATCGAATACATCCCGCGCGTCATCGTTCTCTCGTTCTTGCGCGAGCTCGGTCCGACGTTGACGTCGGTCATCGTCGGCGCCCGCATCGGAAGCGGTATGGCGGCCGAGGTGGGAGCGATGAACGTGACAGAGCAGGTCGACGCGATTCGTGCGCTCGGCGCCGACCCCGCGAAAAAACTCGTTCTTCCTCGGGTAGCGGCCACGATCATTGCGCTCCCGTTGCTCAGTGTCATCGCCGACGTTGTCGGCATACTCGGCGCCGCCTTCGTGTGTGCGGTCGAGTTCAACATGTCGCCGATGTTCTTTTTCCGCAACGCGCTCGAAGTCACGAAACTGTGGGATCTCTTCGCTGGTTTGCTCAAGACACCTGTGTTCGGTTTCTTAATTTCGATCATCGGATGTTACTTCGGCCTCAACACCCGAGGCGGAACGCAAGGCGTAGGTCAAAGTACGACGCGCACAGTTGTTCATGTGTGCATCTCGATCCTCGTTGCCGACTTCTTTTTGACGCGCGTCTTGCTCGCAATCGGTTCCGACGGTTGACGACTAGAAGTCCCATCAGCGCGTGGCATACTCATTCGTAAGGAGGCCTCTCGTGCCAACGTCGCAACCGCCAGAGCCCAACGTGCTTTCGCTCGAAGCCGCGAACTCGCTCATCCCGAAGTTGCAGAATTTGGTGCAGGAGCAGTTGCGAATGCGTGGCGAAATTGAGTCGGCGCTGCGAAGACTCGCCGCTGAGCTCGGCGACGTGCCCAATGCGATCGTCATCGCCACAGACGATTCCGACGATCTCCAATCGCAAAAGAGAGAACTTGTTGCGCAAATCGAGCGTTATCGCGATGGCTGGCGGCGGGTCGAGCTGATGGGTGGCGTCATCAAAGATGCACGGTCGGGTCTCGTCGATTTCTACGGTCGCATTGACGGAAAGCTCGTCTGGCTCTGCTGGAAGATCGGCGAGGACGCGATCACGCACTATCACGCGCTCAACGAAGGCTTCAGCGCGCGCAAAGAGCTCAAAGACAGCATGAAGATTCGGACGCTCAACTGAGTGCGCCAACAAGGCAGGTGTCGCCCCACTCATGCGTGCGCATGTGATCGCGTTTTGCGGTGAGTGCAGCCCGTTGGAGTAAGTCGCTCTGGACAAACGCGCGCAGCAGTTCCCAGTGACTTGATCCTGGTTCGTGAATCCCCGTCACAAGACCACTGACGATCTGCGGCGCGAACGATTGGCTCAGACGCAAACGCGCGATCCCGCGACCGGGACGCACCTGACCGTGGTGTTGGTGAGCGTTTGATTCGATTGCGCGAACGACGGATGTTCCGACGGCGATGATGGGTCGTTGCGCAGCGATAGCGTCTCGAATCGCACGCGCCGTTCGATCAGGAATGTCGTAAGCCTCATCGAATGGCAGGCGCGCATCGAGCTGTGCGTCGCCTGTTGATGACAGTCCTGCGGCGTGTGTCAGTGTTGCGACCGCGATGCCGCGATCGGTAAGTTTCTGAACCATTTCCCATGAGAGAGGTCTTGCCGCCGATGGCATTTCGACCGACCACGGCCTTGCCGCAATGGCGGTCTGAACGTTCCAGAGATCGATGGGCCGTTGCGCATAGGCGTACTGTACGGGCGTCCCCGAAGCGTAGAGCGCACTCCAAAATGTGCCTTCGATAGGTGTGAATTCGACCCACACGAGCCGGCGATGCGATTCGAGCGCTCGCACCGTGGCGGTGAGCGCCTTGAGGTGCACGCAATCTCCGATCGCCAGTTGCGGACCCGTTGCTCGTTGTTCCGTGGGTGTGAGGTAGGTGCCTTCACCAAAGATGAGCGCTTGCCAAAGTGCGTCTTTGCGCCTTCCTGTGAGCCGAAGTTCGATGTCCTGGCCTTCGTACGCTCCCGATAGGGATGCCGGCAGCGTTGCAGAATCGTTCATCACGATGAGCGCGCCGCTCGGGATTCTGAGCGGGAGGTCTTCGATGCCGCTTGTCGAAATCGCGTGGTCAACTGTGTTGACTAAAATAAGCCGCTTGCCTAGAAGGTCTGGAGTGGAGGATGCGAGCATCGGCTAGGCACTCCTCGATTGCTCAATTAGCGCGATCAGTTCGGCTGCGGCGTCGCTCGGCGTTCGAAGCGCACTCCGGTCGGCGTCCGGGACGGCCGCACGGTGCATGTCGGTGTCCATCTCGCCCGGATCAAAATTGAGGAAACGCAAACCTGGCACCTCGGCCGCCCAAGTGCGCTGAAGGTGATCGTGGGCAGCTTTGCTTGCGCCATACGGGCCCCAGGTTGGATACGCGCTTGTCGCGGCATCGCTCGTGACATGCACAACCGTTCCTCCGCCTTGCAAGATCATCGCGCGCATCAGGTGCTTCGTTAGCCGAAAGGGGCCGACCACGTTTACCGCGAGCGCGCGCTCAAGGTCCTCACAGTCAGTGTCAAGGAGACGCGCAAGCGGAACCGATCCCAATGTCGCGGCGCAATGGACAACCAAGTTGACTGATCCGAGAACTTCATTGGCCGTAGACGCAATCGGAATCGCCGCCGATTTGTCTGCAACGTCTGAGGCGTAGCCATCCACCTTGTAGCCCTTCGCCTTCCATCCCGAGATGCGCTTCTCAAGACGCGGCCCATTCTTCGATACCGCAAAAATATGAGCGCCGCGTGAGGCCAATGTCTCGGTCAACGCCGCGCCCAACCCGCGACTGGCGCCTGTTACAACCGCTCGAATGTCGTCCATGATCGTTCTCCTTGCTAAGAACGATGCATCGACGAGGACATCATAGTGGCAAGAGTGCCAGTTTACTGGCACAGTTCTCTTGCAATGGAATCGCTCTCCGTCAGGCTCGGTCGTAACGTTCGTGCACTGCGTGAGGCTCGAGGTCTTACCCAAGCTCAACTCGCAAAGATGGCCGAAATCCCAAGAGCCACGTGGGCGAGCCTCGAAACGGGTTCCGCCAACCCTACGCTCGCCGTGCTGTCGCGCGCTTCGCTTGCACTTGGCGTTTCAACCGAAGAGTTGCTCAGTCAAACGCGCGGTCTCGCGAGCCATTATCCAGCGGGCGTGCTGCCCGTAAAGCAGCGTGGTCAAGCGCTCGTGCGCAAGCTCTTGCCTGATCCGTTGCCCGGTACCGAAATCGATCGTTTCGAGTTGCCCACAAAGGCGCGCATGGTCGGCATTCCTCACATGCCCGGGACACGTGAGTACCTCGCGTGCGAGCAAGGTACGATCGGAGTCATTGTGTCTGGTGACTCGTACGTGCTCGAAGTGGGCGACGTGGTCGCGTTCCGCGGCGACCAGCGTCACAGCTACGCAAACCTGGGGACGCGGAAAGCTATCGGATATTCGGTCGTACTCTTCGCGTCGGGCGCTTAGCCAAACTCGACGACCGTTCGAATCGATTTTCCTTCGTGCATAAGGTCGAACGCTTCGTTGATGCGTGCGAGCGGCAGCTTGTGGGTAATGAGGCGATCGATTTCAATCTTGCCTTGCATGTACCAGTCGACAAGCTTTGGCACGTCGGTGCGCCCGCGTGCGCCGCCAAAAGCGCTCCCCTTCCACACGCGACCCGTCACAAGTTGAAACGGTCGCGTGCCGATCTCTTGCCCGGCGCCAGCTACGCCGATGATGACGCTCACGCCCCATCCGCGATGACAGCATTCGAGTGCTTGGCGCATCAGTGAAATGTTGCCGACACACTCGAAGCTGTAGTCGGCGCCGCCGCCAGTGAGCTCGACGAGGTGTGCGACGAGATCGCCTTGTACGTCAATTGGGTTGACGAAGTGCGTGAGCCCAAAGGAGCGTGCGAGTGTTTCTCGATCGGGGTTGATGTCGACGCCAATGATTTTGTCCGCGCCGGCCATTCTGGCGCCCTGCACGACGTTGAGTCCGATACCGCCGAGTCCAAACACGACGACGTTTGCGCCGGGTTCGACCTTCGCCGTGTAGATCACCGCGCCGATGCCGGTGGTAACGCCGCAGCCGATGTAGCAAATCTTGTCGAACGGCGCGTCGTCCCGAACCTTGGCGAGCGCAATTTCCGGCACGACCGAATGCTGTGCAAAGGTCGAGCAGCCCATGTAGTGGAAGATCTTCTGCTTGCCGATCGAGAAGCGGCTGGTGCCGTCCGGCATCAAACCCTTGCCCTGCGTTGCGCGAATGGCAGTGCACAAATTTGTCTTACGACTGAGGCACGATTTGCAAACGCGGCACTCCGGGGTGTAGAGCGGAATGACGTGGTCGCCTTTCTTGAGTGTCGTGACACCCGGGCCAACGTCGAGCACGATGCCCGCGCCTTCGTGGCCGAAGATTGCAGGAAAGAGACCTTCGGGATCAGCGCCAGAGCGCGTGAACTCGTCGGTGTGACACACACCCGTGGCCTTCATTTCGACCAAGACTTCGCCGGCCTTTGGACCGTCGAGTTCGACCTCTTCGATGACAAGGGGCTTTCCTGCGTCGTATGCGACGGCTGCGCGCGTTCTCAAGGTGACCTCCGATTTTGAGAGTGTGCAGGTTAGGTGAGAATGCTCTCGGTTGGTCAACCGTTTTGACTTTGTTGACGTTTGATTTCACGTAGCCGCAACACGAGTTGCGCTAGAAGTGCTCCCCATGAATCGCGCCGCGGCGGCTGTTGCAATCGATGCATTTTTGCGTGCGCTCGGCCGCGACGCTGAGCGTGAGCCCGAGCTTGTGGGCACTCCTGAGCGTGTCGCTGCAGCCTACATCGACGAACTTTTGTCGGGGTACTCGGTCGACGTTGACGCGCTGCTCAGCGCCAATGTCCTTTCAGGAACGAGCGACACCGTTGTAGTCCGCAACGTTAGGGTCACGACGATGTGCCCGCATCACCTTTTGCCAGGAATTGGAACTGCGACCGTTGCATTTCGCCCCGAGGCGAAATTGGTGGGGCTTGGCGCGATAGTTCAGGTGGTTGACGCATTCGCGAAGCGCTTGGTGCTCCAGGAAGCGCTTGGCGAAAGTGTCGTCGGCGCCCTCGCGCAACACCTCAGTCCAAAGTGGGTAGCGTGCCGAATTGAGCTTGCGCACGGCTGCATGGTGGCGCGCGGAGAAGAGGCGCACGGTGCAGAGGTCGAAACATTTTCGTTTCGCGGTACCGAAGGCGATCGCGCTGAAGCGATGTCAACTTTGCGGTGTCCTTCGTGATCGCGGTTGTCACCGGTGCTGGCCGCGGTATCGGCCGCGCCGTCGCGCGTTCGCTTGCAGCGCGAGGCTGCCACGTCGTCTTACTCGCGCGAACAGTCAATGAGCTGAACCAAGTCGCCTATGAGCTCGCCGCAACGGGTGCGCGCGCTACATCGATTGTGTGTGACCTCGCAAAGCCTTCCGCGATCGTAGAGGCGAGCGCCCGTGTGCTCGTCGAAGTGGGCGTGCCGTTTGTAGTCGTCAACAATGCGGGCGTGGTCCATCGCGCATCGGTTGCCGAAACGTCCGATGAGGAGTGGAACCACGTGCTCACGGTCAACCTCACGGCGGCGTTTCAAGTGACGCGCGCGTTCTTACCCGCGATGCTTACCGCGGGTGCGGGCAGATTTGTGCATGTTGCAAGTATATCGTCAACGCTTGGTACGAAGCAGTTGTCCGCCTATTGTGCGTCCAAGTGGGGACTTGTTGGCTTCAGCAAGTCGCTCGCCGAAGAACTGCGCGGAGCGGCGCTCTGTTCGATCTGCGTGATGCCAGGTTCGGTCGATACCGCGATGCTCTTGGGCAGCGGCTTTGCACCGGCGATGACCCCCGAAGACGTCGCAAACACGGTTACGTATGCCGCGCTCGATGCTCCGCTTGCCATGAATGGTAGTGCGATCGAAGTGTTCGGCTAGCGCACACAACACTATTCCCAGTCGTCGACGCGTAGTCCATGTTCGGTCCACGCCCTCGCGTTCACAAAACTGGGCGATACTCTCTCTCATGACCAATCGGCTTGCGGACGAGGCCTCGCCGTACCTTCAGCAGCACGCGCACAATCCTGTGGACTGGTACCCGTGGGGACGAGAGGCGCTCGAGCGATCAGAGCGCGAGAACAAGCCCATCTTGCTCAGCATTGGGTACTCCGCATGCCACTGGTGTCACGTCATGGAGCGCGAGAGCTTTGACAACGAAGCCATCGCCGCGCAGATGAATCGCGACTTTGTGTGCATCAAAGTGGATCGCGAGGAGCGTCCCGATCTCGATCAAACGTATCAACTCGTTGTGCAATTGATGGGGCGAAGCGGCGGTTGGCCACTCACGGTTTTTCTTACGCCGAAGCAGCAGCCATTCTTTGCGGGAACGTACTTTCCACCGGTCGATCGCTACGGCATGTCGGGACTTCCAAAAATTCTCGAGGCCGTCGCGGATGCGTATAAGACGCGCGCCACCGAAATTGCGACACAAGCCGCTGAGATTACGGAGGCGATGATCGGTGCCACCGCATCGCCACAGAGAGGCGATCACGTTTCACCAACGCCGGGCACGCTCTCTTTGCTCGCTGAGCAATTGGGTAAGCGGTTTGACGCCATTCATGGTGGCTTCGGCGACAAGCCAAAATTCCCGAACACGATGGCCATCGACTTGATGCTCGCAGCGTCGGTGTTGACCGATGACAAGTCGTCGCGCGAACGTGTGAGTCTTGCGCTCGCGTCGATGCGGGTGGGTGGCATTTGGGATCATCTGGGCTACGGCTTTCACCGGTATTCGACCGACGAATCGTGGACTGTCCCGCACTTTGAGAAGATGCTCTATGACAACGCGCTTCTCGTTCGACTGTACGCTGACGCATCGATTGCACTGGGCGACGAGTCGCTGGCGGTGACGGCGAGGCAGATCATTGAGTATCTCGCACGCGAGATGATCTCCGAGCAAGGAGGTATCTACTCGAGTCAAGACGCCGACACCGAAGGAGCAGAAGGAAAGTACTTCGTCTGGACGCTTGCGGAAATAAGCGAAGTCCTCGGTGCCGACGACGAGGCGCGTCGCGCATTCGTTGCGTTCTACGGAGTAAGCGAGAGCGGCAACTTCGAGCACGGTGCGAACGTCATTTGCGTCAACCGCGAGCTTGACGAAGTTGCGAGCGAACTTGCATTGTCAAAAGAGTTGACGATCGCGGCGCTCGAGCGTGCGCGGGCCGCCCTGTTCGAAGTGCGGGAGCGCCGGTCGAAACCGTTTACCGATGACAAGGTACTTGTGAGCTGGAACGCGCTTGCGATTGGCGCCATCGCGCGTTGCGGCTTCGAGTGGGACGAACCCGACGTGCTCGCGACCGCCGAGTACGCGTACTCCTTCATTCGCGGTTCCCTTTGGAGCGAAGAGGCGGGAGCCGTCACGTTGGGACGCTTGATTCGCGGCGAGCAAGTGCGCGGCACTGGCTTTCTCGACGACTACGCGTATTTGGCCGACGCTGCGCTCGACCTCTACGAGGCAACAGGCGAGCCGCGCTATGCCGCGGATGCGACGAAGCTCGCCGCGGCGATCGTCAATCGATTTTACGATGAGGCTGACCCGGGTTTCTTCTTCACGCCAAGCGATGGCGAGGTGCTCGTGTGCCGTGGCAAGGACGCTTATGACCACGCGATCCCAAACGGAGGTTCCGTTGCTTGTCGCGTGTTCTTGCGGGTAGGAACGCTCGTGGACGCGAAGTATGCCGAACGCGCCGAGCGCGTGCTTGTCAACATGACCCAAAGCGTGTCGCAAAATCCGTTGGGACTCTCGAGCTGGGGCGTCGCGATTGATCGGCTCGTGCGCGGCGCGCACGACGTCGTGGTCGTGGGGCCTCGACACGATCCAGCAACGCGCGCGCTCGTGCGGGCAGTGAGTCAAGTCTACGTTCCACACCGAAACCTGGTGCAAGTGGATCCCAACGATCTGGCGTCAACTTCGGTTGCAGCTCTTGTGGCCGAGGGCAAGCCCCAGCGCGACGTGCCCGTTGCGTATGTGTGCAAGGGTCGCGCATGTTCGCTGCCGATCGCCGATCCTGCCGATCTCATTCGCGCGCTGCAGTAGCTGCGCAAATCACGATAGGCTCACCGAACCGTGCATACAGCGCCCCTCACTCACCTTGTCGATGCAATGCTCGCGAGCTACGAAAACGACGCCCGCGCACACCACATCAATCGTCGTTATCTGCCATCGCGGGAAGAGATCATCGAGCTTCTCAAGCTTCTCATGCAGCTCTTTTATCCTGGGTACTTTGGGCGGCAGGGGCTCACCCACGACAATATTCGCTACCAGACTGGTGTCATTTTAGAGCTCGTGCGCGAGAAGCTCGAACGACAGCTCGAGCTGAGCCTCCGCTACGGCACCGAGAGCGAGCTCGAAGGCAACCCGCCGCTGTCGTCTCACGACCTTGCGCAATGTGGAACGAGCGCAAAAGAACTCGCAGCCCGATTTCTCGAGCGCCTTCCGGAGTTGCGACGCGTTCTCATCTCGGATGTTCAAGCAGCCTTCGAAGGTGATCCCGCGGCGTACAATCTCGACGAAGTGATCCTTGCATATCCGAGTGTGCTCGCCGTAACCGTGTACCGGGTTGCGCATGAGTTTTACGGCATGGGTGTGCCGCTCATGCCGCGCATCATGACCGAGTGGGCACACACCCAAACGGGTGCTGACATTCATCCGGGCGCTGACATTGGCGATAGCTTCTTTATCGATCACGCGACGGGTGCAGTCGTTGGTGAGACTACGGTTATCGGTACCCACGTGAAGCTCTATCAAGGGGTCACGCTCGGTGCGCGATCGCTCCCACGCGATGAGCGCGGGCGGCTCATTCGTGGAACCAAGCGCCATCCGACCGTCGAGGATCGCGTCACCGTCTATGCGAATGCGACGGTTCTAGGTGGCGAGACGACGCTTGGCGAAGGCGCGATCATCGGGGGCAGCACTTTTGTCACTGAGAGCGTTCCAGCGCACGCACAAGTTGCGCTCAAGGCGCCCGAGTTGCGGGTCGTGCATCCGGTGGCGAAGGACGAGTCGTAAAGAATGTTTACGTTCGCCGCGGACCACGTCTCGAAGCTCCGCCACGAGGGGGGCCACTGCGTGGCGTCTGTGCGCGCCTTGGAGGCTCGGCCGGAATTTGCGCACGCACCTTGTCTGCAAGATCGGTGCTCAAACCGCGCGCCCGCAGATCGATCTCGAGCACATTGGCAACCGTCGGCAGAAGCTCCGGTCGCGCGATGCGGACCGACTTTCCTGAAGTCATGCGTGGCAGCACGGCCATCAGACGACGCATGAAGTCCGCGATTTTTCGCGGAATGGCGATGCGTTCGAAAAGCGGTTCGAGAAACTCACCAACCGCACGCACGCGATCGCGATCCCCGGCGATCGCTTCTTCCATCGTTTCGTGAAGGAGGGCCGTGCACAGGGTTACGTCGTCGAGCGGCGCACCGCGTTCGCGTGTCATGGCATCTACAGCGTCCATGCGTCGCCAAAAGCGTTCGCCCGCGCCTTGTGTGCTCTCGTCGTCGTCGAGAAAAGCAGCGAGCTCGGGCAAAAAGACCGCGAGCGTTCCCGTTTCCCAAGCAAGCCAGAACGAACGATGTGCAGCGCCGCCGCGCAAGAGTCGAAGCACTTCTTCGAAGAGACGAGGGCGTGCCGCTTTCGCAAGTTCCTCGCGGCAAAACACCATCGCGTCGTAGCAGTCGGGTGCGATACCGAGATCGAGACGGCCGGCAAATTTGATCGCACGCAAAATGCGAATCGGGTCCTCTCGGAAACGGACGATCGGATCGCCAATCGTGCGGATGATGCGCCTGTGCACATCTTCCATGCCGCCTTCCCAGTCGAGCACTTCACGATGATGCAAATCGTAAAAGAGCGCGTTGATCGTGAAGTCGCGTCGGTGCGCGTCTTCGTGGGCGTCTCCAAACGCGTTGTCGTTGCGAATGAGTAAGTTCTCGCCGTCGGGATCGGTGTCGTCTTCGGTCGTTTGAGGGTTGCGCCGGAAGGTTGCAACCTCGATAATTTTCGATCCGAAGAGCACGTGTGCGAGCCGAAACCGGCGACCGATGATGCGGCAATTGCGAAAAATGCCGCGCACGTCTTCGGGCCGTGCGCTCGTACAAATGTCGTAGTCCTTCGGCTTTCCGTTCAGCAGCAGATCGCGCACACAACCGCCTACAAGGTAGGCTTCGAACCCGGCTCTCTCAAGCCGGCGAACGACGCGCGCGGCATCCTCATCGATGGAATCCCATGGAATCTCGACCGCGTGC
Organism: Myxococcales bacterium; assembly: GCA_023248745.1. Classification (GTDB taxonomy): domain Bacteria; phylum Myxococcota_A; class Polyangia; order Polyangiales; family Polyangiaceae; genus JAHFDX01. The sequence goes on along the minus strand of JAHFDZ010000012.1, from coordinate 17,743 downwards.
CGCACAAGGCCCGTTGCCGCGTGGCGTTCAGAGGCACGACCCGTTGAAGGTGGAGGGGTTAGCTCGTCCTCTGGGGGCGGGGGCTCACCTTCGACCGTAAAAGAGGGCAGATCGGGAGCTTCGGGGATTTCGTCGTCGGGACGGGGCATACGCTGAGAAAAGACGCCCAGTGCGTCTCGGTAAGACTAACAGGCCCGCACTTTCGAAACAATGGGAGTTACGTGAAGCGCACGATTGGGGGCAATCGGTTTGCCGGTGGTAACCTCCCGTTGTGCGCGCTGTCCTCCCTGCGTTGTGCGTCATTTGGGGCCTCCTTGCGTGCCAAGTGAAGCGGCCACCCGAGCTTGGGGCTCTCTCAGACGATGCAGGGATCGATGCTTCGCCTTCGTTTGCGGGAGCGCTTGCGGGGGCGCCCATTCTTCAGTGCTCGCTCGGACCTGACGGTGGCGTATGCGACTGTGTGGATGTCGACTTGCTCGAGACACCTCCGCTGCTTCACTTCGCGCTCGATCGCTCGGGGAGCATGAACGACTCGAACAAGTGGAGCACGGTTCGCCAGGTTGTCGGCGAGACGGTGATGCAGCTCGGTCCGCGCATATCGGTCGCTGCGAGCGTGTTTCCCGATCCCTCACGCGATGGGTGCAGCCCCGGGTTGCAAGTCTTTCCGCCCAGACGTGGAGACCCTCCTGCTGGCACGATTGGCCCGACGCTCGAAGACCTCGCAAAGACGCTTGACCTCCTCGCCAGCGGGGCAACTCCGACCGCGAAGTCGCTTGCGATTGTCAAGACGCTTGTCGAACAGTCGACAGGTCGTCGCTACGTCATCCTGGCGACGGATGGAGGCCCCAATTGCAACGACGCGCTCAAGTGCGACGTGAGCGAGTGCCTTCCCAATATCGAGTCTGTCGCGCCCACGTGCCAACCCGACAAGCCGCCTAACTGTTGTGATTCGGCGTCTTACGGTTCGGTACAGTGTCTTGACGGTGCGGCAACGGTCAAGGCAGTGAACGATATTGCCAAAGCCGGCGTGCCTGTTTACGTCGTGGGCGTGCCAGGTAGTGGACCGTACGCGAGCCTACTCAACAAAATGGCGGAGGCAGGCGGAACCGCACGCGCAGCGGACGTAAAGTACTACCGCGTCGACTCGACGGACGCCGGTGCCCTTCGCGCCGCTCTCACACAAGTCGCCGCTGCAATTACTGGAACGTGCGAGTTTGACCTCAAAGACAAGCCAACCCTCGGTTACGTCAACGTCTACGCAGACAACAAGCCGCTTACCCAAGACGGCAACTGGACGCTCAGCGACAAGCGAGTGACCCTCATTGGGCCCGCGTGCGATCGCGTGCTTCGTGGTGACGTTTTGAATGTCCGGGTGGTGGTCGGCTGCCCCACAATCATTCGTTAGCGCACCGTTCGATCGCTTGAAGCCCACTCGGCTGCGCTGCACTAGCGCCTCGATGTGAACTACTTCGCTTTTGGCGAAGGGGACGAGACGAGCGTGGCGCTCAAGTTCGTTGACCAATCGCCCTTGTATGTGCGGTCCGCCATTTCTGCGATGGCGGCCCATTCGGCTTCGCTCGAAGGAATCTTTGCGGTGTCGAAGGCAAGATTGGTCGCGCTAAGCCAGTCGGCCGAGGTCATCGTGCGGTTGGCTTCGGCGTCCGCTGCGCCCGCGCTTGCTCCTTGCCGGCTCCATTCGAGATATGCATTGTCGGGGTTGAGTCTCACCCATTGCTTGCCTGCGCGGAGGCCCTCGTAGGCGTGCCGAATGTGCGGCTTGTCGGGCGCAGGCTGAACGTGGTCGTGCTTGGCGAAGAGTAAGAGTGTTCTCAAATTCGGAAACTTGGCCGCAATGGTTGCGTAGCGTGTGGTGCTCGTTCGGAAGGGCCACCGAGCGTCGGCGTCGGCCGCAGTGGCGAGCGTCGATGGCCATGTTGTCAATGTTCCTGACGATTCGAGGGCGTGCAGGAGCGCACTGGAGTAGTAGTACTTGCCGGCCATTTCAGGAATGCGATCGCCGAGGGGGTGATCGCTGGCCGAGAGCTTTTTGTCTTTGTCGATGTCGAAGTAAGGCACTTTCGTTGTCGCGTCGTAGCGGATGCTTGAGTAGTCGATCGTGGCGCCTGTACTCGTCCAGTTGCTGGCACTATAAAGAGGGTTATGCACTGCTTCGCCTTTGCCGCCGTTGGCGAAGTAACCGAGTTCGACCGTTGACTCGGCGTCGTAGGTTGGGTTCTCGCGGCCGACGAAGTACGCCAAGTTTGCAAACTTCTCGCCGTGGAGCGCCATGACGTTTGTCGCCGCGATGCCGGGGTGTGAAAACGCAAACAGACCGATGTTGTTGTTCTCGATCGCAAAGGGCAGGTGGTTCGCGAGGGTGTTCCCACCGTTGTCGGTGCCCGACCCCGCAACGAACGTCATGACCTCTGCGAACGCGGCAATGTCACCTTCGCCGCCGAAATCAGTTGTGCCATCGCTCTTGGCGCCGGTTTCTCTGTCGTCCCAGCCGGGCCACAAATACGAAATGTGGACGAGCCCAAGCAGGGAGAGGTCGAGGCTATAAAACTCGCCCGTCCTGCCCGTGAAGAACGTTTGCGTACTCACGACTACGCCCGTCGTTGAGCCGTAGCGCGGGCGTTGCGGCACGTCGATTTTTACAGCGACTTTGCGGCCGCTACTGGCACCGACATAGACGACGCGCGACGTCCCCGCCGTAATGGGTGAGACGGTGCTGACGGACGCGTCAGTTCCGGCGGCGGCGTCGACCGTTGCGCCATCGGGCGCCGAGCCATCAGGTAAGTTACTTGACATCTCTGACGAACAGCTAAGAACGGCTAAAAGATAGGCGATAGTCGGGCGTCTTAGCATGCGCGCTAGCATAGCAAGTGCGCGCCTGTGCGGTCCGCGCTCAATGCAGGGTATGCGTCTGGCCTTCGTGCTCGACGATGACTTTCGGCCCTTGGTGAGGAACCGGTTCGAGTCCGTCCGATTGGGTTCCTGGTGGAGTTTGCAATCGGGCGAGTGCCGACTCGACCATGCGATCGGACATCTCTTCCTCGGCCGCCCACTGCGCGAGCTTGAGGCGAGCCCGCCGTCGTCTCTTTACGTATGCGAGCATGAGGAGCCCAACGAACGCGACGGTGACAGCGCCAGTGAGCCATGAGCCCCAATCAAAGCGCGACGAAATATCGCGACGCCACTGGTAGTCAAGCTTTCGAATATCGGTGGAGTAGGCGTCCTCAACGGCGCGATCGAATCTGGAACCGTTGCGCACGCGCGCGATCATCGAAGAAAAGCGCGCTTGGTCGCTGCCTTGAAACATGAAGCGGATGAGATCCGCTGATTGCGCGTACGCAAGACTCACATTGGGACTTGATTCACCAAACGATTGATCGAGCGCATCGAACGGAATGAGCGATCGACTTGCGGCGGCCGAGTAGAGCAGGCTCTGCCGATCAAATCCGTGTTCGCCCGCCTGGTAGATCGCGAGGCCTTCGCTAAACCAGCGCGGCATGTAGTGGCCATCGGTTGCGTCGTCGAGCGCGACATGCGCAAGCTCATGACGATAGACGTCGGGGAGATTCGCCGCCTGAAACGTGTGTGGATCCTGAACCGAGAGCACGACTAGCTTGAGTCGCGGGTATGCGACGCCCACGCCATATGCCGGCGGCGGCGCCTCACGAGGCGCGAAGCTTGCCATCTCTTTTGCGGTTCGTGCCAACCGCACTTCGACGTGACTGAGGACCTCTTGGCCAAAGTGCTTCGACAAAAGTAACTTGAACGGTTCTGAAATGCGGACCAGGTCTGTCACGTCGGTCTCGTACGCGCCGGGATAGTATATTTGTAACCACCCGCGATCGATATGCTTGAGCTCTGCCGGTATCGCCGGAATCGCGACGCCGTGGACGCGCGGCATGTCGCTCGGACCGTCTGGCTCAAGCGGTACTGCCTCAGGGCGCGTGATTCCTGGCGCGGCTCCTTGCGAAAGCGTCGGCTCGGCGCGCGAGGCCAATGCTTGCTGCGTACCGAACGTCAGCAAGAAGGCGAATAGGCTGAGCAGGCGAGCGACCCAAGAGACCATCAGCGGGGAATGTGCATCTGCATTTCCATTTGGCTAGACCCCCCCGTGCTCGCAACGATGAGCGCGGTGCCGCCAAGCGCAGCCGCGCCACCAATTGCGCCCCAGAACCACCACGATTTGTAGAATTGGCGCCCTTCGGTAGCGTTTGAACCCGGCGCGACGCGCGTCTCTTTTTTCGGTGCGGCGCCGTAGGTGAGGGTGAGCGCGTGCGCAGCCCCAGCCCAGCCGTGTCCGCTCACGTCGTCGGGGAAATAGACTGCGCGAAGGTAATTCGCCGTCACGCAGTCGAAGGCGCGCGCTTCGACGGGCGGGTGGGTCACGAGCGCGATCGCCTTAACGCTGAGGCGTCCACAGAGGTCGCGCAGCACGAGGCGTGATGGCGCGTCGTCGCCATGAATGGAGTCACGAAGGGCGCGCATATCGGCAAGCTTTGCGGCGGAACCTTCAGGAGGAGTTTCTCCCGCGAGGACACGGGCGACGCTCTCTTCGAGACCTCTCGGTAATATCGATCGATCGCGGTACAACTTTTGCGCAAGCGGCCACGCGACGTCAGCGGCTGTGCTGCCCGCGACAACGGCGACCCCATGCGTGCTCGGTGACTCCGCTCCTGTTGCGGTTTTGGTTGCGGCTCCGGACACGAGCGCGAGTAACACCCAACAAGATGACAACCGTTTCACTGCGCGCCTGCGACGACGCGAGCGGCTTGGCCGAAGGCGGGCGCTTGTTCGACAATGATCTTGACTAAATCAGGCGCGCCTCTCAGAACCGTGCATGCGAGCACGAGTAGGGCGCAAGCAGCCGGTGGGCCGGCGAGTGCAAGGGGCCGCAAGCGTGAGAATGCGGCCTGTGCGGCGAATCCGGCCATGAGCGTGAATGCCAGCAAATCGAGGAAGAGCGCGGTGGGTTCGCCGCTCGAGGCTGGCGATCGCAACGACCACGCAACGACGAGGAGAAGCGCCAATCCGCCAGCGTAAGGAAGCGCGCGTTGTGTCTTGGGTGCGTGCGCCTCGATGAGCGATGCGATGCGTTGACTCGTGATGATCGCGCCTACGGTTGCTGCGAGCGCAACAACGGCAAACGTCGCGCCGGCAAGACCGCGATGATGCGTGTTTTTGTGAAGCGTTGCTCCGACCATCAGAAGAAACACATAAAGAGCCGCTCCAGAAAAAAGAGCAACGCCGAGCTGCAAGCGCAAGCGATCGCGAAAGAGCGCGAGCGCACCTTGCGACGCTCCGCGAAAAGCGATCACGGCGAGCAACATGGGGAGTACGGTACTTCCTGCGAGCGCGATCCATACCTTCCACAACGGCGTGTGGCTCGCCACGGCGCCACTCATGCGCAAGGCAGCCGGTAGGGTCGAAAGTGCCGCAGCGATCGCGCCCATCCCGACAGCCGTGCCGATGCGCATCACGCTCGATGTTGGCGCAGGCTCAGGGAGCCAAGAAGGATTGAGGGAGGGCCGTGGAGGCAAGGTCGGCATGGTCGTAGCTGCGATTACGCTAGAACGTATCGGGCGAGAAGAAGGGTGGGATCGAAAAGACGCGCTCGGCCTTTGCGACGGCTTGCGCCGAGATGCCCTCGAGACGACCCATCGTCACGAGCGAATCAGCCGTTACGCCGCCGAACGCAAGTTGCGCAATGCCTGCTGGCGCAATTGTAACATCGACTGCACGATTGGGCGCGGCTTGTTGAAGCGTGCCGTCGTGGATGGTGAATCGCTCGCTGCCGACGGCAAACGTGAGGGTCTCTTCTGAGCGATACCCTCGTGCGGCGAGCGCGCGTGCAAGGTTGACGATGCGTATCGACGGTCCCGCTGCAAGCGTGCCCACCGGATGCTCTACGGCTGCGTCTCCGAAGCGGCCATGCTCGGCATCCCGCACAGCATCGAGCAGCGCATCATTTCGGCAAACGTCAACTTCGATGACGATCGCTTGACCGGCGAGCGATCGCGCCCAATTCCAAAGAACGCGCTGCGATCTTGCGTCTGCCCACGCCCAGTCGTGAATGAGTAGTCTTGTGGGTCCGTGCAGAATGGCTTGATGAATCGAAAATGAAACATATGCAGTTACTTGATTGCCTGTGCGTAGACAAAGCTGGGTAGCCGCGTCGTTCGTCCATAGGCGTTCCCAACGTTCGTCGGAGCGCTCGAGTGGGCCCGTTCGTTCGGCGCAAAATCGTTCGTAGAGCGCCATGATTTGCGCCGCGTCATCGCCAGTGATCGGCTGCAGCGCTGAACGCTGACCCGCAGGAAATGCGAGTGGGTGTGCGGCGAGACGTACGTAGGGACTGACCGATTCGTAACCGAAGCGCTGATAAAACCCCTGTGTGAACGGATAGAGGAGGTCGAGCGCCGCACCCGCTTGGTCCGATCGCGCGTGCAAGTGAGCGAGCAACGCAGTGGCGACGCCGCAGTCGCGCGCCTCAGGCGCGACGCCGAGAGACGCAATTGTTCCCACGCAGAGTTTTTTGCCTCCGAACCACTCGTGGGTAACGGCGTAGAACGCGTGCCCAAGGATGTGCTCGTCCTCTTCGATGACAAAGAGATCGTCGGGATGAAAGCGAGGATTTTGCATGAAATTGAGGCGTCGAGTCGCAAGACTGCGCCCATCTGGAAACGCGTTTTGATGGATCGCAATCAATCGTTCGAGGTCGGCTTCTTGTGCGCGGCGGATGGTAAATTGGCTCATGTAGTCCTGCTGGTTACATTCTGCATGAATTGACGCAAATTGGGCCACGCAGATCCCAGTGTGATAGCGGCCGATGGTATGGCCGTGGAAGAGAATCTCGAAAAGTCGGACAAGCAATCGGCTCGTCTTGGGGGTGCGAAGGCTGACTTCGTCGGCACCCTTGGGCGAAGAGTTGCTGAATGCAGCGATCTTCTCGGCGCACTTGAGGCGGCGCCAGACAACGAAGGCGTGCGTGACCAGTTGAAGCGAAAACTGGCGGCGCTCGAGGTCGGGGCTCGCTATCTCCGCTTCGAGCGTCTCGCCAAGTCGATTCAAGACGCAACGGCGGTCCTCCAAGCGAAGGAGCGCTCGCGCAAGGACTTCCAGGCGCTGGGAAAGCTTGTTCGCGACTTGCCGACGCTCGTATGGGATGCGCCCGAAGAGAGTGCGCCGCAGGTCGAACACGCGACGCTCACCGCGGTCTTGGTCGTTGGCGATTCTGAGCTGTCAGAAATGTTAGGTCGTGAAGCATTTTCGCGTCGCAAATTTTCCTGTGCAAACGTGGGCGATACCGTGAGCGCAGAGCAGCAAGTTCGCGGCTTCGCTCCCGACCTCGTCATCGTTGACGCCGACCTTGAAGGCGCCTTTGAATTCGTCCAGTCCATTTACGATGATCCTTGGTCAGAGCCAGTTCCCACAATTGTGGTGGGCACCTTTGCGCGGCACGAAGAAAAAGCGCGATATCTGTCGCTCGGCGTGACAAAGCTGCTTTCCAAGCCCGTCCTGCGGACGTCGTTGCTCGTCACAGCTGCCCAGGCACTCGACCAACGCGAAGGCCGAACGATTCAGATCGCGCTGAGCGAGCCTACTCTCGAAGAGCTCGGTGAGCGCCTCGCGGAAGAAGTTCGTCGATCTATCGTTGACGTGGTCGATGTGCGGCTCCGCGGCGAGACGATCCGCCGCAACGATGAAATCTGGGGAGCGTTCCTCGGCGCAATCGCGCGAGCACGAGATGCGATCTCGCGTTCAACGTCTGGCCGCATTCGGTATCCACGAACCCAAGCGGAAGCCGTCACCGTCGTCGCGGGTTTGCTGGAGCAGACACCGGGTTCGCATCGCGGTGCGGACTTGCCGGCTGATCTCGACGTGCCACTCGAAGGGTGTCGCGTAGTCGTCGCAGACGACGATCCATCGATTACATGGTTTATCGCCGATCTGTTGCGCGCAGCTGGGTGCGAAGTCCATGAAGCGAGCGATGGTCAACAAGCATTTGAGATCGCCTGCCGCATCACGCCGCACTTGGTGCTTGCCGACATCGTGATGCCTCATCTCGACGGCTTCGGGCTTTGTCGCGCGATGCGGCGTGATCCGCTGCTCAAGCACGTACCGATCGTCTTGCTCTCCTGGAAAGACGACCTGCTGCAACGCGTTCGTGAACTTGGTGTTGGTGCGGCGGGATACCTTCGCAAAGAGAGCGACAGCGCGGCGATACTGGCGCGTGTACGCGAGGTGCTTCATCCGCGATCGCGCGTGCGGGCCCGCATTACACAGGAAGACGCGGCTTGCGGTCGCATCGACGGTGTAGGCGCCGTTGGACTGCTCGAGATTGTCCGAGAGCTTCGCCCGAACGCACGCATTTCGGTGCAAGATGCAACATTCCTCTACGAACTCGAGGTGCGTGCGGGTGAGCTCATTCGCGCAAGTCGCATTGCTCCCGATGGAGAACTGTTGTGTGGCACTGCCGCGCTGCGACACTTGCTCGGCGTTTCGGCTGCGCGCTTCTTGGTCATTACGGCGGAGGAACCGCTTGAGTCAGAATTTGACGACGGAGAAAATGGATCAGCATTTGTTCCATTTGTCGTGACCGCCCGCGCGGCGCTTGCGGTGTGCACGGGTTCCAAACTTTCGGTGGTCGAACGCGTTGAACTCGATCCAGAGGTTGTGCGTGACTACTTGCTTGCGACGCCGGATCCGGCGCGCCAAGTGGTGCGTAAGCTCGCGCGTGGTGATTCGCCGCGAAGAATGTTGGTGACGGGCGAAGTGCCGCCAGCGCTGATCGAAGATGTTCTCGCCGAGCTCGCGGTGCGCGGAGCGGTAACCGCAATTCGTACCTCTGTTGGTGACGATTTGCTCGACGTTGCGCGTCACGATGCAGAAGCCATTCAATTGGGTAAGCAGCTTCACCGCTTGCAAGCGCTGCCCGAACTTGTGAATCACAGTCTGACGACCCACCCACCTGAAGTTGCGGAAATGCCGCCGCCGGTGGCGCTGCAAGCGGCGAGTGAAGCCGTAAGTGAGCTCGAGGCAATCAAGTTGATGATGCACGAGAAGGCCTCTGAGGGCGCCGAAGAGAGTGACGAAGTGCCGCCTGCGTCAGTTACACCGAACGCCAACCAAGAAGACAACACTCTTGACGAAGTGGCGCCCGCGAGTTTGGCGGAGTCGGTGGACACAGCGGCGCACGTGGCGGCGCCTTCCGAAGAGTCCAATTGGATCGACGCCGCGTACGAGCCACAGTCGAAGAAGACCGAAGAGCGCCAGAAGAGTGAGCCGCAAGCGACGCTGAACAGCCTTCCCCCCGTAACGGTTGCCAACGACGAGCAGCCTGCGGGTGTACCCGTCAAGGGGCGCGGTCGGACGATTGCACTTGTTGCGTGTGGCGCGATCGCGATCGCCGCAGGATTCTACGTTCAAAGGATCTTGCCGCAATCAGCGCCGCAAATGGGTGCAAGTGCGCCAGCGGTTGCTCCGGGCCGAGATGAGAGTCCTCACATTCCGCCGCCATCCGCTCTCGCGGTTTACGTGAAAAAGAACGATGCGCCTTGCCAAAATGATACTTCGCAAGGTTCATTTTCGTTCGAAGTTCCTCTTGATGTTCCGGTGCGCGTCGACGGTCAGGTGCGGGGCAAGGGACCGTCAGTGACCCTCGTTGCGCAAGCGGGGTCGCATGACGTTCGCGTAGGTGCGCTTGGCAAAGAGCGAACCGTCGTCGCTGAGGTCAGACCCTGTGCTACGACCCACGTGACGTGGGAATAGGGCGCTCGATACCAATTGCATGTGTCCTGTCGCTGTTGGGCTGCGCCACCCGGTCGAATCCGTTTGTCGATGCACAAGTGATCGCGTCGCCGCAAAAAGAGCACGCCCGCAAACTCACCGAGAGTTTAGTTCTCGGCCATCACGGTTTTCTTGCAGATCTCGGTGAAGCGTCGACGCCGCTGTGGCTCCGTGGCGAGTATGAAAGTGGGGTCGAGCTTGAGGGCGCAACGTGGGCGAAACCGTCTTCATCGACGTTTGCACTCTTGGTGCCTTGGCAAGAGCAAGCGGTGACGATCGCTCCGCACGATGCCGGTGTGCCGATGCCTTCGCGCGTATTTGTGCAAGCGCGGTTGCATGGTTTGCGCGATGGGCGTGCATCGGTTTACCTCAATGGCAAAGTGGCTGGGTCGTGGTCATTCAAGCGCGGCGAAACACACGTCGTTGCCGCGCAAGGTGGCTCGGCCGAGCTGCTCCAAGGTTTGAACGAACTGATTGTCCATGCGGCGCTTGGCAAGCGAAAGGAGCCCGCGTTTCTTGTCGATTGGATTCACGTGAGTTCTGGCGAACCAGACCCACGTTATGCGGCGCCCACACGTCGCGAGGCCCTTGGCTCAGCGGCACTCAATGGCGAATCGAAGCCAGTAGTTGCGCTCCGCGGTTCGAGCTTTGCGCGCTGGGTGGGTGCAATTGCGCCGGGCACGCGCTTGAAGGGAGCCCTTGCGCTGTCGTCGCCTGGAAGCGCAAAGGTTGTGATTCGAAGGCTGCGCGATTCCGAGCCACCGCGGATACTCGTCGATCAAGTGCTGGACGCAGGCGCGGCAAAGGCGTGGGTACCTTTCGACGTCGAGGTGGAGCCTGGCGGCCGTGCGATGGAGATCGCATCCATCGAAGTTGCCGTGGCTCAAGCGGCGAGCGGCGTGCGTGTTGAAGTGGGCGACCTTCGACTCATTGCTGCGAACGAGGAACCTGCTGCTGTGCAAAGGACTGGCACTGCGCGCGTTGTGCTCGTTGTGCTGGGCAGCTGGCCGACTATCGCGACCACGGCGCCGGGAGCACCCTTTGACTTGCCAGCGTGGACCTCTCTCCTGCAGCGAGGCTCCGCGTTTTCACAGCACCGAGCGGCTTCGACACGTGAGAGTTCCTCGCTTGCAAGCATGTTGAGCGGCCTTCACCCAAGCGAGCACGGCATTTCTGCGCCCGCGCTGATGCTTCCCAAAGACGTCCAAACGGTGACCGATTTAGCTCGTCAAGCAAGTGTACCAACAGCCGCGTTCTCTGCGAATCCTTCCGCCGGATCGGCGTTTGGCTTTTCGCGCGGCTGGGACACCATGAAGAGCTTCTCGCCAGCGCGCGACGCGAGCGTTCAGACGTTTGAAAACGCGGCGGAGTGGGCGCGTCTGCACAAGGACGGTCGGTTCTTCATGATGGTCCACGCGCGCGGTGGACATCCGCCCTGGGACATTCCTGAGCGCGATCTCAAGGATCTCGCGCCGGCGACCTACAACGGCGGTCTAGACCCTCGAAAAGCCGCCGAGACGCTCTCAAAGGCGCGGGCCATACCCAAGCATTTTACGGATGCCGATCGCACGCGCGTTTGGGCCTCCTATTCCTATGCGCTTCGCAAAGAGGATGAGGCGTTAGGGCGGTTCGTTCAAGAACTCGTCAAGATTGATGACCTTCGTGACACGACGCTCATCGTGGCCGGCGACGTTGGCATTGTGCCGCATGCGCCCATCCCGCTTGCTCCCGTTGATGGTCTCGATGAGACCGCGCTTTCGATACCCATGGTTGTCGTCGCGCCAGGCGTTCCAAGTGGTGTTGTGAAAGGCGCTTCGTCGTCGGTCGATGTGGCGGCGACTCTTGTGGCATCGCTCGGGCTCGAAGTACCCGCGCACTTTCGCGGAGAGGACCTCTTCGCGCGCGCCACGATGAAGCGAGCGTCGGAGCGACCTGTCGTTGCTTTCGACCAGGGCGTTTTTTCGATACGTTGGGCTGACTTTGTCGTTTCGGGTCGCGAATTTGGCGATGCTCGTTTCTGCTTCGCGAGAATGGACCCACGGTGCGCCAGTGACGTACGCGGAAGCTATCCAATCGCGCTCGAAGCGCTGCTTGGTCAACTGGTCTTGCTTCGGGGCATGAAGGTTCGCGTTGCGCAAGAGAGCGTCTTTCTGGATCCTGTGACTCTCGATCAGCTCACCTCGTGGGGTTTGGGGGTCGACGCGAAGCGCAAAAAGTAACGGACGAAAATCAGCTCAGAAATTGATCGATATAAGAGGGGATGGCTTTTCCAATGCTCAGAACTCGCTGGTGGCACGCTGCGTTCATTCCACTTCTTGCGTGCGGAACTCCTCCCACGCCGCAAGCACCACTACCTGCCACGGTGACGACGCCTTCGGGGCGTGGCGTCGCGTTCAGCGAATCGCCGCTTGCTCAGCGCGACGAAGATGCCTTGGTTCCCATCGATCGGTTCGACCCGAGTCTGGGCGATCGTTCATCGGCGACGACCGTGCTCGCGTTCGTTGATCTTGCCGGTGAAGAGTCCACCGGCATTCTTGCGATTGCGCACGCGGTTGAAAAAGAAGTTCCTTCGGCGCGCGTGGTTTGGAAGACGCTCCCGGCGAAGGATGACGCCGCAGCGCATCTCGTGTCGACGACCGCTCAGGCCGTCTTCAATTTGGGCGGCCACAGTGCTTTCTTCAAGTTCGTTGACGGATTCGTCAAAGAGCGGAACAGTAAAGATGATGAACTTATTGCGCTCGCAACGGCCGCGAGTGGCGCAAGCAAGGAAGCGTTGGTTGCAGAACGCGCGAGTGCACGTGTTGTCGACAAGCTTGCGCGCGATCGCAAAGTCGCCGACGGGCTAAAGATTGCAACGTCGCCCGAACTCCTCGTAAACGGAGTCAACATTCGCACCGACGTGTCGCCCACCGAAGTTGCGGGTTACGTGAAAGACCAGGCCGAGACGACGAAGAAGTCCGGCGTCACCGATATGAAATTGCTCTACGCCGAGCTGGTGACGGCGGGCAGAGAACGCGTCGAAAAGGATGGCGACAAAAAGGGCGGGCAAGAAGAAGAGCCTCCGTACAACGAGACTCTCGTGTGGAATGTGCCTGTTGGCACCAGTCCCGTCTTAGGGTCCAAGGATGCACTCGTCACGATCGTTGATTTCGCTGACTTCGAGTGTCCGTACTGCGCGAAAGTCGAACCGACGTTTGCCGAGATTCGCAAAATCTACGGCGACAAAGTGCGATTCGTTTGGAAGCACGAGCCGCTGCCATTTCACCCCAAGGCGATTCCCGCGGCCATGCTTGCGCTCGAGGCGCGCGCTCAGCGAGGCGACGCAGGTTTTTGGAAAGCACACGATGCGATGCTCGGGGACCAAGAGCATCTCGACAAAGATTCGCTCCTCGGAATTGCCGAAGAGCTCGGGCTGGATCTCGAGAAGGTCGATCGTGCGATTGAAACCAGCAAGTACAAAGCAGAAGTCGATCGCGATCTCGAACTCGCGCAAGCGGTTGAAGCTTCGGGCACGCCACATCTCTTCATTAATGGTCGAAGGTTTGTTGGCGCGCAGCCTTTCGAAAAGTTGAAACCCGTCATCGACGAAGAGATTGTGCATGCCGAGGCGCTCGTGAAAAAGGGCGTGAAGAAGAACAAAATTTACGAACACATTTTGGCGACCGCCGTTGCCGAGGCGTTGCCGGTTTATGTCGAGGCGAAGGTGCCAAATAGCGCGCCTCGAAAAGGCTCGGGCAAGGTCGTTGTGCAAGAATTCGCCGACTTTCAATGTCCTTTTTGTGTGCGCGTGAAGCCGACGATCTCGCTCCTCATGCATCGCCACAACGCAGACATCCAACTTGTCTGGCGAAACCTTCCGTTGCCCATGCACCCAGACGCTCCGCGTGCAGCTGAGGCGGCGTTCGAAGCAAAAAAGCAGAAGGGTGATGTCGCATTCTGGAAGATGTACGACCTCATGTTCCGCGGCATGAAGAAGGACGATGGTTTGAGCGTCGCGTCACTGAGCACATACGCGAAAGAAGCTGGCCTCGACGTTTCTGCTTTCAACACTGCGCTCGAAAGCCGCGCGCACAAGGCGCTCGTCGAAGCCGACAAAACAGAGGCCGACAGATTGGGCTTTAACGGCGCGCCGAGTTTTTTGATCGGTGGCTACATGCTCTCGGGCGCTCAGTCGTATCGAACGTTTGAGCACATTTTGAACTATGCAAAGAAGCACCCCAAGCCTGCGAAAGACGTCGTCAGGATTGTTGACGTATCGGTCGGCTCTGGAAAAGAGATCAAATCGGGTGACGAAATTACGGTGCACTACACAGGCACGCTCATGAACGGAACTGTGTTCGACACGTCGAAGAAAAAGGGTGGCGCGCCGTTTGAGTTGAAGCTTGGCGCCGGAAGCGTCATCAAGGGTTGGGATCAAGGCCTCGTGGGCATGAAGCCAGGTGGCAAACGGATTCTGCAGATTCCGCCCGCACTTGGTTACGCCGATAAACAAGCGGGGTCAATTCCAGCGTGGTCGACCTTGGTTTTCGAGGTGGAGTTGCTGAGCGTGAAGTGATTCGCGCCGTGGTCGACCGACAAGTTGTGCTCAATGGGATCGTCCGAAGCGGGCACCTTTTGCGCGGCACTGATCGACTCGCTGGTATGCGCCGAAGACCTGCGCTACCGTCCCGCCGCCTTGGCGGTTGAAGTTGACCGCCACCGGAGAGGTGTCCGAGTGGTCGAAGGAGCATGATTGGAAATCATGTGTGGGTGCAAGCCTACCGCGGGTTCGAATCCCGCCCTCTCCGCCGGTGGGTGGATTCTGAAGGTCGGCCAGAAGGTCGAAGGGTTTTCGCAAAGAGTATCAGGCGGATTGCCTGAGAGGTCCTTGCCTCAATCAATCCAGTGCTCGAAGACTTCGTCTTCCGTCGGTTCTCGCCAACCGTGTTGGTCTCGAAGGGTAGAGAAGTCCACGCTTCGGTCGGAATCCCAAGAGAGCATTGCGCAAATCGCGCGATCAATCGGGATCAAGCCCTTGAGCAGCTCGGGCTTCATCGCGTCGTACCAACCCCGCGCCAATTCGAGACTCGGTCGAAGCGATTCGCGGACCATCTGGCCGCCCCATGGATCACCCTCAAGCAATCCCGAGTGGACGTTGATCACGTCGAGCAGCGCACGCCGCGTCGCAAGCACGCTACCGAACACCATGGGCTCGAATCGTTCAAACATCGGCGACTGAACGAACCGTGCTTCCGCGCAGAGAAGCCCAGCCGCCTCGTCCGCATGTGTCAGCTCCAAGGATACGACCAAAGATCGCCACGCCGTTTCCAGATAGGTCTCTACGAAGGCGCTCTGCCCGTGCCGACCGCGAAGCAATGCGATCGCGATCGCGTCGTGTGCAGTGAACGGAATCGAGGGTCGTACGTAGTAGTAGCGGCTGAGCACCCGCGTGAGATCAGGCGTCATAGGGCTCTCTATTTACAGCTTCCTCCGGGTGGGTGGGTTCTGAAAGGTCGGCCAACATTTCATTCGCAAAATCCGAACAGGACGACCTTGTCGGCAGCAAGGCCGAAGCGAGCGGTTTTGTCCTTGGGCGCCGCGCCTCCCCGCGCTCGCGGTGAGCCACGTTGTGCCTTGGAGAGATTTGTCGGAGCGCTACGTCGTGGCCCTCGCAAAAAAAACGGGCTCGGAGTCCGTCATCCCCGTGCGGCCCGAAGGTTGCTTTGGGCTGGGGAAATAATGATGACCGCTCGGACTTGGTTCTTTGGAATCGCGACAATCGGCGCGGTGGCCTGCAGTGCGCCCACCTCAGCGGGGAACGATGCAAGCGTAGGTCCGGATGCGGCCGACACCGGTTCTGGGAAGGTCGGTCGCTGCTGTCCGGTCGGTCTCCCGGGCTACGATCCCGGGGGCTGGTCGGAATCGGGAGACTGCGCGGACGCGGGCTATCCCGATCCGGGCTGCGATTGCGCCATCGAAAAGGACAGCCACCAGTGCGATGTCTACCGGTGCCGCACGTCGTTTCAGACGGGTTGCTCAGGCGACGCTGGCAAGGACGCAGGGTATTCGCCCGACAGCGGTGGTGATGGCGGCGGAGGCTAAGACCCCATGCTGTTAGGAGCTATCGCGCGCTGAGATGTCGGCCAAGGTCGACGGTTCCCTCCGAGAGCGCGCAAAGTTGTGCGACCTTGTAGCGGTGTCGAAGAAGAAAACGAGCAAGAACCTTATTGGTCTCCTCGTGAGCGGGGGTCTCGTGGTCGTGGCCCCTTTCCTCGGTTTTGCAATAACGGTTCTTTTCTTGCGCGGAGCCTTTCGCGAGACCGCCACTGTGGACCCGTCGCAGAGAGCGCGTCACCTCGCCGCGGGCATCTCGTTGGCGATGAACGGAACGTTCTGCGGGATGCTTGTGTCCTTGCTTGCGATGGTGCCGACCGTCATCTTTGCGGTGCGCCTGCATCGTGAGTCCAGGCGAGAACGACCTCAGAGTTGATGGTCCTCTTTGCCGGTTGGGGGATTTCTGAAGGTCGGCCAAGAGGTCGCCTCCCTGTGCAAGAAATGAAAAAGTCGCGCTAACAACCGTGTCGGCCACCTCATCTTGCGAAGTGCGTTCGGGCTCGACAGATCGTCAATTTTTTTGACGTTGTTCTCGCGTGCGCTCAACGGTTACTTCGAGTGCAGGCAAAGGTTGAACAGTCGCATGTGTCAGTCGACTTGCTCTTGGGGCATGCGCTCTTACATGACCAAGTTGCGGCAAGGAAATCTCGCGTCTCTCCCGGCCAAGCGTGCGTTTCGGTGCAAGCTATGGCCGCCTTGCGAACTTCTGATATCTTCATCATCGGGGGAACCGCGATGCGAATGCAGTGCGTTTGGGTGACTTGCGTCCTCACAATCGCCGCCCTTGCGGTCGGTCTCGTGTCAACGCGGAGCTTTGCGGCAGACACGCCTCCTTCGGACGTTGCCGGTGTCGCAATTGGCGCGACGTTGGCGGATGTCGATGCGAAGTGCAAGTCCCCTGGTTGGGCGTGCCGTCGATCGACGAAGCGCGTACGCGGAAAGAGCGTTGCGATCGTCATCGCCGAACCGCCGAAGCAGTTGGCCTATCGACGGATCAATTATTTCCTCGCGGAGGGGAGAGTCTTTTCCATTACGGCTCGCTACCTCGCGCGTGAGTCCGGTCGGTATCGAACCCTGGCGACGACATACGGCGCCGGGAGTCGCGACAGGAAGGGCCGCTCGCGCTGGGTATCGGCTGATGGTGCGAGGGTCGCAGTTCTCTCCCAAAGCGGAGCGGGTTTCACGCTGATCGGGGTCGATCGAGGATTGTCCGCAGGCGTCTACTCACAGGCCGAGAGCGCGCGTCTGATTGAGCGCTTGCAACTCACGCCCAAGATCGCCGAGCAAAAGGGAATTAGGCTCGAAGATGTAAAAACGGGCAAGGAACGTCCATCGTCAGTGGCAACACCCGGACTCAACCTCGAGAGCATTCCTGATCGCATTACTGTGCTCAAAGGGTTGCCGGCGACCATCGGCGTCAAGGTGACCAACGTTGCGGAGGGAACGTCGTCGAAGATGCCGATTCAGTTTCGCTATGCGGAGCAGGACGACGGTGCTGCGAGCGACCTCACAAGCGATGTTGTGCCATCATTGAAGGCCCATCAATCGACCGATGTGCTGACTTCGCTCATCTTCCCGGCGAACGCATCAGTCGGCAATCACCGGATCGACGTCGTGCTCGGCGACCAGAAGCGGTCCATTCCCGTTTCGATAGTTCCTGCGGGACCAGACCTCGCCATCACGTTGATCAAGGCCCCAAAAACTGCGGCAGCTGGCGCGAGCGTTCCGCTTGAGATCGTCGTTTGGAACATCGGCAACAGGCCGACAACCGAGGGGTTCAGCGTTTTTCTCTTTCACCTCGAGGGTACGAGTCCAAAGAATGCTGCTTCAGATAGCGCCTACGCGACGT